>JBKPPY010000082.1:0-16747 GCA_046733845.1 Actinomycetota bacterium | reverse complement strand
TGCCGGAGCCGGCTCGTCCAGCCAGTAGGACGTGGTCAGCTGAGGAGGGAGGTCGCCTTGCTCATCGGGACGAAGGCGAGGTTACCGACGTCCTTGATCCCTTTGACGGTGTTGTAGGAGTACGCGACTCCGGGCGCCTCGATCTCGAGGCCCTGGATCGCCCGGGGAGCGGTTGCGAGGACGGCGTCCCTGCCGTCGGCGAGCCTCAAGGCGTGCACGGCTCGCCCGACCGCGTAGACGGCAATGCCCGAGTGGACATCGAGCTTGCTCGCACCAGGGGCGACGGGAAGCGTGCGCACGGGAGCGCCCGTCCTCGCGTTGAAGATCTCGATCGTCCGTGTCCGCGTGAGGACAACGACGTAGTCCTGACGAAGTGCGACCTCACGCACCGAGCTAGGCGACATGGTCAACAGCAGGTGGCCCGAGTCGGAGTCATAGAGCGCTACCTTCTGATCGGGCCGGATGACCGCGATCCGGTGCTGATCGAGCGACGTGGCGCGCAGCGTCGTCTTGCCGACTGCAATCGTCGCCAGCCCGACGTCGAGCCGGCGTAGCGCCGCGGTGGCGACCGTGCCCGACGCGTCGGTCGTGAACTGGTTCAGGGCAATCCGATCGCCGCCGCCGACCAGATCGCCGAGCCAACCCCCCGTGAGCGTGCCGTCGACGTTTCCCGTGCGCAGTACGTTCGCGACACGCCGCTCCTTCCAGCCCGGCAGCGAGGACGTGTACAGATAATCGCTGCTCTCGGTGTTCCCGCCCTCGTTGACGAGCCAGGCGATCCGTGTTCCGGCAACTGCGATCGCCGTGACCCCGCCGCCGGTGCTCGTTGAGTCGGCTCCGCAGGTCCCTCGGCCGCTGATCACTGCGGAACTGCCCGTCTTAACGTTCGTGACGAAGACCTTCGTGCAGGACCCGTTGTCGCCGCGGACTGCATATGCGAGCCTCGTGCCGTCCATCGCGACGGACTCGATCCATCCGTTCGTGTTCTTGACGTCGGCCACAGGTGCCGGCCCGGCTGCCGCTGCCGGGACGGCCAGCGCGAAGAGCAGGGCGGAGATCGCGATGATGCGCACGTGCTCATCGTCGCGTCGACCCCTGAAAGATCCCTGAGGTTTCGGTAAGGAGTTCGTGTAGCTCGAGCTCCGCCAGAGCGGCCGCGACCACAGCCGCATCGAGTCCGAGGGCTCGTGCGAGCTCGTCGGCAGACGCCGGTGAGTCACGGATCTTCGCGAGCACCTGCCCCGCCGCCTGAGACAACGCCGGCATTTCCCGCTCGACCGGATCGAGCCCGAATGCTTCCAGCACATCTGCAGCTGACGTGGCCGCCGCTGCACCCAACCGGAGCAGCCCGTTCGCGCCGGCGGACACCGCCGACGTGATCTCGCCCGGCACGGCGAAGACCTCACGCCCTTCCTCGAGCGCAAGATCGGCGGTGATCAGGGCGCCGCTCCGCTCACGCGCTTCGACGACCACGGTCGCGTGCGCGAGCCCGGCGATGATGCGGTTTCGCGCCGGGAACCGCCAGGGCGCCGGCTCCACCCCGGGCGCGTATTCGGAGACGACCAAGCCCTCCTCGCAGATCCGTCGCGCTAGCTCCCGGTGCGCCGCGGGGTAGTCGCGGTCGACGCCGCAGCCGAGCACGGCGACGGTCGAGCCACCGGCGTCGAGCGCTCCACGGTGGGCCTCCCCGTCCACGCCCCGCGCGAGCCCACTGACGACGAGCAGTCCGGCCGCCGCCAGCTCCCGGCCGAAGCTCCTGGCGACGTGCGAGCCGTACCCGGAGCATGCGCGCGCGCCGACGATCGCGACCGCCGGGCGGTCAAGCAGAGCCGCCTCGCCGGCGCCGCGGAGGAACAGGCCCGGCGGGGGATCGAAGATCGACCGCAGCGCAGCTGGAAACGACGGGTCGGAGCGCGGTAGCCACCTGATCCCGGCGGCCGCCAAGCGCTCGTGGAACGCCGCTTCGTCGAAGCGCTCTCGGAAACGCGCGTACCGGGTGTCTCGCGGCTCCGAGACGAAGTGCCCGCCCGTTTCCGCCACGAACGCGGCCAGCGCCAGCGCGCTGTCGGCTCCGTCTCTCACATCGACTCCAGCTCGCGGGGCGACCGATAGGCCAGCGCCTCGGCCACGTGCTCGGGCTTGACGGTCTCTGAGCCGGCGAGGGCGGCCGCCGTGCGGGCAACACGCGCGACTCGAGCCCGGCCGCGACCCGAGAGCGGCAGCCGTTCGACCGCGCGGCCGAGCAGCTCGTCGGCTGCCGGCGTGCGACGCGGCGCGTGGACGGTGAGCAGCTCTCGCCCTGCCTCGACCCGCTCGGCGACTGCCGCCGTGGGTTCGGCCGGGCCGGCGGCAAGCTCGTCGGCCCGGGAACGCGGAACGGTGACGACGAGGTCGAATCGATCCAGGAGCGCCCGTGAGAGCTTGTCCCGGAACGACGCGAGCCGCTGCGGTGAGCAGGAGCACTCGATGCCCGGGTCACCACGGGCGCCACAGGGGCAGAGGTTCATCGTCGCGACCAGCTGGAAGCGAGCCGGGTACACGGCCCTGCCCTCGGCACGCGACACGCTGACGACACCGTCCTCGAGCGGTTGGCGCAGGGCTTCGAGCGCGGGGCGGATGAACTCCGGGAGCTCGTCCAGGAGCAGGACACCCCGGTGCGCGAGGCTCACCTCGCCCGGCCGCGCGTTGCGACCGCCCCCGACGATCGCTGCCATCGACGCACTGTGGTGCGGCGCACGGAACGGCGGATCGCGGACGAGCGGGCGCTCCGGCGCCAATAGTCCCGCGACGGAGTGGATCCTGGTCACTTCCAGCGCCTCGTTCGAGCCGAGCGCAGGCAGAAGTCCCGGCAACCGTCGCGCGAGCATCGTCTTGCCGGTCCCGGGCGGTCCGGCCAGCAGGAGGTTGTGGCCGCCGGTGGCGGCGAGCTCGAGGGCGCGCCGCGCGCGCTCCTGCCCCCGGACATCGGCGAGGTCAGGATGCGTGACAGTTGGTGCATCGCCGTTCTCGGACGCTGCGTACGGTTCCGGCTCGGCCTCGCCGCGGAGATACCCGGCCGCCTCTGCGAGGTGGCGCACGGGCACAGGCTCGATCCCGGCCAAGGCTGCCTCCGGCGCCGATTCCGCGGCGCAGAGCAACAGGCCGAGGCCCGCCTGCCGGGCTCCTTCGGCGGCGGCGAGGACACCTCCGACGGGCCGCACGCGCCCGTCGAGGGCGAGCTCACCAAACGCTGCGTGCTCGCCGAGACGGTCGGAAGGGACCTGATGGGACGCGGCCAGTACGGCGAGCGCGATGGGCAGGTCGAAGCCGGAGCCCTCCTTCTTGAGTCCGGCCGGCGCAAGGTTCACGGTGATGTGGCGGGAGGGCCAGAAGAGCTCGGCGGATGCGATCGCGCTCCGAACCCGATGCTTTGCCTCCTGACACGCGCGGTCGGCGAGCCCGACGATCGTGAATGCGGGGTTGCCGAGCTCGACGTGCGCCTCGACCTCGACCCGGCGGGCGTCCAGTCCGACGAGGGCGTGGGTGAGCACCCGCGCGAGCACGGTTCCATCGAAGCGGCAACGGGTTCACACGTCTGTGACGGAACCGCAACGATTCGGCCGGTGTACGTTGGGTGACGTGAGTCGGATCGTCCTTGTCGCCGCCCTCGGAGCCGTCGCGCTCGCCGCCGCGCAGGCTGCCGCCGCCAAAGGCCCCGACCACGCCCGTGTCTGCGGCGCCGACCGCTGCGCTTCCCTGCGCGGGCCTGCAGCACGAGCCCTGCTCGACTGGGGCGGACAGGCTGCCTTGGAGCAGCTCCCAGCGCCTCGTCGTGTCCCCTTTTTCCGGCTGACGCTGTTCGAACACAACAAGCCCACCTGGAAGCTCGTTTACGCGCCGTCGCTCCGACGGGTGCGGATCACCCAGCTGGACGTTTTTCCGTTCGGCTCCCTCGCGCCCTATTGGCGGACGGTCACCCGCGATGGACTCTCCGCCCTCGCGCGGGCGACGAAGGGGCTCACGCCGTTTCCTGCTTCGACGTCGTGGCGCTAAACCCGCGCGACGAGCACGTCCTCAAAGTACTCTCCCGCGCGCCGGCCGGTACGCCGGTTCACGTGTCGGCGGAGGCGCTGCTCGAGCCGTAGCCCTGCTCGTTCGAGGATCTCCGGGTAGAGGTCGCGGCGGTCGTTGACGACGATCGCGACGGGCGCGCCGGGCCGGAGCGCTTCCCGGACGTTGAGGAGAACATCGACGATGCCGTCGCGGTATGCAGCGAGGGCACGCTTGCTCGTTCCGGCGGCCGCGGCCCCGACCTCCAGCTCCCGGCAATCGTCGAGGCCGAGCAGCTCGTAGGCGTAACGGTGCTGCTCGTGGTAGTCGATCAGGCCTGGGTACGGCGGCGACGTGACGACCGCGTCGAATCGGCTGCCGAGCGCGAGCTCTCGCGCGTCGCCGTGAATCACCTTGGCCTCCGCCTCGCGCGTGCGGACGCGCGCGAACGCCTTGATCCGCGCAAGCGTGTCGAGCGCGTAGCGCTGGATGAAGTGCTCGGCACGGTCCACCGGGCGGCACTCCCGCTTGTGCTTGTGACACCAGTACGGCGCCCTCTGCGGCTCTCGCGGGAAGTCGAGATCGAAGTGGGTGGTCAGACGCGCCGAACGCGCGGCTCGGGCGAGGACGACGCGAAGGACGTCGGCGTGTGCATAGTCCGTGACGATCGAGCGAAAGGCGAGCAGCTCGCGGGCGGCTTGCGGAGCGAACCAGCGGCTGATGTAGCCACGTCCCAGGGACAGTCCCTGCAACGAACCGTCCACAGCTCTGAACCGCCCCAGCGCGTCGCGGATCTCATGCTCGAGAACGAACTCGTTGTACCGCGCCGTCTTGACCCGGATCAGCAGACAGTTGAACGCGGCGACGTCGATGCCGGTCGCAGGGTGTCCGCTCTCGAGAGCTTGGACGAGCGTCGTCCCGGAGCCGGCGAACGGGTCGAGGACGCGCCCGCCCGTAGGGACGTACCGCGCCAGCAGCGTCTCGACCAGCTGAGGGATGAACTTGCCGAGGTACGGGTGGAGCCGGTGGACGTGCTTCGTGCGTTCGCGTTCCGGCAGGTCGCGCTCGGACCACGAGAGCTCGAGGTCGATGCCTTCATAGAGAGCCTCTTGCGTTCGCGCCACCGAACCGGAGTTCGGCGGCGCGAACGCGATTCCTGGTCCTTACGCGAGACCGCGGTTGCGGTCGTACTCGCGTAGCCGTGCGATCCGCTCGTCGAGCGGCGGGTGCGTCGAGAACAGCGCCGTCATGCCCGCTCCGCTGAACGGGTTGACGATGTAGAGCGCCTCGGTTGCCGGGTTGACCTGCATCGGCATGGCGTTTCGGCCGCGTTCGAGGTTCTCGAGCGCCTGCGCGAGCGGCTCGCCGGTCCCGAGCATCCGGGCGGCGGTTGCGTCCGCGAGGTACTCACGCTGTCGAGAAACGGCGAGCTGAAGCAGCGCGGCCGCGATCGGGGCGACGATGATCAGAAGCAACGAGCCGATCGCACCGAGCGGGTTGTCGTCGTCGTCACCGAAGATCCCCATGAAGAAGAAGATGTTCCCGATCGCCGAGATCGCGCCTGCGATCATCGCCGCGATCGACGACACGAGGATGTCGCGGTTCTTGACGTGGGCGAACTCGTGGGCGAGCACACCTCTCACCTGGTCGCGGGGCATGTACTGGAGCAGCCCCTGCGTCACGGCGACGGCGGCGTGCTCGGGGTTCCGGCCGGTCGCGAACGCGTTCGGCTGGTCGGACGGGATCAGGTAGACGCGCGGCTTGGGCACGTCGTAGAGCTGCGCGAGCTCGGAGACGAGCCCGTGGAGCTCCGGCGCCTCGGATTCCGACACCTCCTGCGCCCGGGCCGCACGGATGGCGAACTTGTCCGACCAGAAGTACGCGGCCAGGTTCATGAACACGGAGAAAAGGACGAAGATCCACAGAGCGGCTCCTCCAATCGCCCAACCCACGCCGATGAAGAGCGCGGTCAGGCCGGCGAGGAGGAGCCAGGTACGGGCCTTGGTGCTGAAGCTTGCTTGGTTGAGGTTCATGGCACTCCTTTCGGCTGACTCAAGGTCGATCTGTCAGCCGAAGGTTTCTCCCGCCGCCTGCCACGGCCGGCGCGCCCGGGCCTCGTGAGGAGACCGTTCTGACGAGCAACGCCCGTTCGGGGATAGTGCCCCTCGGCAAGCCACAGTGTACCGACAGCGTCGGCGCTCAGCCTGAAACCCGGCTAAGAGCCTTCGAGTGGATGCACCTCAACCGGGTATCAGGGCAACGCGCGAGAGCCTGCCCTCGAGGATCGCGATCGCCTCGTACACGACCTCCAGCCCCGATGCCTCGGGATGCGACGCCAGCCACGCATCACCCGCCTGCCAGAGCCGGCGCAGCTTCTCATGCGTGATCATCTCGAGCGGATCGCCGAAGCCCGGTCCGTCCTTCGCTTTCACCTCGCAGAAGACGAGCCGTCCGCCGCGACGAAGCACTAGATCGAGCTCGTAACCGCCCGCCCAGACGTTCGCACCGAGGACGCGGTAGCCTCGTAGCCGGTAGTAGAACCGGGCGCGCTGCTCGGCGCGACGCCCCTTACTCCGGGTCGACGGCCGCGAGCGCGTCGTCGTCGGACAGGTAGCAGAGGGCCTGGAACGAGCGGCGGTGGATCTCACACGGGCCACGCTCGCGGACGACCGCCGAATGGCCGGGCGTGATGTAGCCGACGTGCGAGACGAAGCCGTAGTGCGGGAACAGCGCGTCCATCCGCCGCATCAGGCGGTCGCGCGTGACCTTCGCGACCACGGACGCCGCAGCGATTGCAGCGCTTCGTTCATCGCCGTCGACGACGGCCGTGTGCACGGGCGCGGCCGGCCCGAGCCGGAAGCCGTCGACAAGACACGCTTCGGCCGGCGGGGTCAGCTCCCAGAGCACGGACCGAAGGCCCGCGAGATTGCAGCGGTGCAGCCCGGCGCGGTCGATCTCGTGGTGTGAGATGACCCGGACCGCGATGCGCTCCGCACAGCCGACGATCGTGCGGAAGAGCTCCTCGCGCCTCTCCGGAGCGACTTGTTTCGAGTCGTTCAGAAGTGCAAGCGGGCGGACACGGTGGTCGCGCAACCGGCCATAGTCGAGGAGGACGCCTGCGACGACCAGCGGCCCTGCGAGGGAGCCGCGGCCGGCCTCGTCGGCGCCGGCGACGAACCGGGCGCCGATCCGGCGGTCGAAGCTAAGAAGCTTCTTTCCCGGTCTCTGCTTCTGCTTCGGACTCTGCGGACGCTTCGCCGTCGATCTCAGCTTCGGCGGCAGGCTCGTCGGCGACAGATCCTTCGGCCAGGCCGTCGGAGGGCTCTGCGACCGGCTCTTCGAGCTCATCCTCCTGCTCCTCGAGCTCGTCGGGGGTCTCCTCGGCGGCACCGAGCGAGCTTAGCTTGTCCCTCCGCTGCACAGCCCTGACGCGCGCCTTCTTCCCCACTTTCTCGCGCAAGTAGTAGAGCTTCGCGCGATTCACGTCGCCGATCTGGGTGACCTCGATCTTCTCGATCTTCGGCGAGTGGAGCGGGAACGTCCGCTCGACACCGACGCCGAACGACTGCTTCCGAACGGTGAAGGTCTCGCGCACGCCGGCGCCTTGGCGCTTGATCACGATCCCTTCGAACACCTGGATACGGCGCCGCTGACCCTCGATCACCTGGAAGTGGACGCGCACGGAGTCGCCCGCCTTGAACCGCGGGCGGTCTTTGCGCAGCTGCCGCCGCTCGAGGAGCTCAATGGTCCTGCTCATAGGAAAACGGCCCGTGGGCCGACGCCGAATGGTAGCTGAAGTCAGCTGTACGAGATGAGCTCGAGCAGTGATCCGTCCGGGTCGCGGAAGTACACGCTCGTGCCGGTGCCGCCCGCGCCGATCCGCTCGACCGGGCCAAGCTCGACCTCTACGCCATGGGCCTGCAGGTGCTCGACCGCGCCGTCGATCGAGCCGTCCCAGACGAAGCACAGGTCGCTGTTGCCGGGCTTGACTGGATCGGCAGCGCGCGGGTGCGGCTCGCTTCCGGGGCCGTGGACGTTGAGCTGCTGCTCGCCGAAACGGTAAGCGAACCGGCCCTTGTCGAGCTCGACCAGCTCGGCGCCGAGGACGTCACGATAGAAGGCGTTTGACCGCTCCCAGTCCGAGACCGCGATCACCACGTGGTCGAGGCTGACCCCGCTGTTTTCGGCAGGGTCAGACCCCTGCGGGGTCAGACCCTCCGACACCTAACGGAAGCCGATGCGGTTCGGCGGCCAGTAGACGGCGAAGACCTCGCCGATCAGGTTCTTGCGCGGCACCGGGCCCCATTCGCGCGAGTCGCACGACTGCGTGCGGTTGTCGCCCATCATGAAGTACATCCCGTCGGGAATCTTTCGGGGCGGGTACGACGTGCCGGTATCACGACGATCGGCCTTGATGTACGGCTCGATCAGCTTCTTGTCGTTGATGTAGATGGCGCCGTTCTTCTCCTCCCAGGTCTCGCCGGGGAGTGCGATCAGCCGCTTGACGAACGTGCCGCCGGCGCCGCACTTCTCCTTCGCGAGCGGCGGGGTCTTGAAGACGATGATGTCGCCTCGGTGCGGCTTGCGGAAGTGGTAGATGAAGCGGTTCGCGAGCACTCGATCCGAGAAGCGCGCCTCGCAGCCGCTGCCCGGCCTGGCGCAGTGGAGGGTCGGCTCCATCGACGACGACGGGATGCGGTACGGGTTGACCACCCACGCCTTGATCGCCAGCACGATCGCGACCGCGCCGACGATCGTCACCAGCCAGTCGATCGCGATCCGCCACCCTCGCGGCAGGCCGCGCGTGGCGCGGGTGACCGGATTCCAGGTGTGGTGGTGGTCGTCGCCCGGCTGGAGCTCATCCCCATCCGGCACCGGCTCCTCGAACGGAGGTGGCTCCTGAATGGTCGTCGGGGGCGTCTCCCACCCGTACCGGCTCGCGTCGTAGCTCCGACGCCGCTCGGGGTCGGAGAGCACCTCGTACGCCTCACGGAGCTCGCGCATCCTGGCCGTCCCTTCCGGAGTCTCGACGTCGTCGAACCGGAGCTGCTGGTGGTAGGCAGATCGGATTTCGTCCGCGGACGCCTCCGGCGGAACCCCCAGGACGGCGTACAGATCGCTCACCGCGCGCTCCTCGCCCGGCTCTGTTCTCGACGCCAGCTCTCGATCCGGGCATGGTCGCCGGAAACGAGCACCTCCGGGACACGCCAGCCGCGAAAGTCCGCCGGACGGGTGTACTGCGGGAACTCGACTCCCCCCTCGAGCTCCGGCGAGAAGGTCTCGTGACGGGGCGACTCCTCGGCGAGCGCTCCCGGCTGGAGTCGGGCGATCGCGTCCACCACCACCATCGCCGGCAGCTCGCCGCCTGAGAGGACGTAGGGCCCGATGGAGATCGCATCGGAGCAGAGGTGTGTAGTGATTCGCTCGTCGAAGCCCTCGAACCGCGCTGAGAGGAGGGTCAGGCGCTCCTCGCCGGCGAGCTCCTCGACCACGCGCTGATCGAGCGGTCGGCCCTGCGGGGTCAGCGCGATCACGCGGTGCTCCGGCACACCGCCGTAGACGGCATCCAGTGCCGCCGCGACCACGTCGACGCGCAGCAGCATCCCCGGCCCGCCTCCGTACGGCGCGTCGTCGACCTGGCCGTTTGCAAGCGGCGTCGTATCGCGGTAACCGAAGAGGCGCAGGTCGATCTCGGTGCCGAGCACGGCCGCGAGCGGGCGCTGCTCGGTGAGCCACCCGAAGGCGTGCGGAACCAGCGTGAAGACGTCGATCTGCAAGAGGCGGTTGAGGTCAGTGGTCGTCCGCGAAGCCGGATGAAACGACAATTGTGCCCGCAGCGACGTCGATCCGGCGGATGCACTCCTCGTGCATCGGCAGCGCGACGCCCGAGTCGAGCTCGAGCACGTCGTTCGCCACGCCGGGAGTCACATCCTGCACCGCGCCGAGTCGCCGCCCGCGCTCGTCCACGACCTCGAGGCCCCTGAGCTGGAAGACGTAGTAGCTGTCCGGCTCCGGCGCGGGCAGCGCGGATCGCGGCACGGCGAGCTCGACTCCCCGTGGGGTCGCCGGCTCGACGCGGAGCACGAGCCGGCCACCGGAGCGCTTTCGGCCCACGACGGTCACGGGAGCGCCGTCGGCGACGAGCGTGGCGCCGGGCTCGAAGAGCCGCTCGTTGTCGCTCGGCCGTTCGACCACGAACGAGCCGTCGAGGCCGTGCGGGCGCCCGACCCGTCCGACCGGGACGAGCTCGTCGGCTTCTTGGGCTTGCCTCACTCGACGATCTCGAGCGTCACGCGGCGGTCGCCGTGGACGCCTGCGGCCCGGACCACGGTCCTCAGCGCGCGCGCGATCCGTCCGCCGCGGCCGATCACCCGGCCGAGGTCGTCCTCTGCGACGTGCAGCCGGATCACCAGCATGCCGTCCTCCTCGACCTCGTCGACCGCGACCTGGTCTTGGTGCTCGACCAGCCGCTGCGCCAGGTACTCGACCAGCTCGGCCTCGGCTCTCAAGCGATGTTTTTCGCCTTCAGGAGGCGCGTGACGGTGTCGGACGGCTGCGCGCCCTTCGAGAGCCAGTCCTTCACTTTCGCCTCGTCGAACTCGATCAACGAGGGATCCTGCTGCGGGTCGTAGCGACCCACGATCTCGATGAACTTGCCGTCTCGAGGCGAGCGGGAGTCCGCGACCACGACCCGGTAGATCGGGTTCTTCTTCGACCCGACGCGGGTCAGTCTGATCCGTACTGCCATCTGTCTCCTTTCCTAGCGCTTCCCGGCGAGCCCGGGGAGCGCCGGCATCTTGCCTTTACCCATCTGCTTCATCAGCTTCTGCATCTGCTTGCGTGCATTCAGGAGTCGCGAGACCTCCTGGACGGTCGTGCCGCTGCCGCGCGCGATCCGCTGGCGGCGCGATCCGTCGATAGTGTGCGGGAAGCTGCGCTCCCGCGGGGTCATCGACAGGATGATCGCCTCGATGCGCGCGAGCTCGCGCTCGTCGATCTCGAGCCCCTTCAATTGGTTGCCCATGCCGGGGATCATCGAGAGCACGCCCTTGAGCGGCCCCATCCGGCGCAGCATCTTGTAGCTGGCCAGGAAGTCGTCGAAGGTGAACTCGCCTGCTCGGAGTCGCCGTTCCATCTCTTCCTGCTCGTCGGCCTCGACCGCCGCCTCAGCTTTCTCGATCAGGGTCATGACGTCGCCCATCCCGAGGATCCGGGAGGCCATCCGGTCCGGGTAGAACCACTCGAGCTGGTCGAGCTTCTCGCCGACCGACGCGAGCTTGATCGGCTCTCCGGTCACGGCGCGAACGGACAGGGCCGCTCCGCCGCGGGCGTCGCCGTCCAGCTTGGTCAGGACGATCCCGTCGAAGGCGACCTGTTCCTGGAAGGCCTGCGCGACGTTGACGGCTTCCTGGCCCGTCATCGCGTCGAGCACGAGGAGCACGTTCAACGGGCGAACTGCCTCCACGATTCGGCCGAGCTCGGCCATGAGGTCGACGTCGACCTGGTGCCTGCCCGCGGTGTCGACGATCACGACGTCCGCCCCTTGGCCGACTGCCCAGTCGATCCCCTGGCGGGCGGCGGCGACCGGGTCTTTGCGCTCCTCGCCGAAAACGGGCACCTGGATCTGGCGGCCGAGCTGCTCGAGCTGGTCGATCGCCGCTGGACGCTGAAGGTCGGCCGCGACCAGTGCCGGCGTCTTCCCCTCCTTGCGCAGCATCAGGGCGAGCTTCGCGGCGGCGGTCGTCTTCCCCGAGCCCTGGAGTCCGGCGAGAACGATCACTGTCTCGCCACGAGGCGCGAACGCGAGCCGCGAGTCGCCGCCGCCCATGGTCGCGGTCAGCTCCTCGTGGACGATCTTCACGACCTGCTGTCCGGGCGTCAGGCTCTTCGTCACCTCCTCGCCGACCGCGCGCTCCCGGACACGGGCGACGAACTCCTTCACGACCTGGAGATTGACGTCGGCCTCGAGCAGCGCGAGGCGGATCTCGCGCATCGCTTTGGAGACCGTCTCCTCGTCGAGCCGGCCGCGGCCTCGGAGATCGCCGAGGACGTGCTGGAGCTTGTCTGACAGCGTGTCGAACACAGCCGGGGAAGGGTACCTGCGCTCTTCTGCGGGGTCACACCCCGGCGGGGTCCGACCCGACGAGAGCACGCGCGAAGTCCTGCGGATCGAACGGCCGCAGGTCGTCCAAGCCCTCCCCCACGCCGACCAGCGTCACCGGCAGGCCAAGCTCGTGGGCAATCGCGACCGCGATCCCGCCCTTGGCGGAGCCGTCCAGCTTCGTCAGAACGACCCCGGAGACGTCCACCGCCTCGGCGAACAGCCGCGCCTGCTGGATGCCGTTCTGGCCCGTGGTCGCATCCACGACCAACAGCGTCTCGTGCGGCGCACCGTCCAGCCGGCCGGCGATCACCCGCCGCACCTTGGCGAGCTCGTCCATCAGGTTCTTCTGGGTGTGCAGACGCCCCGCGGTGTCGACGATCACGACGTCGCGACCCCGCGCGGTTGCGGCCTCGATTGCGTCGTAGGCGACAGCGGCGGGGTCGCCGCCGCGAGGTGAGCCGACGAAGTCCGCCCCTGCACGTTCCGCCCAGACTTCGAGCTGCTCTTCGGCGGCGGCCCGGAAGGTGTCCGCCGCGGCGAGCAGCACGGAGTGCCCATGCTCGGCCAGCTTGGCGGCCAGCTTCCCGATCGTGGTCGTCTTGCCGGTGCCGTTGACGCCGACGACGAGGACGACTGCGGGGCGGGCCGAGACGTCCAGCGTCCCCGGCTCCCCCAAGAGCGACGCCAGCTCCTCGGCAAGCGGCTCGTCGAGCGTGGTCAGCCCTCCGCGCGCCTCGAGCCGTTGGACGAGCTCGGCGGTCGCAGGTACTCCGACGTCGGCGATGATCAGAGCCTCCTCGAGCCGCTCCCAGGCGTCCTCGTCGGCCGGATCGAACGCAGCGACCGCCAGCTGCTGTGTCAGCGCGCGCCGCGACTTGGAGAGCGAGTCACGCAGGCGCCCGAGGAGGCCGGCGCGCTCCTCCTCGGTCTCGGGGGAGGCATTCGCCTCCCCCAACAGCTCTGACCAGCTCCGCGACACGGCGCTGACGATAGCCGCGCGGCCCAAGCCTGCAGGCGGTGGCGCGGCTGGCAAAGCTGGAGACGCTGACTACGCGATCGCGGCGGCGGCCGCGTCCTCGCGCGGAAGGCGCCGGGAAACCACCTGCGAGATGCCGTCGCCGCCCATCGTGACGCCGTAGAGCATGTCGGCCGCCTCCATCGTCCGCTTCTGGTGCGTGACGACGATGAACTGCGCGCGGTCGGCGAACTGACGCAGGAGCGCGCAGAACCGGCCGATGTTCGTGTCGTCGAGCGCGGCCTCGACCTCATCGAGCAGGTAGAAGGGACACGGCCGCGCGAGGAACAGGGCGAACAGGAAAGAGATCGCGCCGAGCGCCTTCTCGCCGCCGGACAGGAGCGAGAGGCGCGTGACGCGCTTCCCGGCAGGTGAAAGCTCGACCTCGATCCCCGCCTCGCCCGCATCGTCCTCCGGCTCGGTGAGACGAAGCCGGCCGTGGCCGCCCGGGAACAGGGTCGAGGCGACTTCGGCGAAGTTCCGCTGGACGCTCTCGAAGGTCTCGGCGAAGCGGCGATCGACCGTCTCGGTGAGCTCATCCCGAAGCTTGGCCAGCTCCTCCAGCGACTGCTCGAGATCCTCGCGCTGCGTACGGAGCTCGGCCAGCCGGGCCTTCTCCGTCTCGTACTCCTCCTTCGCGAACGGGTTGACGCCGCCAAGCTGCTCCCGTCGGCGCTCGAGGCGCTCCAGCTTCTCGGCCAGCTCGGCCCGCTCTCCCTCCGCCGGCTCTGCCCTGGCCTGCTCGAAGCGGCGCTGGGCTTCTCCCCGCTCCGCCTCGAGCCGGGCAAGCTCGACGTCGACGGCGGACGCCCGCTCCGACGCAGCCGCGTGCTCGCGGCGCAGCTCGACCTCGTGGCCGCCCAGGGTTCTCAGCTGCGCGGCAAGCTCCCCCGCGCGTGCCGAGCTCTGCTCGGCGCGCGCCAGCTCGGGCGCTTCCAGAGCGTGAATGTGTTGCAGCACCGAGCTCATGCAGGCCACCGCCTTCTCGGCAGCACCCACCAGCACCGGGTCAGGCGACGGCGGAACCGCCTGAGCCGCGCGGCCAGCTAGCGCAGCCGCCTCCTCCAGGAGGCGTCTGCGCGTGCTCTCGAGCTCCAGGAGGACAGCCTCCGCCGTGTCGCCGGTGAAGGTCAGCACGCCGCGAACGGGGTCGTAGTAGTGGCCTTCCGGAGTGACGGCCGGCCGAGCTGCCGTCAGCAGGTCGCCGCGGGCGACGACGTCGACCCCGTCGAGGGGCTCGAAGGCGCCCGACCGGACGAGCACGGTCAAGTTGCCGAGTCCGCGATCGCGTGCCTGCTCGAGCAAGCGGAAGCCCTCCTCCGGCGTCCCTGCGACGAGGGCCGCGCCGACGGCGGCGGCGACCGCGCGCTCACGACCTTCGGGGACGTCGGCGAGCGCGATCGCCAAGCTCGCACCCTCCTCGGCCAGGGCGCGGGCCGCGGGCGGAAGGCCCTCACGCTCTGCGATCGCTCGCTCGAGGGCCGCCGCGCGCGTGCGCGCCACCTGCGCGCGCTCCAGCAAACCAGCGTCGATGACCGGCGGTGGCTCGCGGAGACGGGCGAGCAGCGACTCGGCCGCCTCGCGACGGAGCTCGAGCCGCTCCGCCCCGCTTCGCAGCCGGTACAGCGTCCCCGCTACTCCTTCGCGGCCGCCGGCCGCCTCGGCGAGCGCCTCCTCGGCGCGGCCGCGCTCTGCGAGCAGCTCGTCGAGCGCCTGCTCGGCCGCCTGCTTCTCGCCCGCGAAGCCGCGGCGGCGCTGCTCGGCGGAAGCGATCTGGGCGGAGAGCAACGCGATGTCGAGCGCCGCCACGCCGGCCCGGAGGGCGGCGATCTCGACCGCAAGCTTCTCGGCCCGCTCCGCAGCGGTCGCCTGGAGGGCGAGCGGACGCAGGCGCTTCGCCACCTCCGCCTCGACGTCGCGCGCCCGTTCGACCTGGGCCGCAACCCGGGTGAGCTTCAGCTCAGCCCGGTGGCGGCGCCGCTTGAACCGCCCGAGGCCCGCCGCCTCCTCGACGAGCTTGCGCCGTTCCTCCGGCTTCGAGGCGAGAATCGCCTCGACGCGCCCTTGGGAGACGATCGAACCCATCGCCGAGCCGAGGCCGACGTCGGAGAGCAGCTCGACCACGTCGGTGCGTCGGACATGCGCCCCGTTGACGAGGTATTGCCCCTCCCCGCCACGGTGCAGGCGGCGGACGATCGACACCTCCGACACGCCGACCTCCGGAAGCCCGCCGTCCTCGTTGTCGAACAGGAGCTCGACCTCGCAGTGGTCGGCGCGACCCCGCCCGGCCGAGCCGTTGAAGAGCACGTCGTCCGGCTTCTCGGCGCGCAGCTCGCTCGGCGCGAGCGAGCCGGCGGCCCAGATCAGGGCATCCGCGATGTTCGACTTGCCCGAACCGTTCGGCCCGACGACGACGGCGACACCGGGCTCCAGCCGGACCTCGACCGGGTCGGGGAATGACTTGAAGCCACGCAGCTTGATCGCCCGCAGGTGCACGCCCGGCGGAGGCTAACGATCGAGGGGGACAGACCGGCGTCCGCCGGCGTCGCTCAGCAGTCGCCGGCGCAGCTCGTGCGTTCGCTCCACTGGCGAAACGCCTCGCCCGCGGCGGACAGGCCGCCGAGCACTGCCAGCAGCCCGAAGCTCCCGGCGTAGAGAACGCCGGTCACGATCCACTGCAACATGTTCCTCCCTTCGCTGGGGACCTGTGATCACAGTGCCAGCTACGGGGCGTCGCGCTAGTGGCTGTTCGAGTCACCCCAGGTTATGCCGGCGGATCGGGACCGAGCCGCTCCAACGCCTCCCGTGCCGCCTCTTGCTCCGCCTCTTTCTTCGTACGGCCGGTGCCGACCCCGGATTGGACGCCGTCGATGACGGCGGCACACGTGAACCGCCGGTCGTGGGCCGGGCCTTCTGCGTCGACAACCGAGTAGACCACCTGCTGCCTGCGCCGGGCGAGCAGCTCCTGGAGCTCGGTCTTGTGGTCGACGTGCTGCTCGGCCGCGTAATCGATCTGGTCGGAGAAGGCGGCGACGATGGAGGGCTCGACCGCCTCGAAGCCCCACTCGAGGAAGGCGGCGGCGAGTGCCGCCTCGAGCAGTGCGGCGAGAACGTTCCGGTTGGCCACCAGCCGCGCGAGCTCCTCCTGCGGAAGGGAGTCACCGCCCCGGCTCGCGAGCATCGGGCCGAGATCGAGCTCCTTCGCGACCTGCGCGCAGCTCTGGCGCGAGACGACGTGCGAGCGGATCTTCGCCAGGCGGCCCTCGGAGAAGTCGGGGTAGCGATCGTAGAGCGCCTGGGCGACCGCAAGCTCGAGCACGCTGTCGCCGAGGAACTCCAGCCGCTCGTAGGACGAGGCCCGGTCGGCGGCCCACGAGGCGTGGGTGAAGACGTGCTCCAGCCTCGCGGCCGGTAGCGCGTCGATCAGCTTGCGTAGGGGAGCGGGCCCGGAGACCGCCCGTCCGCCCGCCCTACTGGTGCGAGAAGACGTAGTCGACAGCCTGCCCGACGGTCGTGATCTTCTGAGCGTCCTCGTCCGAGATCTTGATCCCGAACTGGTCCTCGAGCTCCATGATCAGCTCGACCAGATCCAGCGAGTC
>JBKPPY010000081.1:0-10026 GCA_046733845.1 Actinomycetota bacterium | reverse complement strand
CGGCGAGGACGTCCTTGCCGCGCTGGCGTCGATCTAGCAGGAACCGTGGGGGGACCACCTCGGTCCCCCCACGGCCATCCGCCCGCCGCATCGGGCCGGCGAAACACGCTCACCTGCAGGTCTGATTCAGAGAGCCCTCCTTTCCGCCGAAGCCCAGACCGTCAGCCCCCAGGCCGTCGACCCGCCGATCAGCAGGGCGAGCCCGGCGAAGAGAACGGTCAGAAGGCTGAGCCCTGCGAAGGGCAACTCGCCCGCCGCGGCGATCGACTGAAGCGGCGAGCTCCCTGCACTGCGGTTCGGGGCGGTTGTCGCAGTGCGACCCCGAACCCCCTCGCCGGTCTGTACGACACGCGGGCTGGACGGTCCTGCCGATCCGGGCGTGCTGCCAGGCTGGCCGGCCGAGCCGCCACGCGTTGTCTGCGCGGTCTGTGACGGGCCCGCCGGAACGTTCTGCGCCGGCGCGGGCAGGGTTTCGGACCCGTTGCCGGGCGTGCCGTCACCGGTCGTCCCACCGTCGGAGCCGCCGCCGGAGCCACCTCCACCGCCGCCGGAGCTGCCGCCACCGCCTCCGGTGCCGTCCGTCCCACCGCCGCCGCTCTGGCCGCCGCTCGTCGAGGTGCACGAGCTGGCGACGCAAATCGGGGCGTCGGCTGTCACGGGCGCCGACGCTGCTGCGGCCGGATCCAGCGTTACGGAGCCGACCTGGACGGTCCCGACGGACTCGGCTGTGGACTGGCTACCGGTCTGGCTCTGACCGGCACCGTTCGAGGTTGCCGACGATGACCCGCCCTGCTGGTCTCCGCTCGTCGTGGTGCAGGATGCCAGCACGCATGCCGGCGCATCGACGTTCACGGGCGCCGACACCGCTGCGGCCGGGTCGACCGTAGCCGAGCCGACCTGGGCGGTTGCGGCGGACTGGTTCGCCGATTGGGTGCCGGTCTGGCTCGAACCGGATCCGTTCGACGTTGCCGAGCTCGAGCCCGCCTGCTGGCCGGCGCTCGTCGAGGTGCACGAGCTGGCGACGCAGAGAGGGGCATGTGCATTGACCGGCGCGGCCACCGCTGCGGCCGGGTCCACCGTTGCGGAGCCGACCTGGGCGGTTCCGGCCGACCGGTCTGCGGACTGGGTGCCGGCCTGGCTGGGGCCGGACCCGTTCGAGGTTGCCGATGACGAGCCGCCCCTCTGGCCACCGCTCGTCGAGCTGCACGAGCTGGCGACGCAGACAGGGGCGTTGACGTTCACCGGTGCCGAAGCGGCCACCGCGGGGTCGACGTCGGCCGAGCCCACCTGAGCAGTGCCGATCGAGTTGTCGGCGGACTGGCTTGCATCGGAGCCCAGAGCCGAACCTCCGTTCGTGCTCGCCGACGCTCCGCCGTTTTCCTGGGCACCGGCCTGGTCGTCGCAGGTGCTCGCGACGCAGACCGGCGTATCCACGTTCGCCGGGGCATCGACCGATGCCGCGGGCGAGGCGTTCGCCGAACCGGCCTGGACGGTGACGACCGAGTGGTCGCTCGACTGTCCGTGGTCGGCCAGTGCGGGTCCCGCCGTGGCCAGGGCGGCCATCATCACGCCCAGCGTTAAGAGCCGTTTCATGGTTCCTCCTTGTCGCTTTGAACGAGTCCCGATCGGTTGCGGACCAGGGGTCAGCAACCGCTGACGCGCGGGAGCGCGCTAGCCGGGTCGTTCAGGTAAGGAGGCGAATGCCGGCTGCAGAGCCAACCCGATCGCAGGCCGGAGCCAACGGCCGAAGAGCGGAGCAGCCAGCATCAGTAGGGCACTCAAGATCGCGAAGAAAGCGGCTGCAGAGAGACCCGAGCCGAGCGCGTTACCAGGGGAAGCGGGAGCTGACCCGCTCTCAGATGCGCGCCGCGCCGAGGCGGTCACCGGCGTGTCCGTGACGACGCCGACGCCATGCCCGGTACCGGCCTTGGTGACTCCAGGAAGCGACGCGGACGCCCTCAGGGCATGTGCATCTGGCTCATTGAGCAGAGTCTTCGCCTGCGGCGACGGGTGTGCTCGCCCCCTGTGCCGGACGGGCGGCGGGACGGCGAGCCGGGCATGTGCCGCAGCTCCAGCTCGGGCCGGGCGTGCAACGCCCGGGGATCCCTCGTTCGAGGGAACGGACGAGGCGTCGAGGACGGCCCGGCGGACCGTCGACGAGATGCCTGCGGCATGCCCGGAGCCGGTCGAGAGGGCCGTCCCACCGGTCGCGGCGGGGGTCTTCACCTTCACAGAGGCGTCGAGGCTTTTCTTCGAGCCGGCCCGCGCTGTGGCCGAGCCCAGCGGAGTCGAGGTCTTCGCGTGTATCTGGGCCGGCACGCCTGTCGCATCGGCGGTGGAAGCGCTTGCCTGCACAGATGCCTCACCGACCGGCGTGGAGGCATCGACCGTGGCCGAAACGCCGGTCTCGGTGGACGCTGTCGCCTCGACCGGGGTGGGGGGCGAGACGTCCACGCCTGCGCCGTCGGTGGACGCGTCCGCCGTGGCAGAAGCCGGCCCCAGATTCACCGACACGGAACCATCAGGCTTCTTCGGCGACCCCGAACCGGCAGCCGCACTGTGCGCCGTCACTGCGAATCCGACCAGCGCCACCACCACGAGGGACACCAGCGCGCGCATTGGTGGCTTTGTAATACCCGAGCTACACGCGGTCCAGGCTCACTCGAACGAGTGATTTTTCGTTAGAAGGTCGACGAGGACGTTCGGGTCGCGACGCAGCCGTTCGCGCCGAGGGGGAAGGGCGTCGAGGTCGAGCTGCGCTTCGTCGCGCAGCCGAACCAGCCGTCCCTCGTGGATCAGTCGTTCGTCGACGGCCCCGAGGCGCCCGCCGAACGTCGTGTAGACCGGCGTTCCGAGCGCGACCGCCTCACGGTTCATCGTCCCTCCCGCCGAGACGACCACGGACGCGGCGGCGATCAGGCTCTGCGCGTCGACTGCCTGCTCGGGGACGACCAGCGACGGGAGGCCGAGTCCGCGGATCGCCTCCCGCTGCTCCCTCGTCCGAGGGAGAACGACCACGTGTATGCGCTGGTCGCGGCCGAGGCGGTCGAGGACATCGCGAAACAGCGGGTTGTCGTGCCGGTGGTAGAGCGAAACCTCTGGCGGGGTGCGGACGACGACGAGCAGCGTGCCCTCGGGGACGTCGACGGGCTTCGGCTCGAAGTCGGCGAGGTAGTACTCCTCCTTCAGCCCCGGGTAGCGCTGGAGTTTCGGCGGCCTCGCGCCATAGGGAGCCAGTCGTTCGGCGGGGATTGCGTCCGGCACCACGACCCGGCTTGCGGCCCGGCAGCCGAGCTGGTGCTGAAGCCAGGCGAACTCGTAGTCGAAGGTGGTGGTGCTGGGGATTCCCAGCGACCGCGCGGTCAACGTCAGGTCGTGCGATCCGTGCGCGAGGGCCAGGTCGAAGCGCCGCGGCTTCGCCCATCGCCGGAGCGCGGAGAGCCGCGAGACCTCGGCCCGCGCCTTGCCAAACGTGGACGCCCCGCCGTGGCTCCCAACCGCCGTCGCCTCGATCCCATGCAGCTCGAGCAGCTGCATCGTCTGGGCATATTCGCGGGCGGTGACCTCGACTTCGTGCCCGCGCTCACGCAGGAGCGCGATCAGAGGCCGGAAGACGAGCACGTGCGGCGAGTTGGTCACGTCGACCCAGACACGCATCCGCGTGGACTGTAGCTGGATAAGCTTCGCTTATGGATACGCGTCAGCTGGCCGCGTTCTGCGAGGTGGTCGAACGACGGAGCTTCTCCGAGGCTGCGGCGCGGCTCGGGGTGACGCAGCCGGCGGTGTCGCAGCAGGTGCGCTCGCTGGAAGAGCGACTCGGCACCCAGCTGCTCGACCGTTCCGGCCGGCGGGTGGAGCCAACCGAGGCGGGGCTCCGCCTCTACCGCGGCGCCCAGCGGATGCTCGCGCTGGAAGAGCAGCTACTCGAGGACCTGGCGGAGCCCGACGCGCCGCTGCGCGGGACGCTCGAGATTGGGGCCTCGACTGGGCCGGCCGCGATCGTTCTTCCGCTTCTGCTGTGCCGGTTCCAGCGCCAGAACGACGAGCTACGTGTCCACCTCTCGGTCTCGGACACGCAGTCGGTGGTCGAGCTCGTCGCCGAACGCCGGCTGGAGGTGGGAATCGTCGGTGCTGCCCGCCGCCACCGGAGCGTGACGTTCGAGCCGTTCCTCCGGGACGAAGTCATCCTGGTCTGTCCGCCCGGGCACCTGTTCGCCGGCCGCACAGTCGAGCTGGACGAGCTGCGCGAGGGGCCCCTGATCCTGATGCAGGAGGGCGCGGGCGTTCGGCAGATGGTCGAGGACGAGCTGCGGAAGGCCGGGCGCCGGCTCCGCGACCTCGACGCGCCGCTCGAGCTCGGGCTCCAGGAGTCGGTGCGAAGCGCCGTGCAGGGAGGTTTCGGAGTCGGGTTCATCTCACGGCGTGCGGTGGAGAGAGAGCTGAGCGCCGGGACGCTCGCCGAGTCGCGCGTGCGCGGCCTCGACCTTGCCCGCGACATCTACATCGCGCGTGCGTCGGGCCGGGCCGGCTCGGCCGCCGCCCAGGCGTTCGTCGCCTTCGCGCGGGACGAGCTGACTACGTGATCGTCCGCTGGGGTCTCGAGGAGCTCCCGGGCATCCTCGAGGACGTCGGCATCGAGCGGCCGCTGCTCGTCGCCGGGCCGCGGTGGGCTGCGCTCGCGATTCCCGCGGCTGCGCACTGGAGCGAGATCCCGTCCGATCGGATCTCGGTTCCGCCCGATGTCGACGGTGTTCTCGCCGTCGGCGGCGGAAGCGCCATCGACACCGGCAAGGCGGCATCGGCCGCGTCGGCGCTCCCGCTCGTGTCCGTCCCGACGACGTACTCCGGCGCAGAGTGGACAGACTTCTTCGGGATCCGGACGCCCGACCGCCGCCAGGTCGGCGGCGGGGGAGGTGCCCGCCTCGCCGGAATCGTCTATGACCCGGAGCTGACGCTCGACCTTCCGAGAGCAGAGAGTGCGGGGACGGCGATGAATGCGCTCGCCCACTGCGTCGAGGCGCTCTACGCGGGCGAGCTGGAGATCGCCCGCAGAGGTGCATCCGCGATCGACCGCTGGCTGCCGCGAGTGCTCGAGGACGGCCGTGACCTCGAAGCCCGGCGAGAGCTGCTCGAAGCGGCGAGCGACGCCGGCCAGGCGCTCGCTGAGCGCGGGCTCTACCTGGCGCATGCGATGGCGCAGGCCGTCGGCGGCGCCTACGGCCTGCCGCACGGGGCGATGAACGCGATCTGCCTGCCGCCGGTGATGCGGTTCAACGCACCGGTTGTGCCCGAAGCGATGACGGCCCTTTCGGTCGAGCGGGTCGAGGAACTCGGACGGCTGGGCGGCTTCGAGCGGTTACGCGACTTCGGCGTGCCCGAGTCCGACCTCGACGAGCTCGGTGCCCGCGCGGCCGCGAGGCCCGGCGCGAAGGCGAATCCGCGGCCGGCGAGCCCTGCAGAGGTGTCGGAGCTGTACCGCTCCGTCTGGTAGCCGGGCCAGCTAGGGTTGGTCGCCGAACGTCTGGGACCTGGCAGGCATCCGGACCGTCAGACACCCCGTGAGCACTCCGACAACGATTCCCGAGCCAACGACGTCGCCGCGCGACGAGTCGGCTGATCAGCACGGGACGCTCTCCTCCCGCAAGGTCTACGGGGTCGCGGCGATCATCTTCGCCGTCTCGGTCCTGCTGGCGGCGATCGGCGTCGGCCAGAAGGCGGGCCGCCTGTCCGACTGGCAGGCACTCGCACTGGGGGTCGTGCAGGGGGCGACCGAACTGCTGCCGATCTCGTCGTCGGGCCACCTGATCCTGCTCCCATGGATGGCGAACTGGACGTACCTCGAGACGCACGAGGCGTTCAACAAGACATTCGACGTCGCGCTGCACCTCGGAACACTGATCGCGGTGGTCGTCTATTTCTGGCGGGACATCGGCCGCTACATCGTCGCCTGGGTCACTTCGCTTCGCCGGCGGACTATCGAAACGGCGGACGAGCGGATCGCCTGGGCGGTTGCCGCGGCAACAATCCCGGCGGGACTGGCGGGTGCGCTCGGCGAGAGCTTCATCGAGAAGAGGCTCGGCCAGCCTTGGCAGATCGCGATCTTCCTCGCGGTCTTCGGCGTCCTCCTCTGGGTGGTCGACCGGCAGCCGCAGGAGCGGCAACTCGACGACGTCGGCGTCAGGAACGGCTTTCTGATCGGCTGCGCGCAGGTACTCGCCTTGATGCCCGGGGTGTCCAGGTCGGGCATCACGATCACCGCCGGGCGTCTGTGGAAGCTCGATCGCGACGCCGCCGCCCGCATGTCATTCCTCCTGCTCGTTCCGGTCGTCCTGGGAGCAGTGCTCTACAAGGGCTTGAAGGACGTCGTCCTCAACCCGTTGCCGGCGGGGTCGGGCGGCCCCTTCCTGGTCGGGACGCTCGCCGCTCTGGCAGTCGGCCTGGCGGCGATCCAGGTGCTGCTCGACTACGTTCGTCGCCACAACTACACGGTGTTTGCGGTCTACCGAGTGGTGCTCGCGGTCGTGATCGTCCTGCTGATCGCGACCGACGTTCTACCGGCGACGTTCTGAGCCACCTCGTATTCGTCCCGCTAATTCACTGCATTAGGCTGATATGCTCAATGCCGTGGCCGAGCGGCTCTCATTCGACGTGCTCGTGATTGGGAGCGGCGCCTCGGGCCTCGCTGCGGCCGTCTCGGCGGAGCGCGCGGGTGCCCGCGTCGGAGTGGCGACCAAGGGCTCGCTTCAGTCCTGTAACTCGGCGAAGGCACAGGGCGGCATCCAGGCCTCGTTCGGCGACGACGACACACCCGCGATTCATGCCGAGGACGTCTGGAACTCGAGCCACGAGACCGCCGACATGCGGCTGGTCGAGGTACTGACGGGCGACGCACAGTCGGCGATTCACTGGCTCGAGGAGCTCGGGGTCCAGTTCACCCGCGAGAACGGCGGCTACCGGATCGCCAAGTGTGGCGGCGCCTCACGCAAGCGCCTGCTCCAGGTCGGAGACCGCACCGGCCACGCGATCACGACCGGGCTACGCGAAACCTGGGAGGCGGGTGACGGGACGACCTTGGCGAAGAGCCCGCTCACGACGCTCGAGCCGGTCGAGAACGGCTGGCGCGCGCGCTGCGGCGACCACGAGATCGATGCTGCGTCCGTCGTCCTTGCCGCCGGCGGCCGTTGCTTCAAGGAGGCAGCCGACCGCGGCGAGCTCTCCACCAACCATCCCGGCGCGACCGGCGAGGTCACCGAGATCGCGCTCGAGCTCGGAGCGGAGGCACGCGACCTCGACGCGCTGCAGTACCACCCGAACGGCGGTGCGTGGCCGGCGAACATGCAGGGCTACTCCATTCCCGAGACGACGCGGGCGTACGGCGCAGTGCTGCTGAACCGGGAGCGCGAGGAGTTCACCGACTCGCTCGGCCCGCGCGACGCGGTCTCACAGGCGATCTTCGACGAGGTCGAGCGAGGGAACGGTGTCGAGACTCCGGACGGGCGGCCCGCCGTCCTGCTCGACACTACGCGGATCTCGGAGGCCGACGCCGAGGTCTCGCTGCCGTACATGCTGCGCCGCTACCGGGCGGCCGGAATTGACCCGTTGTCCGAGCCGGTCATGACCTACCCGGTCCTGCACTACCAGAACGGCGGGCTCGTGATCGACACCGAGGGCGAAACGACGCTGGAGGGTCTCTTCGCCTGCGGAGAGATCGCCGGCGGCACCCACGGGCGGAACCGGATGATGGGCAACTCGCTGCTCGAGTGTTGTGTCTTCGGACGCAGGGCGGGGAAGGCCGCAGCCGAAAGGAGCCACGGTTGAGCACGACGATCGACACCGATATGCACGGCGCTGTCGAGGATGCGGCCGCCCATCTCTACGTCTGGGCGCTGAAGGACATTCCGCAGGACCTGCGGGACGCGCTCGCGGACGCGGCCGGTAAGGAGACCTCGGTCCCCGGGCAGCGCGTCCTCTCGACGATCCTCAAGAACGTCCAGGTCGCCGACAGCGAGAAGAACCTCGTCTGCCAGGACACGGGTATCGCCGTCTACACCTGCCGGGTCGGCGAGCACTTCCCGCTCCACCCGGCGCGGATCTACCAGGCATTGAAGGCCGGCACCGAGCGCGCGACGGTCGAGCACCCACTGCGCTCCAACGCCGTCCACACGATCACCCGCGAGAACACCGGGCCGAACACCGGTTACCGGCTGCCGATCGTCCATTGGGAGTTCGTCGCGGACTGGGACGGGCTCGATGTGAAATGCGTCCCCAAGGGCTCCGGCTCGGAGAACATGAGCTTCCTGAAGATGTGTGTCCCCGCCGACGGGGTGAAGGGCATCAAGCAGTTCGTGCTCGAGTCGATTGTCGGCGCCGGCGGCAAGCCCTGTCCGCCTGGGATCGTCGGTGTCGGGATCGGTGGTTCGGCCGACTACGCGATGTACCTCGCCAAGGAGGCGATCGCACGGCCGATCGGGACGCGGAACCCCGACCCCGTCGTCGCCCAGCTCGAGCAGGAACTCTTCGAACTGCTGAACGAGACCGGGATCGGCCCGATGGGCCTCGGCGGCGACGTCACTGTCCTCAACTGTCACATCGAGCACGCGGACACGCACATGACCCTGAATCCGGTCGCGGTCAACTACCAGTGTTGGGCCGCCCGGCGTGCCACGGCCCACGTGGCCGCGGACGGAACCGTCGACTACGACCGGGAGGCCTGAGGTGCTCCACAGCCTGAGGACGAACGGTCACACAAACGTTTCACCCCCGGTCTCAGAGACCGGGTTGGAAACGTCACGAGGAAGGTCACGGCTCTGATGGCCACGCACGAAGTGACCTTCCCCATCCGGGACGAGGCGGAGATCCTCAAGCTCCGCGCCGGGGACGAGGTCGTCGTCCAGGGGCACATCATCGGGATCCGAGACCGAACGCAGATCCGGATCTTCGACCAGGGAGTCGAGCCGCCGATGGACCTGACCGGCGCATTCCTTCTGCACACCGCGCCGAACGTCCGCAAGGTCGGCCCGGGCCGCTACGAGAAGATCTGCATCGGGACGACGACCTCGGCGCGGATGGTCCGCTTCACCGAGCCGCTCGGGGCCACGTACGGGGTCAGGGCGATCTGCGGCAAGGGGGGCTTCCCGGACGAGGCGATCGAGCCGATGCGCCAGCACGGGATGGTCTACTTCGCGATCGTGGGCGGCGCCGCGGCGCTCGAGACGACGCAGATCGAGGAGATCGAGGAAGTGGCCTGGGAGGAGCTGATGCCGGAGTGTCTCTGGAAGTTCCGGGTGAAGGACTTCGGCCCGCTCACCGTCGGCATCGACGCCCACGGCAATTCGCTCTACCACGACGTGCAGGCAGCCGCCCACAAGAAGCTGGAGGAGCTCTATGCCCGACTCTAATCACTGGCTCGGGGTTCCCGAGCGCGAGCCCAAGCCCCGGAACAAGGCGCTCACGCACGTGATCGACAAGGGCCTCAACCTGCGCGACATCGAGGGCCTCTTCGACACGGCCGGAGAGTTCGTCGACATCGTCAAGCTCGGCTGGGGCACGAGCTACGTCACGAACAACCTCGAGAAGAAGATCTCGCTCTACCGCTCGTTCGCCACGCCGGTCGTCTGCGGCGGCACGCTGTTCGAGGCCGCGGTCGGACGCGACCGGCTGGACGAGTACCGCAGCTGGCTCTCCCAGAAGGGCTTCACGCACGTCGAGGTGTCGGACGGCACCATCGACCTCCCACACGGACGCAAGGTCGAGCTCGTCGCCGAGCTGGCGAAGGACTTCGTCGTCATGTCCGAGGTGGGCTCGAAGAACTCGGACGTCGTCTACGCGCCCTACCAGTGGGTCGAGTGGATGAAGGACGAGCTCGACGCCGGCGCTTGGAAGGTGATCACCGAGGCACGCGAAGGCGGCACGGCCGGAATCTTCCGGCCCACCGGCGAGATGCGCACTGGCCTGATCGACGAGATCATCCACGAGATCGACGTCGGCGACATCATCTTCGAGGCGCCGAAGGAGGCCGCCCAGGCC
>JBKPPY010000080.1:0-7274 GCA_046733845.1 Actinomycetota bacterium | reverse complement strand
CCTCCTCGAAGGCGCCAAGGCAGACCGATGCCGGCTTCGAGAGCTCGCCGGCGAACATCGAGCGCGACCAGGGGGTCGGGTAGGCGTTCCGCTCGATCGTCTCGATCGCAGTCAGGTCGCGGAGCTGGAGGCGCCGAATCGCGATCACGCGAGTGCCTTGTCCGCGTCGGGGGCACGGACGTAGATGGGCTCGACCGCCTCGGCCGATCCGCCCTCACCCGCGAGCCGAGCGTGGAAGCGCGCCCGGGGGACGTGCACGTCGCCGTTGTCGGGCGGCACGACTCCGCCGGCCGCCTCGATCACCGCCCGATACCGCACGGCCCCGTCGCCCACGTACGTTCGCCCCGGGTCCACTTCGACCATGTCTGGGGTCAGACCCCTGACATGTCCCGAGCGAACGATGAAGACCTCGCCCCGGCGCGCGTCGATCACCGGCACCGCCCCCGGAGCACCGGCTGCCAGGGCGTCGAGAGTCGAGACGCCCGCGACCGGCAGGTCGAGTGCGAGTGCCAAGCCCCGGGCAGCGGCCAGACCGATCCGCACGCCGGTGAAGCTTCCCGGGCCGACTCCGACCGCGAGGAGATCGAGGTCGCGAGGTGTCACATTCGATGCCCGCAGCAGCTCGTTTGCGTCGCCGAGCACCTCGGCCGGACGCCCCGTACGCTCGCCGAGCACGTCCGCATCGCGGACGAGCGCAGAGGTCGCCACACCAGTCGCCGTGTCAAATGCCAAGGTCAGCATCGCCCTCGAGCACGATCAGCCGCCGCTTCTCGTCCAGGTGGTCTAACCGTACCCGGAGGCGCGGCACGGGCAACGATTGGCCCGCCGCCTCGGGCCACTCGACGAACACGACCGCGTCCTCGAAGTACGGCTCGAGAGCACCCCAGTCGGCCGCCGAGATGCCCTCGAAGCGAAAGAGATCGAGGTGCGACACGTCCACCGAGCCCCTGTACCGGTGTCCGATCGTGTACGTGGGGCTGGTCACCGGCTGCTCGACGCCGAGCGCGCGGCAGGCGCCACGGACGAACGTCGTCTTCCCTGTGCCGAGCTCGCCCGAGACGGTGACGACGTCGCCCGGACAGAGGTTTCCGGCGAGACGCGCTGCGAGAGCCTCGGTCTCCTCCGGAGAGCTGGTCTCGATGCGCGTCAGAACAGGCCGAGTTGTACTGCGGCCGGCTCGGGCGCCGGCTCCGCGATCAGGTCGGCAAGCGACGGCACCGGCTCGATCTCCTGATCGAGCAGCGCCGGGAGCTTGGCGAAGTCCTCCTCGAGCACCTTCAGCATCGCCGGCGTGTAGAGCGCGGCGGCCGGATGGTAGAGCGGGAAGATCGTGACCTGCATCGACCCGTAGGTCGCCTGCTGCGGCTGGCCGTGGACTCGGGTGATGCCGGTCTCCTTGCCGGTGAGCTGCTTCGTCGCGTGGTTGCCGAGCGTCGAGATCACCTTTGGCTTGATCAGCTCGATCTGCCGGAACAGCCAGGGCTCGCACTCGTGCTTCTCTTCCGGCATCGGATCGCGGTTACCGGGTGGACGGCACTTGAGCGTGTTCGCGACGTACACGTCCGCTCGGGTCAGGCCGATCCCGGCGAGGAGCTTGTCGAGAAGCTTGCCGGCCTGCCCGACGAACGGGATTCCCTGCTGATCCTCGTGGAAGCCCGGCGCCTCGCCGACGAACATCAAGTCGGCATTCGGATGGCCGTTGCCGAACACGACCTGGGTCCGAGTCTGGCTGAGGCGGCAGCGCGTGCAGGTAGAGGCTTCCGTCCTGAGCGCGTCGAGCATCGACGGCAGTCTAGGCGAGGGAACGGACGGTTCTCCTAGTCATTTCCCGCAGGGAAATAACTAGGAGCCGCAGCCGCACGAGCCGCCGCAGCAGCCGCCGCCGGCTGCGGTCTGACCGAAGCTCGGCGTCGACTGGGCGCCGTGGGTCGCGAAGACGGAGAACTGCTTCTGGACCTTCGCGCTCGAGCAGTCGGGGCACTTCGGGGTCTCGCCGTTCCTGACGAGTTCCTCGAAGTGGGACTCGCACTTCATGCACACGTATTCGTAGATGGGCATGCAGCCCGCAGTGTAGACATACGGCGTGGACTGGAGCCAGCACCAGCTCAGGCCGACGCTCGTCGGCCGGATCGTGACGCTCGAGCCGATCGAGGAGCAGCACGCCGAGGGCCTGCGCGCCGCCGCGGCCGACGAACGCGCCTGGACGTGGATGACGACGCGCGATACCGAGGCGTGGATCGCGGCCGCGCTCGCGGCGCAGGACATGCACCACTTCGTCGTGCTGCGAGACGGCGGCGTGATCGGCTCGACGAGCTATCTGAACGTCGTCCCGGAGCATCGGCGGCTCGAGATCGGCAACACCTGGAACACCCCGTCCGCCTGGGGATCCGGGGCGAACACGGACGCCAAATACCTGCTGCTCGGCCACGCATTCGAGGTGCTCGGCGCGCGCCGGGTCGAGTTCAAGACGGACGCCAAGAACGAGCGTGCACGGGCGGCGTTGGCGGCAATCCCGGCCGAGTTCGAGGGGATCCACCGCAAGCACATGATCGTCCGGGACGGCGAACGCCGCGACTCGGCGTGGTACGCGGTGATCGACGACGACTGGCCGGGCGTGAAAGCTGCGCTCGAGCGGAGGATCGCGGCAGCACGTTAGACTTTCGGTGCCCGGTATCCCCTGCGGAACTGGAGCGCCAGATGAACAGCGTCAATGTGATCGGTCGCGGCCGCGTCGGCTCGGCGATAGCCGCCCGCTTGATCGAGCGGGGGGTCGAGGTGCGCTCGGACGACGTCGAGCTCGTCGTGATCTGCGTACCGGACCGTGCGATCCCGGACGTCGCGTCGTCCGTCGACCCGGGACCGTGGGTCGCGCACGTGTCCGGAGCCACTCCGCTCGCGGCGCTCGAGCCCCACTCGAAGCGGCTCTCCGTCCACCCGCTGCAGACGTTCACGCTCGACCGCGGGCCGGAGCAGCTCGACGACGCCTGGGCGGGAGTGACGGCGGAAAACGTCGAGGCCCGAGCCCTCGGCTGGGAGCTGGCCGACACCCTCGGTCTACGTCCCTTCGACCTGCACGACGACGTCCGCGTCCTCTACCACGCAGGCGCAGCGATCGCCTCCAACTACCTGGTCACGCTCTACCGGGCGGCAGCGCGTCTGTTCGACGACGCCGGCGTACCGCCGGAGGCGCTCGTCCCCCTGATGACCCGGACGATCGAGAACGGCTTCCAGCTCACCGGCCCGATCGCCCGCGGCGACCGGTCGGTCGTCGAGGCCCACATCGGCGTGTTGCACGAAGCGCACCCGGAGCTCGAGCCGATGTACCGAGCGCTCGCGGAGGCGACGGCGGCGTGAGGATCACGCGGACGATCGAGGAAACACGCGCGGCGCTGGCCGGAGCGGACGACGTCGGCCTGGTGCCGACGATGGGCGCTTACCACGAGGGACACCTGGCGCTCTTCCGCGCGGCGTGCCGCGAATCGGCGACGGTCGTCGCCAGCCTGTTCGTCAATCCGGCGCAGTTCGGCGACTCGGCCGACCTGGCCCGCTACCCTCGCGACGAGGCCGCCGACGCCGCACTCGCCGAGGAGGAAGGCGTCGACCTGCTCTTCGCACCGGCGACGGAGGAGCTCTACCCGCCCGGCTACGAGACGTGGGTCGAGGTCGAGCAGGCGTCCCGCGGTCTCGAAGGCGACGCCCGACCGGGCCACTTCCGCGCCGTGGCGACCATCTGCCTGAAGCTCTTCAACATCGTTCGCCCGCACCGCGCCTACTTCGGGCAGAAGGATGCTCAGCAGGTCGAGGTCGTGCGGCGGATGATCCGCGATCTCGATCTGAAGATCGACCTGCGCGTGGTGCCGACCGTCCGCGACGAGGACGGCCTCGCCTTCTCGTCGCGGAACGCGCTGCTCTCACCGGAGGAACGCCGCCTCGCAGTGGCGCTCCCCCGCGCCCTCGCGACCGGCGACCCGGCGAAGGCACGGGCGATGCTCGACGACGTCGACGTCGACTACGTCGAGGTCGCCCCTTTCGACCCCCCCGTCCTGGTCGGCGCCGTTCGCGTCGGTTCCGTCCGGCTGATCGACAACATCCCGCTCGACCAAGGAGGCAGGAGATGAGTACACCCCCCGCAGGCAAGCTGCCGTTGCCCGAGCTCGCCGCGATGAAGGCGCGTGGCGACAAGATCGTGATGGTCACCGCCTACGACGCGCCCGGCGCCCGGTTTGCCGAGGACGCGGGCATCGACATCGTGCTCGTCGGAGACACGGCCGCGATGGTCGTGCTCGGCCACGAGGGCACGACGGTGCCGGTGACGGTGGACGAGATGCTCTTCCTCACGCGGACCGTCTCCCACCACGCCAACCGGCCGCTGGTCGTCGGGGACATGCCGTTCGGCTCGTACCAGGTGTCCGACGAGGATGCGGTGCGCAATGCCATCCGCTTCGTGAAGGAGGGCCGCGCGGACATCGTCAAGCTCGAGGGCGCGGGGCCGATGGTCTCGCGCGTCCGCCGGATCGTCGAGGCGGGAATCCCGGTGATGGGGCACATCGGCCTGACGCCGCAGTCGGCGACGATGCTCGGCGGGTTCAAGACGCAGGGGAAGACAGCCGAGGCGGCACGGCAGCTGGTCGTGGACGCGCACGAGCTCGAAGCGGCGGGTTGCTGCTCGATCGTGCTCGAGGCGATCCCGGCTCCGGTCGCCGCAAGGATCACCAGCGATCTCACGATCCCGACGGTCGGGATCGGCGCAGGTCCAGACTGCGACGGTCAGGTGCTCGTCTACCACGACCTGCTCGGTCTGACCGAGGGTCATCTCCCTCGGTTCGTGAAGCGGTACGCAAGCTTGTCGCGCGAGATCCGCGACGCGCTCGAGGCGTATGCGGCCGACGTTCGTTCCGGGGCGTTCCCCGGCGAGGAGCACACCTACTCGATGTCGGAGTCCGAACTGGAGGCGTTCACGAGGTAGAGCCAGCCTTCCCGCCACTCGAACGGCGCGTCGACGAGCGCCTCGAGAGGCGTGCCCTTCACCAGCTGGTCGAGCGCCCATCTGTTCGCGGAGTGTGCGATCACGACGATCCGTTCGCCGTCGTGCCGAGCAACAACATCGTCGAGGAAGGCACGCATCCGGTCGACCACCTGCCGATAGCTCTCGCCTCCGGGGAAGGGGTCGTCGACGTGTTGACGACGAACGGCGGCGACCTGGTCGACCGAAGCGCCGTTCAGCTCGCCGTAGTCGCACTCTCGAAGGCGGGGGTCGTAGCGGACGGGAATACCGGAACCGGCGAAGGCAATCTCGGCCGTCTCCACTGCTCGGCGCAGGTCGGAGGCGTAGACGGCGGCAATGCCGTCGTCCCGACGGCGGTCTCCCAGCGCCCGAGCCTGCTCGCGGCCTCGTTCCGAAAGGTCGCCGGGGAGCCCGCCCGTGGCGATTCGCTGTTCGTTGTCGACGCTCGTCGAATGCGTCTCGTAGACGAGCTCAAGCAAAGTGGACGCCGACGAAGAGCAACGTGATCAGCGTGAGGAGGACACCTGCGATCACGAGCGAGGCGAACGTGCGCGGCCACCGCCACCCGTTCAGCGTCCGTACGCCGATCACGAGCAACACAAGCGACCACGCGAGGAAACCGGCGTCGAGCGTGCGGAAAACGGCCTCGCCAGCGCCGTGGTCGGAGCCGCCGGCGCGGAACGAGTCGCCGCCGAACATCACGAGGCGAACGGGCCAGACGAACACGAGCTCGACCACGAACGGTGCGGTCGCGAGCGCGACGACATGCCGTGCCTGGCGGTAGCTGGCGGCGCTGTCCGCAGTGCGCCCGCCGAGGTAGACCGCGCCGCCGATGATCCAGAAGTTCTGGATCGCGACAAGCAGTCCGGCGACGATGCACTCCATGAACAGCAGGAGGTAGTTGTTGTTGTTCTCGAAGTCGTCGAAGAAGCGACCGGCGGTGCTGGTCGCGAGGAAGATGGCGATGCCCGAGACGAAGACGAGCGCCGTGAGCGGCTCCTGCCTCGCCGCCGCGGCCTCCGTCGAGTCGTCGCGGACCCAGACGAAGACCGATGCCGGCGTGGTCAGCACATGGATAAGCCGGCGCCACCACTCCCGCTCGGCCTGCGCCGGCCGGGGTTCGACCTTCGTGGTCATGGATTCAGCTTATTTCGTGGGGCGTTCGGTCTCGCGCTCGCACGGATTCCTTGCCGCGTAGAACCCTTCTGCGTCAGGCGGCGGCCGCGGCTGCCTTGGCGGGCAGCAGATCGCGCAGGAACTGCCCGGTGTACGAGCCCTCGACTTCGGCGATCTGCTCGGGCGTGCCGGTCGCGATCACCTCGCCGCCCGCCTCGCCGCCCTCGGGCCCGAGGTCGACGATCCAGTCGGCCTGCTTGATCACGTCGAGGTTGTGCTCGATCACGAGCACGGTGTTGCCGGCGTCGACAAGGCGCTGGAGCACCTCCAGCAGCTTCTCGATGTCGGCGAAGTGCAGGCCGGTGGTCGGCTCGTCGAGGATGTAGAGCGTCTTTCCGGTCGCCACCTTGGAGAGCTCCTTGGACAGCTTCACGCGCTGGGCCTCACCCCCGGAGAGGGTCGTCGCCGGCTGGCCGAGCTTGATGTAGTCGAGGCCGACGTCGTGGAGCGTCTGCAGCTTCCGGCGGATCTTCGGGATCTTCGTGAAGAAGTCGAGCGCTTCCTCGACCGACATGTCCAGCACCTCGGAGATGTTCTTGCCCTTGAACCGCACCTCGAGCGTCTCTCGGTTGTACCGCGCCCCCTTGCAGGTCTCGCAGGGGACGTAGACGTCGGGGAGGAAGTGCATCTCGATCTTGATCTGCCCGTCGCCCTTGCACGTCTCGCACCGTCCGCCGCGCACGTTGAACGAGAACCGGCCGGGCTTGTAGCCCCGCACCTTGGCCTCCGGCGTCAGCGAGTACAGCTCCCGGATCGGCGTGAACAGGTCGGTGTAGGTCGCGGGGTTCGACCGCGGCGTCCGCCCGATCGGCGACTGGTCGATCTCGATCACCTTGTCGAAGACGTCGATCCCCTCGACCGTGTCATGGTCGCCCGGCTTGACGCGCATCCGGTGCAGCTGGTTCGCGCAGGCCTTGTAGACGATCTCGTTGACGAGCGTCGACTTGCCCGAGCCGGAGACGCCGGTCACGCAGATGAGCTTCCCGACGGGGAACTCGACGTCGATGGTCTTCAGGTTGTGCTGCGACGCGCCACGCACCGTGAACGAGCCGAGGTCGTCGCCGCGTCGCTCGGGCACCGCAATGGAGCGCTT
>JBKPPY010000079.1:0-6314 GCA_046733845.1 Actinomycetota bacterium | reverse complement strand
TGGTCGTCGCGCTTGTCGACCGCCTGCTTGGCGTCCTCGAGCGTCTCCTTGATCTTGGCGGGCGCGTTCTTGTCGGACACGTCGTATCTCCTTTCCGAACCGGCGGATCTGCCGGTCCGCATCGTTGCGTTGACGCTGAGGAGCTTCGGTGACGGTCGGACGACTCGTCATCACGCGTTCTGCGTGATTGGGGTGCGCCTAGCGGGGGAGGCGCCCGGGCGCGAGCAACCCGAGCCGGCGGGCACGGGCGACGGCCTCGGTGCGGCTGTGCGCGTCGAGCTTGGCGTAGATGTGGCGCAGGTGGGTCCTGACCGTGTTGGAGGACACGAACAGCTCGGCGGCGATCTCCGAGGATCTGAGGTTGCTGGGCAGGTAGCACAGGACGCGCCGCTCGGCGTCGCTGAGCGGCTCGAGGAGCGGCGGCACGTCAGCCGGCGGGGAGGCGCTGGCGAGCACGTCCAGGATCGTGGAGAGCAGTGCGGCGTGGGCGGTGCGGTGGCCGCGGTGGCGCTCGAGCAGTTCGCGGACCGGCGTGACCACGAACGGCAGCATGATCCCGTCCGGCTCCGCGAGCGCGAGGGCGCGCTCGATCGAGGCGTCCGCGGTCTGCCGATGGCCCAGCCGGTCGCGGGCAAGCGCGTCGAGCAGCAGCGCGTGAACCGTCGCCCAGCGCGGCTGGAGCACCTGCGGCGCGCACTCGCCGGCCGGCTCCGGAGCGATCACCGCTCGAGCACATCGATGGTCTGCTCCGGGCGTCCTTCGGCCAACGCGAGCGCGGCCTCGGCTATGCGCATCCCGATCCCGTCGCGCTCCTCGCGATCGAGAGCCGCGAGCGCGGCGCGCGCCGGCGCTGTCGTGCCCATCAGGTCCTGCGTCTGCAGGATCCATTCGCGCACGCTTGGTGGCAGCAGGTGCTCGCGCACGAGCCCCGGTTGCAGCCGCTCCGCGGCGCGGAACTGGGCCAGCGCATCCTCGAACCGGCCCTGCCCGAGCCGCACGAATCCGCGCGCGTAGTGGACAAACGGCTCCGTCTCGATCTCCTCCGCCGGCGCCTGCGCAGCCTGCACCCGCTCGAGCCAGCGCTCGGCCTCCTCGAAGCGGCCGAGCCACGCGAGCGCGGCCGCGCCCGCCGCGACGGCCGGAGCGACGATCCGGTGCGTTCACCATCCATGTTCGGTGGCGATCGTCATCGCATCCTCGCTGAACCGCAGCCCGTCGGGGATCGGCGAGCCGCTCAGGACAGCCGCGACCGGGAGGTGGCTGAGGCAACCGACCTCGAGATACGGCCGCCCGATGCGTCGAGCGAGCGCCAGCGCCGCCTCGAGGGTCGGAGCGGCTGTGGGTGAGGTCCAGCGCCCCACAGCTCGGCGATGCCGAGGTTCATCGGGGCCGACGCGCGATGGTCGTTGCTGCGCGCCCGCGTGGCGGCCGGCTGCGCTTCGAGCGCACGCATCGCCTCGCGCGCCGTGGCGAGATCCCCGCGCTGGCACGCCAGCCACAGCCGTGCGCTGGTCAACCGCAGGTCAAAGAGCGGCCGGCGAGCGTCGGCGACCGTCGCGGCCAGCTGCTCCGCGACCTCGGTGTGGGCTGCGCTCTCGTCGAAGAGTCCGTCGTACAGCCGAGCCGTGGCGAACGCGAGCGCCAGCTCCGCGTCGGCCGCCGCCGCGTCGGCCGGGAATGCGGCCAGCAGCGCGCGCAGGGTGGCCTTGGCGGCCGTCGAAGACCAGGTCCACGTAGTTGTCGGCGAGCAGCCGCGAGGCGTGCGGCCAGGCGCGCGCCGCCTGCGCGTGGCGGATCGCCTCGACCACGAGACCCTGCTCGTCGAACCATCGGGCGGCCGTGCGGTGCAGCGGGTCGACCAGCGCCGGCGAGGTCCGTCGCAACTCGAGCGCGAGCAGATCGGCGAGGAGGTGGTGGTAACGAAACCACGTCCGCCCGACGTCGAGCGAGGTGACGAACGCGCCCGCGTCCTCGAGTGCTGGAGGATCGCTTCCGAGCCCGTGCCGCCGGTCAGCGCGTCGGCCAGCGGGCCGCTGACGCGCTCGAGGATCGACGTGCGTAGGAGCAGCTCATGCACCTCGGGCGGCTGGCGCTCGAGCACCTCCGCCAGCAGGTAGCCCGCCACGGTGCGCTCACTGCCGCAGAACTCGGCCACGAAGCGCTCCGGGTCCGGGTGCCGGGCGAGCGAGATCGCCGCCATGCGCAGGCCCGCGGCCCAGCCTTCGGTCCGCTCCTGGAGCAGCGCCACGGAGGTGTCGGAGAGCGTCACGCCGCCAGGTCGGACAGCAGCTCCTCGACGACCGCCTGGCCGTCGAACGCGGGCCTGGCGTCGACCCGCCCCACGGAGCCATCCTGGCCGACCGCGTCGGCAAGACCGTCGATGACCGACAGCCAGAAGCGCTGCGCGTCGCGCTCCTCGCGTTCCACCGAGACCAGGCGAGGGACTCCGCTGCCCCGGCCGACTCGACCCACGCCCGCACCAGGACGGTCTTGCCGCTCCCCGCAGGCGCGCACACGACGATCACGTCGCCGGGGCCGACGGCCGATCGAACAGTGGCCGGCGCGGTATGAGCCCGCGCACGGCAGGCAGGCGCTGGACGCCGGTGCAGTGCACCACGTTGGTGGCCACCCTAGCGGCCGCGGGCGCTCGCGGCCAGGCCGATCACGCAGAACGTGTGATGACGGCTCACACACCCCGCCGCAATCTGTGAGGCATGCCCATCACCGACGGTATGCCCCCGCGGCGGTTTCCGCTCGTCACCACGCTGATCATCGTCGCCAACTTCGTCGTGTGGATCTTCTACGAGCTGCCGCACCTCGACTCGGCGGTGCTCCACTCCGCGTTCTACGTGTGCAGCGTGAACGGGTCGTGCGACGCTCCCGAGCCCTGGCCGGTGAGCTGGTTCACCGCGATGTTCATGCACGCCAGCTGGAGTCACATCCTCGGCAACATGTGGTTCCTGGGGCTCTTCGGCAAGAACGTGGAAGACGCGTTCGGCCGCGCGCGTTACCTCGCTCTGTACATCGGGGGCGGCTTCGCGGCCGCCGCGATGCAGACGGTCATGACGCTGATCGGCGGCACGGCGGCCGACGCAATGGCGCCGATGGTGGGCGCGAGCGGCGCGATCGCCGCCGTGCTCGGCGCGTACTGGGTCCTCTATCCACAGGCCCGGATCCTCACCCTGGTGTTCGTCTTCCCGGTGCGTGTCAGGGCCTGGATCTTCCTGGGTCTGTGGTTCGTCTATCAGCTCGTCGAGGCCCCCGGTGGGCACGACGGTGGGACGGCGTTCTTCGCCCACGTCGGGGGCTTCGTGTTCGGGGTCCTCGCCGCCGCGGCGCTGGCCAGATCGTGGCGGCGGGAGGGTCGCGGCGCCGCCGCACCCGCCCTCACCGGCTGAGCGCCCAGCGCGGCGGTCAGCTCTGCCGCAAATAGGTGAGGACCGCGTGCACCCGCCGATGCTCGGTCTCTAGGGGGTCCAGCCCCAGCTTGCTGAAGATCCGGTTGATGTGCTTCTCCACGGCCGCCGAGCTGATCACCAGCGCCTCGCCGATGCCGCGGTTCGACTTGCCCTCGGCCATCGCCGCCAGGACCTCGAGCTCCCTCCGGGTGAGCTCCGAGATGCCGGGCCGCCCGCGGCGGCGCCCGAGCATCCGGGCGACGACCTCGGGATCGACCGCGCTGCGCCCCGCGGCCACGCGCTTGGCGGCGTCGACGAATTCCTCGACCCTGCCGACGCGTTCCTTGAGCAGGTACCCGACACCGTCGGCGCCGTCCGCCATAAGCTCCGCGGCGTAGCGCTCCTCGTAATACTGCGAGAGGACGAGCACGCCGGTGTCCGGTCGCTGCCGGCGCACTTCGATCGCCGCGACCAGACCGTCGTCGCCATGACCGGGCGGCATGTTGATGTCCGCCACGAGCAGATCCGGGCGATGGGCCAGGCCCTTGCGAAGGAGATCCTCGGCGTCACCGGCCTCAGCCGCCACCTCGAAACCCGCCCCGGCGAGCACCCGCGCGATGCCCTCGCGCAGGAGGACGTCGTCCTCACCGATCGCCACGCGCAGCGGCGCAGTCATCGCGGCGAGCCTACCGCTGGGTGGCGGGGGCTGCTAGTCGCCGGCGAGCCACGTCACCAGCGGCGCCTTCGGAAGGTCGGCCTTGAGGACGAAGGCCTCCGCTCCGCGACGCCGGGCCTCCGCGCCGAAGTTGCCGTTGGACTGCACCGAGGTCACGACGACGCGTGGCCGCCACGGCAGCGCGGTCAGCCGGCCCGCGAGCTCGAAGCCATCGCCGTCGGGCAACTCGACGTCCGCCAGCGCGGCGGCCGGCTTCGCCTCCGCGGCGCTCGACAGCGCTTCGGCGACCGAGCCGGCTTCGGCCACGACGACCAGGCCATGGGCGGCCAGCAGGCGACGCGCCAGCCCGCGGAACGTTGCGTCGTCGTCGACCACGAGGACCTAGATCGCCATCCAAAGGATGAGCTCCCGCCGGACTGCGGATCGAGGTAAGGCATACCCACCATTTCCGTGTCGGGTGCGCACAGTCCTGTGACTCCGGCGCGCGGTCTATCGGCGGACTGCGAGGCGTGACATCGTCGCTACCACTTCCTCCAGCGAACGCAAGGAACGGCATGAGAGCCCTTCTTCTCGAACAGCAGCTCGGGGTCGACGCTCCGATCGACCGCGCCGAATCGGATCTCGTCACCGGCGGTGGCGCAACCGTCGTACCGCTGATCCCTCGGACGGCGAGGCCCGTGCGGGTCGTCGAGAGCCATCGCCGGCGCGCGGACGAGCTGCTCGTCCCTCGGCGCTCGCTGTTTGAGCGCCTCGCCGGCGCAGGTGTCGTGACCACGGTGTCAGGACCGGCTGGAAGCGGGAAGACGTCGTTGCTGCGCGACTGGATCGCCAAGACGGGACGGCCGGCCGCCTGGCTGACCGTCGAGCGCGACGTGCGCGATGGGCAGCGGTTCTGGCCGGCGGTCATCAATGCGCTTGCCACAGTCGCGGGCTGTGAGGAGACGCCGACGATCGATCGACTGCTCGCCTCTCTCGAGGCACGCGCAGAGCCCGCCGTACTGGTCATCGATGATCTGCACGAGCTGCGCTCGGCGGAGACGCTGAGGGCGCTGGGGTTCTTCCTGGATCGGCTGGGCCCTGAGCTGCGGGTGGTCCTGGCGACCCGCGAGGACCGCCCACTCGGCTTGCATCGGCTGCGGCTGTGCGGCGCGCTGACGGAGATCGGCTCCGACGAGCTGCGCTTCTCGATCGAGGAGACGCACCAGCTTCTGGACGCGGCCGAGGTCGGGTTGTCGGACGCGGGGGCGACGGCGCTGCAGGAGCGCTGCGAGGGCTGGGCCGCCGGTCTGCGGCTGGCGGCGATCGCGCTGGCCGGCCACCGCGATCCCGAGCGGTTCGTCCGCGAGTTCTCCGGCAGCGAGCGCACGATCGCGCACTACCTGATGGCGGAGGTGCTCGAGCGCCAGCCGCCCGAGGTGCGCGACCTGCTGGTGCGCACGTCGGTGCTCGAGCGCGTCAGCGGGCCGCTGGCCGATGCGCTGACGGGCGCCTCGGGGTCCGAGCGGAACCTGCAGGAGCTCCAGGACGCCAACGCGTTCGTGACCGCGCTCGACGTCGGGCGCTCGTGGTTTCGCTACCACCCGCTGTTCGCCGACCTGCTGCGGCTGGAGCTGCGACGCGTCAACCCGCGCGCGATCCCCGCGCTGCACGCAGCCGCCGCGGAATGGTTCGAGCAGCACGGGCACCCGGTCGAGGCGATCCGCCACGCGCAGGAGGCGCGCGACTGGCCGCACGCCGCCCGCCTGCTCGCCGACAATCACCTCGATCTCATCTTCGACGGCCGCATCGCCATGGTCCGCTCGCTGCTCGGCGCCTTCCCGCCCGATTCTCGGGCCAGCGACCCCGAGCTCGCGCTCGCCTTCGCCACGGCCCGGGTGTTCGACGGTGTCGACGACGAGAGCGCGGCGCAAGTCGCGATCGCCGAGCGCCTGACCCCGAGAGTGGCCGACGATCGCCGGCCGCTGTTCGACCTGCGGCTGGCCGGAGCCAGGCTGTGGCTGGCGCGTCATCGCGGCGACCTCGGGCGGCTGCCGGACGCGTCGCGGGCCGTCGAAGCCGCGCTGACGGAGCAGCCGCCGAGCGAGCTCGCGAACGGTCACGTCCACAAGGCCACCGCGCTGATGAACCTCGGGATCGCGGAGCTGTGGGAGTTGCGAGTGGACGACGGCCGCCGCCACCTCGAGCAGGCGCTGGCGATCGCGCGCCGCATCGGCAAGCCCTACTTGGAGATCGTGTGCCTC
>JBKPPY010000078.1:0-8251 GCA_046733845.1 Actinomycetota bacterium | reverse complement strand
GCTCACCTTCTCACTCGGGGGGCCGTCCGAGGTCGCCCTCCGGCTCTGGTCCGTGCTTCCGTTCCTCCTCGGAGTGGCGCTCACGACGGCCTGGCTTCACCGCCGCGCCGGTGCGCTCTCCGGAATCGCGTTCCTCTTCCTCGCGACGGCGTCACCCTTGCTGCTCGACATCTCGCGGATGGGCCGCGGCTACGGTCTGGCGTTCCTCGCGATGAGCCTGCTCCTGGTCGGCGCGCTCGAAGCGGCGCGGACAGGGTCCTGGTGGGCGATCGCCGCCGTATCGGTCGGAGGGGTGGTGGGATCGCTCACCCTTCCCCACTTCGCGCTGACGTACATCGCGACATGTGCCGTCTTGCTCGCCAAGCGCGATCTCCGAGCGCGGCTCAGCATCCCTTTCGCGGCCACGATCGCCGTCGTCATCGCGTGGTATGCGCCCCATGTCGACGACATCCCGAAGAGCTCCCTGGCGGAGTACGGGCAGCAAATCGACTCGCGCTGGCTCGCCACCGCCCCGATCGACCAAACGCTGGTGCCGGCGTTGACGCAGCTCGACGACGCGTTCGTCCGGCCCAATCTCCAGTCGCTGCTCTTCAGCATCGTGCTCGTGGCCGTCGCGGGGTCGAGCCCCCTGCTGAGAACGAGGCTCTCGGGGCTCGTGCTCTGCGTCCCGGTGGTGATCACCGTGGTCGCGTTCTGGCTGACCGGGACGTTCATCGTGCCGCGGTTCTTCAGCTTCCTCCTCGTGCCGCTGTTCATGCTGCTCGCGACCGGCTCGGCTGCCGTCCTCACCCGACTGAGAAGCCGACCGGCTCCGGTGCGAACGGCGATGGTCGTCGCGATCTTCGGTGTCTTGCTGGTACAGCTGGTGCCGCTCGTGATCGACGTCTCTCGCACGCCTCGCGATGCGACGGGAGAGGCGGGCACGACGATCCGGCGTCTCGTTCCCGCCTCGACTCCGGTCGTCGCACACGTGCCCTACCCGGACGACATCTCATACTTCCTCGGAAGGCCGGTCGAGCCCGCGTGGACAGCGGCCGAGGCAGGGGACGTGTGCCGTCGCGCGCGGACCGCGGTCTACGTCGATCAGCCATATCTCGTTCCGGAAGCACGCGTTCCGTGCGTTCGCCGGGCCGGGACGCGCCACTACGATTTCCGGCAGTACACCCGCGGGGAGCGCATCGACGTCTGGGTGATTCCCCCGGCTTGACTGGTAGGACGTCGGCATGGCCGGTCGAACTCAACGAACCATGAGCGGGGGGCTCTCCATCCTGATGCCGGTCTTCAACGAGCGCGCCACGGTCGAGGCGGCGATCGACGATGCGTTGACCGCTGAGCTGCCGGTCCCGACCCGCGAGCTCGTCATCGTCGACGACGGCTCGACGGACGGCACCCGCGAGCTCCTGCAGTCGACGAACTGGCCCGAGGGCGTGAAGGTCGTGTTCCACGAGCGCAACCTGGGCAAGGGCGCAGCGGTACGGACGGCGCTGCAGCACGCCACGGCGGAGTTCGCCGCGATCCTGGACGCCGACCTCGAGTACCGCGCGGCCGATCTCGCCCACGTGCTCGAGCCGCTCGTGTCCGGTGAGGCTCGCGTCGTCTTCGGGACGCGCGCGTGGACGTCCCAGTCCTCGTTCAGCTTCTGGTACGTGATGGGCAACAAGGCAGTGACGATGGCGACGAACGTCATCTACAACTGCTGGATCTCGGACGTCATGACCTGCCACAAGGCGATGCACACCGAGCTTTTCCGGTCGCTGCGCCTCCGGGAGCGAGGGTTCGCGATCGAGCCCGAGATCGCGGCGCGGGTGCTGGGCGCCGGCGAGCGGATCCACGAGGTGCCGATCTCCTACAAGGCCCGTGGCCGCGAAGCCGGCAAGAAGTTGACGGCGTTCGACGGACTCCGGGTGCTGCGAACCCTCATTCGCTGCCGCGTGACATGAACGCACGTGTCGCGGTCGCCGGGGTACAGCGTCCTTCGGTGCCGCGCTCGTGAGGTGGCGGCCGCTCGAGTTCGCCCACACGTTCTGCAACGACGAGATCCTCATGGTCGCCTGACTACGGCCGGTGCGTCCGCGGTTCATCTTCTTGTTCATCTTTGTCTGCCTGGACTCAAACACCAGCGCGGACGTGTGGTTCGTCCCGCCCGGCGGCTAGGACGCTCCGGGACGCCGCCAGAGCTGAGCGCTCACGCGCCGACCGAACGCGATGCGTTCGATGAGCACGTGTTTGCCGAAGCCGAGGCTACGTCGGTCCTCACGGGTGATTTCCCGGCCGGTTTCGGACCACGTCAGCACCCAGATCGAGTCGGCGGTGGAGGTGCCTCGCACCGGCGCGCCGTAGTACCGCGCAACGGGAGCCGCCGCCCACGGTGCGACGACGATCGCGTCGCTCTCGCCCCGCCGGTCGAGCACCGTCGCGACGGCACTACGCCAGTCCTCCCCGCGCCAGTTGCCACGGTCGGCCATCTCGTACCAGCCTGCCAGCCCCACGGCGGTCGCCGCGACCGCGGCCACGAGGGCCACCGCTCCCAGCCTGCGCCCGACGCCGACGACGGCGACCGCGGCGAGCAGGGCGAATGCAGGTGCGGCGAGGATGAGAAAGCGGTCGAGGAAGATCGGCCGGAAGGCAGACGGCAGCAGAGCGAGCACGAACGGCGCGAACGCCCACACGCCGAGCCACAGCGCCAGATCCCGCCGATCCAGCCGTGTCAGGACGAGGAGGCCACCGACCGCAAACAGGAGTCCCAGGCCGGCCACGCCGGAGACGTCGAGCACCGCGCTCACGACCGTCGACGGGGACGGCGCCTTGAGCCAGTTCATGCCGACTCCCGCCCCGCTGGAGCGCATCGCGATCGTGGCCGCCCATGGGACTGCGACCACAGCTGCGATAACTGCCGCGAGCAAGCCGTGCGGTAGGAACCGCTCGCGCCGCTGGATGATGAGCACAACGTGGGCGGGGACGACGAGAAGTCCTGCGACCGCGTGTCCGACGACGAGCGCGCTGATCGCGAGCCCATAGATCGCCCAGGCCCAGCGCGTGCCCCGCTCGAGCGCACGGAGGAGCAGCAGCATCACACCGAGGCTCAGCGCGAGAAGCAGTGTGTAGCTGCGAGCGTTTTGTGACCACTTGACGAGGAACGGACTCGTCGCGAGAAAGAGCCCGCTCAGCAACGCGACCCAACCGTCGAAGAGCCTCCGCGCAAGCACGACGATCAGCGCAGAGGCGACCACTGCGCCGACGACAGAAGGGAGCCGAAGCACCCACTCGCTCTCTCCGAGGACTGACGTCCACAGACGCATGAGCCCGTCGTAGAGCACGTGGTACTGGTCGTTGTCGAACCACCACTTGGGAGAGCGATGCGCGGCGTCGGCGGTGTACCCCTCGTCGAACCAGAGCGAGGCCGCCCCGAGGCGGACGAGACCGAGCACGAGCGCAGTGCCGCTCGCGATCGCGATGCTGAGCGCGAGGGACGGAGTGCGGACGCCGGGCAGAGTGTGCTCGACGGAGACAGTCGAGATGGGAGCTGCGTCGCTCACGGCCTCATCGTGTGCCTCCTGGGTGCAGCGCGTCGTCCCCATTTGTGCGTGACTGCCTGGCCAAACGACCAGTCCTTCCGCTGCGGCGACTCAACGTGACGCCCACGACCGCCAGGTCGATCCCGGCGCGGAACATGTCCCGAAGCCCCAGGCGCGAACCTGGAACGTCGCGCCACTCGCGCAGTGGCATCTCCGCGAATGCGGAAAGCGGCATCGGCGCAGTCGTGTCCGAGCCCCGAAGCAGACGCCCGATGAGCTCGACGTCAAACACCCAGGTGGATCTGAATGGCATTGCTACCGCTTCGCGAAGCGCAGGCGACGCTCGAAAGAGCTTCGCGCCACATTGCGTGTCGTACACGGGAATGTGCAGGAGGAGCGACGCCGCGGTTGCGAAGACCCGGCCCAGGTAGTGACGCGTCGAGTGGCGCTGGATCTGACGGCCGAGCAACCGGACGCGGGCAGCCATCACAAACTCGAGATCCGGGCTCGTCTCGAGAAGCTCCGCGAGTCGCAGGAGCTCGCTCGGCGGCGTCGCCAGGTCCGCGTCGAAGTATCCAACGATCGGAGCACCCGACCCGAGAGCGTCGACGAGCCCCCGACGGATCGCTTCAGCCTTGCCGACGTTCTGTGGAATCGAGAGCACGCCCGCCTGAGGCGCAACCTCGTGGAGTTGTCGAAGGACGGCAGCTGTGCCGTCCGTCGAGCCGTCGTCGACGAAGAGGAGCTGCACCCGGTTCGACGCGGCGAGCGGGACAAGACGTTCGACATCGAGCCGCCGTTCCTCGTTGTAACAGGGGATCACGACGAGCGGGAGCGTCGCGGCATTCCTCTGCATCAGGATTCCGACCGACGACAGAGCGCCCAGTAGCTGAGGCCTGGCACGGAAAGCCCGCGTTGGTTTAACGCGAGTGAGATTCGCCCGTCCAGGGCAAGGGCTCGCGCGATTGAGCCGGTGACGAGTCGCCCGTGACGCCAGTTGCCGACCCCGCTCGGGCGCGCCCGCTCCGGTCGCGCGCGCTCGATCAGAACCTGGCCGCCGCGAATCGGCAGGAGCGACGAGAAGAGTCCCCCGCTCGAGATGATCCTGAGCCCCGCCTGCTCCAAGATTCCGCGACACGCGCTTGGCGAGTAGCGACGCCGATGCCGCAACGCGTGGTCATGCGAACTGAAGAGCGACGCGTAGGCAGGAACGGAGATCAGCATGACACCGTCCTTGGCGAGCAACTTGTCCACGACCGCGCCCACGAACCCGAGGTCGTCGTCCGTGTGCTCGATCACATCCAGCATGAGAACCCGGTCAAAGCGGCCCGTCGGCTGCTCCCTCACGAAGTCGATCCCGTCCGCCGCGCGTCGCGCCAGTGCCTCGAGATCCTCGGCCGCGTAATTCACGTCCCAGCAGGTGACCCGTGCATCCGCCGGAAGGAGACGCCGGAGCTGTCCGGCGAACCAGCCGTCGCCGGAGCCTGCGTCGAGCCACGCACGCGCTGCGAGCAAATTGTGCGTATCGAGAAGTCGTAGGAAGAACTCAGCCCTCGCGAGCTCCCAGGGATGCCTTGTGGCGCCTGAGCCCTTGCGCTCGACGAGATCCACGGTCGCAGTATGGCCGCGTGCCTGGACGCAGCCATACCGTTCAGGCAACCCATCCGAAGGATTCGTCTACACCTAGGGACAGCCTGCCGAGCCGGATGAGGCCGAGGACGACCGCGACGACACTCATCGACGCAACATCGACGGTGAGCGAGCCGACGGCCCGGTCGCGAACCGCGCCGTTGTCGCGCCCCGCCCCACCGCTGCAGTGGCCGGGCTGCGAGCTCGCATCGGGATCACAGGAGTGGACCTTGAGGTCGTCGTCGACTTGGCCGATCACGGGCTTTGGGCATACAACGGACTACCACTTCATAGATCGCCCGGGACGACGTCGGCACGGGACCATCATTCGGTCGGGTTTGACCTAACCCTTCGGACGGCCCCGCGCTCACGACGTCCGCGACGGGCTTAGATGCAGGGATGGAGCTGCACCTCCAGACACCTACTTCGACGACAGACGCGGACGCTCGCTCGCACCCCTGGGCGGAGCCGCGTCGCATCGCGGTCGTCGTGGCGTACGTGGGGCTCGGCGCAGCCCTGCTCTGGTCGCGACTCGCAGACCTGGGCCACAGCCTCTGGAACGACGAGATCGTGATGGTCGAGGGGTACGTGCGCGCCGGGCCGCGGCACATCCTCTCCGGCCCCGATCTCAACCACGAGCTCATGGCGCTCCTCGCATGGGTGACGACAAGCGTGGTCGGGGAGTCGGAGATCGCGCTTCGCCTGCTCTCGGCCGTGCCGTTCGTCGCAGCGGTCGTCGTCGTCGCAGTCTGGCTGCACCGCCGCAGGGGAGCGCTGTCGGCATTGCTGTTCGTCTTCCTGGGGACGGTCTCGCCCCTCCTCCTGGACATCACGCGTCAGGCGCGGGGCTACGGGCTTGCGTTCCTCGCGATGAGCCTCGTCGTCGTAGCCGGCCTCGAGGCGCTCCGAACGGGCAATGCCTGGGCGGTGATTGCGATGTGTGCAGCCGGCGTTCTCGGCGCATGGACCCTTCCGCAGCTTGCCATCGCCTTCATCGCTGTCGGCGCGGTCCTCGTCAGCGATTCGCGAACGCGCGTGACCGCTGCCGCCGGCCTCGTCGTCTCGATCGTCGCGATCGCGGCGTGGTACGCGCCACACACGGGTGCAGTGCACAGCGCGGCGCAGATCCCCGACGGCATCCAGATCGGTTTTCCGTGGGTGCTGACCGCGCCGATCGACCAGATCCTGCTCCCTGCCCTGATCTGGATCGACGGGACCGCGCTCGCGGCAGGAGTGATCTGGCTCCCCCTGGTCGCGCTCGTAGCGATCGTGGCCGCTGCGAGCCCTTTCTTCCGCGATTGGCGCATGGCGCTCGTGCTCTGCGCCGGTCCGGTCGCAACGGTGAGCGTTCTGTGGCTCGAGCACGCGTACGTGATCCCGCGCTACCTGAGCTTCCTTCTCGCACCGTGGTTCATCCTGCTCGCCACCGGCGCCGCCGACATCCTCGAGCGGCTCCCGCGGCGGCCGGCACTGGCGCGCACCGTGATCTGCTTGGCGGCGATCGGCATCCTCGGGATCCGCTTCGTCGGCCTGGCGCCGGACGTCGTCCGCCTCCCGCGCGAGGCGCACCGGGACGTCGCGAGGGTGATCGAGAACGGACCACGCGGCACGCCTGTTCTCGCGTACATGCGGAATCCGACGAACCTCGCCTTCTACCTCGGGAGACCCGTCGACCACCTCGACGCCGGCACGGTCGCAGCGCAGGTCTGCAACGCGGGACGCCCCGTCTACTACGTCAGGCAACCACTCGGCAACGCCGACGTTCGGGTTCCGTGCCTGAGCAGGCCCGGCGTTCGGCACGACGGCTTCCGTCAGTACACGCGCGGCGGACGGATGGACGTCTGGCTCGTCCCGCCTACCGGATAGATGTCGGGACAAGCCAACTCCATTCCAGCAATCGACGAGCCGTTGACGCGAACTCGTCTCGTGCTCGATGTCGAGCGACTGCTCCTCGTGGGCTCGTACGCACTCGTTGGCGCAGCCCTGCTCTGGTCGCGCCTGTTCGATCTCGGCAACAGCTTCTGGTACGACGAGCTGTACTTCGTCGCCCACTTCGTACGAGGCGGGCCAGGTGAGATCCTCGGCGGTCCTTATGTTCCGAACAACCACGAGCTCTACGGCTTGCTGACATGGGCGGCCGCGGCTCTTACTGGCGAGTCCGGGACGACCTTCAGGCTTCTGTCGGCATTGCCCTTTATTGCGGGCGTGGTCATCGTCACCGCCTGGCTGCACGTGCGCGTCCGTCCGCTATCAGGGCTGCTCTACCTCTTCCTCGCCACGGTGTCGCCGCTCCTACTCGACGTGAGCCGGCAGGCTCGCGGCTACGGCCTCACGTACCTCGCAATGAGCGTTCTGATGGTCGCCGCACTCGAGGCCAACCGAACCGGCTCTGGGAAAGCCGTCGCAACCGCTTGTGCGGCCGGGGTCATGGGCACCTGGACGCTTCCTCACTTCGGCATCGCGTTCGCGGCCACCGCCCTGGTCCTGCTCGCAGACCGGAGACTCCGCACGCCTATGCTCGTCGGACTCCTGACCTCTGGGATCGCGATCGCTGCGTGGTACGGCCCTCACGTCGCCCAGATTCGCGCCTCCTCGCAGCACGAGGACGGCTTCCGAATGAGCACCGAGTGGGTCTTCACGGCGCCCATCGATCAGATCCTTCTGCCCGCGCTCATCTGGATCGAGGGGGTTGTGCTTCTTCCGGGTGCGATCTGGCTCCCGCTAGTGCTTCTCGCCGTTCTCGTGATGGGTTCGAGCCCACTGCTTCATGAGCGCCAGCCGGCGCTGATCCTGTCTTCAGGCACTTTCGCGACGATCATCGCTTTCTGGGCTACGCAGACGTACGTCTTCACGCGATTTCTCAGTTACCTGCTGGCCCCAAGCCTCATGCTCATCGCGACCGGCGCGTCGTTCATCCTCGTTCGCCCGGCGGGCCGAAGGCCCGCGATCCTTCGAAGTCTCGTCTGTGTCGTAGCGATCGCCCTGCTCGCCGCGAGGTTCGTGACGATTGCGCCGGAGGTAGTCCGACTGCCGCGTGAGGCCAACCGAGACGCAGCCCAGTTCATCGAGCAGCAGACCAGCCGCAAGAGCCCGGTACTGGTGTACAC
>JBKPPY010000077.1:0-8037 GCA_046733845.1 Actinomycetota bacterium | reverse complement strand
ATCCGGAGCGGCGTCGGCCGGTCAGCCCAGGGACGCCCGGGGCGGCAGGCGTTCGAGCAGAGGCTGTTGGCGGGTCACGCACGTCTTTATCGGGCGGCGCCCACGCAGTCTTGAGAACGCCACTCACCCGTCGGGCGCCGTCCCCACTGGCCCGGGAGACGCTCAGGCGGCGCGATCGAGGCGCATCTGGCGGTGAGGGGGCCGTCCTCCTCGACGTCGCGGATACGGCGGAAGCCGGCCTTGTCGAAGGCGCGCCACGAGCGCCGGTTCGGTTCCTCGACCGTGGTACGTCGGCGACGAGTGGGACGTCATCCTCGGTCAGCGGCGAAAACTCGAGCATCTCAGCTTTCCGGCCCTCGACGCCGGAGTAGGCGCAGTGCCCGGAGTTCCTGTACGCGGAGCAAGCGGCACATCAGCAGGTACGCCGCCGCGCCGGCCGTCAGCGCGATCCCCAGCGAGGCGACCTGAGCGACGAACCGGTGTCCCAGCGCATCGTCGAGGGGATGCCAGACGCCGTAGGCGACTGCGCCCAGCACCAGCGATGCGACCGTGATCCGGACCACCGAATCGAGCGTCCGGCCGAGGTCGAGGCGCCCCAGGTGCCGCCGCAGCATGACGATCAACACAAACGACCCGGCGATGTTCACCAACGAGGTCGACAGCGGGATCCCCCAGATCCCGAAACGGTAGAAGGCCGCATCGAGGACGGCGTTGAGCCCGAGGTTGGCCAGCGCCACCCCGGTCGGTATCCACGCCGCCTGGAGCGAGAAGAACGCCCGGTTCAGCATCAGCATCGCTCCGTTGAACGCGAGCCCGAGCGCGAACGCGGCCAGGCAGTCGGCGACGACGGTCGTCTGCGACGGAGTGAAGTCTCCGCGCTGGTAGACGATCCGCACGATCGGCTCGGCGAGCACGGCGCAGAGCACGCTCGCCGGAATAAGCAGAAAGGCGATCTGCCGCAGGCCGGCCGAGACCATCGAGCGGAACCCGTCCAGGTCGCGGCGAGTCGCCAGCCGCGAGAGCGACGGGAAGAGGACGGTCGCAACTGCGACCGAGAACATCCCCTGCGGGAAGATGTAGAGGCGGAACGCGGCGTTGATCGAGCTCGGCGCCTGGTACTTGTCGAGCAGCCGGGCGGCGAAGATCGTGTCGATGAAGGCGTTGAAGTTGATCAGCCCGAGCCCGAGGGTGATCGGGAGCATCAGCTTGAACGTCCGCGCGACTGCCGGGTCGCGCCAGTCGATCACAACGTGCAGGCGGTCGTCGCGGCCGCGTAGCCACGGCAGCGGCAGCAGGAACTGCAGGATCGTCGCGATCAGGATCGAGAACGCGTAGACGTAGAGCTGGGCGTCGATCGTGTCCGCCTTCGGGACGCCGATGACGAGGCCGACGATGATCGCGACGTTCCAGAGCACGGGCGAGAGCGCCGGAACCGAGAAATGGTCGTAGCTGTTCAGGATCCCGACGACGATTCCGGTCAGCCCGAGGATCAGCACGATCGGGAAAAGCACGCGCGACAGGCCGACGGCGACGCCCGAGTAGCCGAAGATGTCCATCACCCAGGGCGCGATCACGATGAACAGGGCCGTCAGCCCGCCCAGCCCGAGCATGATCAGCCAGAAGAGGCTGGAGGCGACCCGCCAGGCCCGCTTGCGCTCGCCCTTCTCGAGCAGCTCGCTGAACACCGGCACGAACGCGGACGAGAGCGCCGCGTCGGCGACGAGTGCGCGGACCGTGTTCGGGACGAGGAACGCGACCTCGAACGCGTTGATCGGCCCGACAGTGCCGAAGTAGTAGCGGACGACCGACTCGCGGACGAGGCCGACCACGCGCGAGAGACCGGTCGCACCGGCGAAGAACGCCGTCGAGAGGGCGAGCCGGCGGCGGTGGTATGCGCCGCCGGTGGGGAGACCGCTTCCGGGGGTCGAGACGGCGGCCTCCTCGGGCGGGGTCACCGCCTGAGCATAGGCAGCGCGGCTGTTGCTACCATCGGCACGCCCGCTCGTGCGGGCCTTTTCACGCCATGCCGAACATCAAGCAGCAGGAGAAGCGGGTCCGAATCGCCGAGCGGCAGCGGGCGGAGAACATCCGTTACCGCTCGACCGTGAAGACGCTGACGAAGCGGCTCCAGAGCGCGGTGGACGCCGGCGACGCCGAGGTAATCGCCGTCGAGCATCGGACGCTCGTGCGCTGGGTCGATCGCGCCGCGTCGAAAGGCGCATTGCATGCGAACACGGCAGCGCGCAAGAAGGCACAGGCCGCCCGCCTCGTCGCCGGCGCCTCGTCCTAGCTCGTTCGAGTGGCGCTGCGACTGCGCGCCCGCTTCGGGAGGGCGAGCTCCTTCCCTACATCGAGCACACCCGCGCGGAGTACGAACGTGAGCTGGTCGCCCCGGCCTGACGCCCGCGCGGCAATGGAGCTGTTCGAGGAGGAGGTGCGGCGCCGCGGGCTTTCCCAGGTGGGCTTGACGGTGCTCGGCGGCAACGACGTCGCTCGCTCGCTGTATCGCTCGCTCGGCTACGGCGAGCGCGCGGTCTTCATGTCGAAGGATCTCTAGCTCCGGTTTGGAAGCTAACCGGGTGGGAATCGTCTCTCGATCTCCCCGGACAGATTGATGAGGACCAGACGCTGAGCTCGAGGGCGACCAATCGGCGCATGTTCGGCCGCGGGAGCCCCGTGCTCGACTACTGGCTCGGGCACAGCGAAGGGTTCGAGCTGACCTCGCCGGGCGGCGGTCACCAGGGAGTCGTCCAGGAGGTGGTGGTCGACGAGCGCGGGTACCCGCGCGCGCTGGTCGTGCGCAGCGGCGTGCTGCAGCGCGCCCGGGTGGTGAACGTCGATGCGGTCGAGGCAGTCGTTCCGATGGAGGGAACGATCACCGTCCGCGGCAGCGGACGCAGGCACACGCGGCCCCGATTCGCGCCGGCCACGAGCGCATCGGCCCGCCGCGGGATCGCGGGGCTCGCAGCAGCGACCCGGAGCACCTTCCGGCTCCTGACGAAGACGGCGCTGTTCGTGCTCACGCTGGTGGTCTCGGCGGCCGGCTGGAGCGCGCGTCGGCTGCGGGAGAACGGGCCTAGGCTCACTCGGCGCGCCGGACACGCCGCGGCCTCCGCGATCGCATGGGGCCGCCCGCAGGGCAGGAAGCTCGCGAAGCGCGCCGCCGCCGCGGCCCTCACCGTCGCACTGATCGTCTTCACGCTTGGCCATGCGCTCGCAGTTGCGATCGCGGCCTACGCCAGGTTCGTCGCCCACGAGTGGAGGCGACGGCGCGGCAGCGATTCGCCGAGCCGGATGACCACCGAACGCCGTTGAGGGACGGTCCCGCGGGTTTAGCCGAAACGCCAGCGGGTCGTGTCAGCGGGGAAGTCGCTCCAGCCGAAGGCGACCTTCGGCTGCATGGACCACAAGCCGCCGTTGTCCCACTGCTCGGGCGGCGGACGGTACTCGAACTTCGTGCTGCCGTACTTTGCCGCGAACGCTGCGGCCAACCGCTCGGCGAGCGCGGGTTCCGGCTTGCCGGCCTCACGCGCGACGCCCTCGAGAATGACGACGTCGTCGCCGCTCTCGAGGTGGACGACGACCGCCGCGTTCGCGGCGAGGTTTCGGGCTCGTCTCGTCCGTGGGCTGCCTTCGAAGTACAGCGTCCCGTCGAGGAACACCGCCCAGGCCGGCATCGCATGGGGGCGACTGTCGGGACGCGTCGTGCTGAACCAGTAGTTCAACGCGGACTCGAGCCGCTCGACCGCCCACGTCCACTCGAGCACGCCCTCGTCCGTCTCGGGAACGCCGTAGCCCTGCGGCATCGACGGACGTCCCGTCTGTGGCTGCAGCTCCAACGTCAGTTCCTCTCGGCAGAGCGTGTGATCGCGACCAGGGTGCGCTGGAGCTCGAGGTCGGCCGGGAGGCGACTTCCGCCCTTGATCGCGAAGTCCAGGTCCGAGAGCCGGACGATCGCCTCGCGCAGCTCGTCGACCGAGAAGTTCCGCGCTTGGCCGAACGCTTTCTCGGCCGCGAACGGATGCATCTTGAGCTCAGCAGCCGCGTCCCGGGCTCGGACTCCCTCGGCGTCGAGACGCTGGCACGCCTGCACGCGTCGGACGTGCGCGACCAGCCGGCCGACGAGCATCGGGATCTCTCCCGAGCGGGTCGACCGCTCGAGGATCGACTCGCATGCCGAGAGCACACCCGCAATGTCGCGTCTGCCCCAGGCGTCTGTGAGGACGAACGGCGGCACGTCCGCCCGGGCGGCGACGAGCTGCTCGACCTCTTCCTCCCCGACGTCGTCGGATCCGGCCCAGAGCGCGAGTTTGTCGATCTCCCCGGCGAGCTCGTGCGGGTTGTCGCCGACCAGCTCGATCAGGGCCCGACATGCCTCGCTCGTGACTCCGACGCCGTGCCGGGCGAACTGGTCTGAGACCCACTTCGGCAGCGCGCGCTTCGAGACCTCGTAGACGAGGACCTGGCCGCCCTTCGCACACGCCTTCGCCAGCGGCGAGTCCTTGCGGAGCTCGCTCGCGACGAGCGCAAGCACCGTCCCCGGCGCCGGCGCGGTTAGGTAGTCGCCGACCGCCTTCGCGTCCGCGGCCTTCCACCGCTCGACGCCGTCGACGAGCACGAGCCGGCCGCTGGTCGCGAACAGGCCCATCGCGTTGCAGGCGGCGACGGCATCCTCGCCGGACGAGTCCTCAGCTGAGAGGCGCTCGACCGACTCGTCGCCGAACCGGTCGCGGAGACGGTGGACCGCGCGGTCGATCTTCGGGCGGTCGCTGCCCGTAAGGAGGTAGGCCGGCTTGAGCTCCTCCGCCACTCGCGGCAAGCATAGTCACGGCCTGCGGCGGTTCCGATCGCCCCCACCGGCAGCCAGCAGGAGCAGCGTGGAGGCGACCAGGAGGAGCGCCCCCAGCCCCGAGCCCGACGACACGACCGCGCCCGGCAAGCCGGCGACGAGGCGTGCGCACCACGCCAGGTACGCGGCGAGCCAGCCGTTCGCCGACCCGATCGACGCCGCAACGGCGGGTGAGATCGGGTCGGCAATCGCGGCGACGAACGAGAGCCCGAGCAACGGTGCGACTACCGGCGCGGCTAGCGCGTTCGCCGGCACCGAGTACAGCGGTATGCGGCCGAACTGGAACCACAACACCGGTGCCGTGGCGATGCCGCACGCGAGGGACAGCGCGACCGCTTCTCCCGCAACCCTCGGCACCGGATATCCCTCGAGGAACCGTTGCGCGCGCGGCAGCGCGACGAAGATCGCCACCACAGCGGCGAACGAGAGCTGAAAGCCGGCATCGAGCAGCGTGTAGGGGTTCCAGGCGAGGAGGACCAGTGCCCCGACGAGCAGGAAGTGCCAGCGGTCGCGCTGCCTCGCCGACAGCCAGGCGATCGACCCGAGCGCACCCGCGATGCCGGCCCGGATCACCGACGGCTGTGCACCGACCGCGAGCACGTACGACGCAATCCCGGCGAGGGCGCCGAGCTCGCCGAGCCACCTCGGCAGGCCGACGACCCATGCGAGCCCGAGCACGCCGGCGGCGACGAAGATCACGTTCTGGCCCGACACCGCGAGCAGGTGGTAGAGACCCGAGGCGCGGAAGGCGTCTCGCAGGCCGGGCGGAAGCTCCTCGTCCTCGCCAAGCACGATGCCCTCCAGGATCGCCCGTCGCTCTCCCCCTAACCCAGGGGCGAGCGAGCGGGCCAGCCATGCGCGGACCCGGTCCGCGTAGCCGCCGATTCCACCTCGGCGGCCGACGATCCACCAGCTCTTGGCCGCGACGACTACGTGGACCCCGTGCCGCCGCAGCCAAGTGCGCTCGTCGAACCCGTGCGCTGCCGGCCGCGGCAGCTTCAGGCGCGCGTCGAGCGCGAGGATCGCCCCCTGGGGCGGCGACCGGCCGACCGGCAGCTTCAACAACACCTGCTCGCCGGCCGCGAGCGTGCCGAATCGAAGGAGACGCGCCGGGACGCGCAGCTCGAACACGTTGCTGCGCGCCGGGCCCGTGACGACGACCGTCGCAGGCTCCGCTTCGCCGACGTGTGCGCGAAGCACGCTCGAGTCGAGCGCGTCGAGCCGGACGCTGCCCCACCACCAGCCAGCCAGCAGGAGCCCGGCCGCCAGCGTTGCGACTCTGACCCGCGGGTCGGCGAGGAATGCAGCGACCGGCGCCGTACCGACCGCCGCGACCGCGGCTCCGACCCCCGACGCTCGCAAGCCATTCGCAGCGGCCAGGCCGAGGCAGGCTGCACCGGCCAGCACGTAGGGATACGCCACGACCATGCGGTCAACGACAGCGGCGCGCCCATCGCGAACGACGCGTGTGCGGACGGCGTCGGCGTCGCCGACGCGCTCGACGTCCTCGCTCACGGCACGACCAACCCTCGGAGCTGCTCGACCCGCGTAGGACCGATGCCCGGGACCTCGTCGAGCTCCTCGACCGAGCGGAACGCACCATGTTCGGCGCGGTAGTCGAGGATTTTCTGCGCGGTCGCCGGGCCGATTCCCGGCAGCGAGTCGAGCTGCTCCGCGGTCGCAGAGCTCAATTGGATCGGCCCGGCGGGGATACCCGGAGTCGGGACGCCCTGTGCAGCGGCGACCGCGCGCGGGAGCCTAGCCGGGACGAGGACCTGCTGGCCATCGGCGACCGGCGCCGCCAGATTCAGCGCGGCTGGATCGGCCTTCCGGGTGACACCGCCCGCACGCTCGACGGCGTCCGCCACCCGAGAGCTCGGCGCAAGCGTGTACAAGCCCGGGCGCCGGACGGCGCCGACCACGTACACGACGAGCCCTGTCGGTGCGGCCGGCTCCACCCCCGCCGACGCCGCGCCCGCCGACGCCGCACTCGTCCCTGGATCTTCGGCCGATCCGACGATCGGCGGCGCCGACGTCCCGGCGGGCGTCCCTGCCCGAACGACGAACCGTGCCCCTACCAACAATGCGGCGAGGAGGAGCAGTCCGCCAAGAAGGACGCGGCGCCGGGAGAGCACGATCGGCTGCATGTCGCCAATCGTGGCAACCAAGCTGACGCGCTCGTGTGACGGGAGCGTGACGAAAGTGCAACTTCCACCGGCCGCCTCGGAGGTCTACGCTGGGCAACAGCACTATGCCTTCGAGCCACGCCTTCGCAGTCTTCATCCCAGCCGCGCTCGTCCTGCTCGCGATTCCGGGCCCGGCCGTCCTGTACGTCGTCGCGACGAGCGTCGACGGCGGCCGCCGCAACGGACTTGTCTCCGTGGCGGGCATCCACCTCGGCTCACTCGTCCACATCGCCGCCGCGGTTGCGGGACTCTCTGCACTGATCGTCTCGTCCGCGATCGCCTTCAGCGCCGTCAAGTACGTGGGTGCCGCGTACCTCGTCTTCGTCGGGATCCGCAGGCTGGTGGGCAAGGACGAACCGATCGAAACGGTCGAGCGGACGCCGAGAAGCACGCGGCGCGTCTTCGGGCAGGGCGTGCTCGTGAATGTCCTCAATCCGAAGACGGCGCTCTTCTTCCTCGCGTTCATGCCGCAGTTCGTCGATCCCGACCGGCCGGTCTGGACGCAGACGATCGTGCTCGGCCTCTGCTGGGTCGTCCTCGGCCTGCTCAGTGACGGCGCCTACGCCCTCGCCGGCGGAACGCTCGGGGGCATCTTCCGCCGCCGGCGGAAAGCCGTGCGGTACGCCTCGGGAAGCATCTTCATCGGCCTGGGGGCGGTCGCTGCGACGAGTTGAGCCTGCGCACCAGCATCACGCTCCTGCTCGCCGGCCAGAACGCCGAGCTCGAGACCGCGCACGACGAGCTCTACCCGGAGCGCATCGCGGAGCACATCCCGCTCTCGATCACGCTTCTCTACCCCTGGATCCCGGTCGAACTGCTGACCGACGCCGACGTGCAGGGCCTGGCGGATTTCCTAGCAGCGAAGAAGCCGTTCACCTTCGAGCTGACCGCAGTCGCCGAGTTTCCGGGGGCCGTCGTGTACGGCGTGCCGGAGCCCGACGCCGACCTGCGTGACCTCATGCGATCGCTCTGGGCCCGCTATCCGGACACACCGCCCTACGG
>JBKPPY010000076.1:0-7107 GCA_046733845.1 Actinomycetota bacterium | reverse complement strand
GAGCAGATCCGCGCCGAGGTGGCGGAGCTGGCCCTGGCGGCGACCGCGAAGGTGACCGGGAAGGTGCTCGACCGCGACGACCACCGGAAGCTGATCGAGGACGCGATCGGCGACCTCGACTTCTCCGTGCTCGAGAAGGAGTCGGTCTGAGCGTCGTCCACCGCACCTACGCGCGGTCGCTGTACGAGGCCGCGAAGGAGGCCGGGCGGATCGCGCAGGTCCGGCAGGACCTGGGCGACTTCGTCGAGGCGACGAGGCAGGTGCCCGAGCTCGACGACCTCCTGCGCAACCCGCAACTCGACCGCCGGGCCAAGATCGCCGCCGTCGAGGCGGTGGCCGGCGAGTCCGACGCGCTGGTCCTGAACTTCCTTCGACTGCTCGTCGAGAAGGGGCGAGCAGGAGACGTCGAGCAGGTCGCGGAGGAGTTCGAGCGCATGGCCGCCGCCGAGGAGGGCGAGCTGTCAGTGGAGCTAACCACGGCCTACGAGCTGTCGGACGAGGAAGCGCGCGCGATCATCGGTCAGATCGAGCAGCGCTCCGGCCGCCGCGTCGAGGCGAGCCGTGAGGTCGACCCGGAGCTGATCGGCGGCATGGTCTTGCAGGTCGGCTCGCGCCGGGTGGACGCGAGCGTGCGCGGCCGGCTCGAGCAGCTCGGCCGAGAGCTACGAACACGTGTCTGAACAGAGAAAAGGAGTGTCCGAGTGAAGCTGCGCCCGGAAGAGATCACCGCCCTGCTCAAGGAGCGGATCAAGGACTTCGACGTCGAGACCGACCTCGCCGAGGTCGGGCAGGTCCTCCAGGTCGGCGACGGGATCGCCCGTATCTACGGCCTCGACAGCGCGGTCGCGCTCGAGATGCTCGAGCTGGAGCACGGCGTCACCGGCGTCGCCCTGAACCTCGAGGAGGACAACGTCGGCGCCGCGCTGCTCGGCGAGTGGGACAAGGTGAAGGAGGGCGAGCCGGTTCGCCGCACGGGCCGGGTTGCCAGCGTCCCTGTCGGCGACGAGCTGGTCGGTCGGATCGTCGACCCGCTCGGCAACCCGGTGGACGGCGGCCCGCCGCTCGCGTCCGAGCAGCGTCGGCCGCTGGAGTTCAAGGCGCCCGGCGTCGTCCAGCGGCAGCCGGTGAAGGAGCCGCTCCAGACCGGTCTGAAGGCGATCGACTCGATGATTCCGATCGGCCGCGGCCAGCGCGAGCTGATCATCGGCGACCGGACGACCGGCAAGACGGCAATCTGCGTCGACACCATCCTGAACCAGCGCGGGCAGGACGTGATCTGCATCTACGTCGCGATCGGGCAGAAGGCCTCGACCGTCGCTCAGGTGTACGAGCGCCTGAAGGAAGAGGGCGCGATGGACTACACGATCATCGTCAACGCCGCCGCTTCGGAGGCCGCCCCGATCAAGTGGATGGCGCCCTACGCCGGCTGCGCGATGGGCGAGTACTTCATGTTCGAGGGCAAGCACGCGCTGTGCATCTACGACGACCTCTCCAAGCACGCCGACGCGTACCGCCAGATGTCGCTGCTCCTCCGCCGCCCACCGGGCCGTGAGGCATACCCGGGCGACGTCTTCTACCTCCACTCGCGGCTGCTCGAGCGCGCGTGCAAGCTGAACGACGAGCTCGGCGGCGGCTCGCTCACGGCGCTGCCGGTGATCGAGACCCAGGCGGGCGACGTGTCCGCCTACATCCCGACAAACGTGATCTCGATCACGGACGGGCAGATCTTCCTCGAGAGCGACCTCTTCTACTCGGGCGTCCGCCCGGCGATCAACGTCGGGATCTCTGTGTCGCGCGTGGGCGGGAACGCCCAGGTGAAGGCGATGCGCCAGGTCGCCGGCCGGCTGAAGCTTGACCTCGCGCAGTACCGGGAGCTGGAGGCCTTCGCGCAGTTCGGCTCCGAGCTCGACCAGGCGACGCAGCGCACGCTGGCGCGCGGCGAACGGATGGTGGCCACGCTGAACCAGCCGCAATACACCCCGTGGCCGGTCGAGGAGCAGGTGGTCGCGATCTTCGCCGGGATCCACGGCTACCTGGACGAGGTGCCGACGCCGCAGGTTCCGCGCTTCCAGGACGAGCTCCGCGAGCATATGCGGACTGAGAAGTCGATCCTCGACGCGATCCGCGAGCAGAAGGAGCTCTCGGACGAGCTGGAGCAGAAGCTGAACGCAGAGCTGAAGCGCTTCGCCGGCATGTTCAACGTCCAGGAAGAGACGGCGCTCGTCTAAGGCATGGCCTCGGTCCAGGACCTCAAGCGCCGGATCAAGTCGATCCGGAACACGCGGAAGATCACCAAGGCGATGGAGCTCGTGGCGTCGGCGCGGCTCAGGCGCGCGCAGGCGCGGATCGAGGCGATGCGGCCGTACGCGGACCGGATGATGGAGCTTATGGTCGGCACGTCCCGGGCGAGCTCGTCCGTGCGCGGACTGCCGCTGCTCCAGCGGCACGAGGAGGAACGGGCCGTCGCGATCCTGCCGCTGACCGGCGACCGCGGCCTCGCCGGTGCGTTCAACGCGCAGGTGCTCCGGCATGCGTTCGCGCTGGACCGCAGCCTCAGCGCGGAGGGCAAGCGCGTCCGCTGGCTGGTCTCCGGCCGAAAGGGGGCTTCGACCCTGCGTTTTCGCCGGTACGAGGTGCTCCAGGCTTGGACGGGTTTCAGCGACCGGCCGTCCTACGCCGACGCGCAGGCGCTCGCCCACAAGGTGGCCGATCTCTACGTCGGCGAGGAGGTCGACCGCGTGGTGGTCGTCTACAACCACTTCGTCTCCCCGCTCGTGCAGCAGGTCGTCGAGCAGGACCTGCTCCCGATTCCCGAGCAGGTGCTGGAGGCGGGCGAGGAGGAAGAGCACCACGCCGCGCTGCTCGGCGACTTCATCTACGAGCCGGAGCCGGAGCAGATCCTCGAGCGGCTGCTGCCCGTGTACATGGAGACCGAGCTCTACCGCGCGCTGCTCGAGTCGGCGGCGTCGGAACAAGGCGCCCGGATGACCGCGATGCGCAACGCGTCGAAGAACGCCGGCGAGCTGATCGACAGCCTCACGCTGGCGATGAACCGAGCCCGCCAGGCCGAGATCACCCAGGAGATCCTGGAGGTCGTCGCGGGCGCAGATGCGCTCACGGCCTAACTTTTTCTTCTTGGGGAAGTCTCAGGACTGATAACGCGGCCGTCCCGGCCCGTTATGCTCTTCCCAAGCCCGTGGCGACTACCGAACGTCCAGAGCTCGTTTCGTCCGGCGCAGGCCTTGCGTCGACCGTCGCAGCGGAGACCCACGGTGAGCTTGGCGAGACCGCAGTTCGCGCCCGCGGCTACTGGGAAGGCGTCTTCCTCCGGTTCAAGCGCGACAAGTTCGCGATCGCCGGGGGCATTTTCATCATCTTCCTCGTCTTCGCGGGGTTCATCGGTGCGCCGATCGCCGCGCACTTCCTCGGGCACGGGCCGAACGATCAGTTCTCCGGGGGGCTCGATCCGAAGACAGTGCTGCCGGTAGGACCTTTGACACACGTCTCGGAGGCGCCGTACGTCGGTGCGACGGGCAACTTCGGAAACACCTTGTTCATCCTGGGCGGTGACGGGCAGCTCGGCCGCGACGAGTTCCTGCGCCTGCTCTACGGCACGCAGACCTCGCTCGAGGTCGCCGTCGGCGCAACGATCCTGTCGATGACGATCGGCGTCCTGCTGGGGGCGATGGCGGGGTTCTACAGCGGCTGGACGGACACGGTCGTCAGCCGCCTGACCGAGATCGTGATGGCGTTCCCGGTGCTGTTGTTCGTGATCGCGCTGGCGAGCACGATCGGCGACCGCCTCGACGGCGTCACGTTCGGGTTCCTCGGCAAGGGGACGGTCACGCTCATCTTCGTGATCGGCATGTTCGGGTGGTTCTACCCCGCGAGAATCGTCCGTGCCCAGGTCCTATCGCTCCGCGAGAAGGAGTTCGTCGAGGCTGCCCGGATGATCGGCCAGGACGACTGGAAGATCATCCGCTCCCACATCCTTCCGCACCTGGTCGCGCCGATTATCGTCTACGCGACCCTGATTGTCGCGACGAACATCCTGCTCGAAGCCGGTCTCTCGTTCCTCGGCCTCGGGATCAAGGCACCGACACCGAGCTGGGGCAACCTGCTCGCGACTGCGCCCGACTACTACCTGACGCAGCCCTGGCTGATGGTCTGGCCCGGGATCGCGGTGCTGCTCGCCACGCTCGCATTCAACTTGCTCGGCGACGGCCTCCGCGATTCCTTCGACCCGCGGTCGACCGCGTAGGCTCGTGATCCGGCGTCCCGAGCGGGGGCCGGACACCGGCTTCACATTTTCGTCACAGGCCAACTAAACTCCGCGCCGCTCGTCTTACGAGTCTGAGGATGCGTCCACACGGAGCCCGGTGAGGGCCGGGCCCGTGCGTCATCGAAAGGAGATCGATGCAGAAGAGAATCTGGCTTTCCGGCGTAATGGCCGCGCTCGGGGCCGCGATGCTGGTCGCGGCTGCGTTTGCCGGCCCCGCGTCGAGCAAGTCGAACCGGCCGTCCGCCTCCGGGCAGAAAAAGGGCGGGACGATGAACATCAACATGTCGGGGACGGACGTCGACTACATCGATCCCGCCCTGGCGTATGGAACGGATTCCTGGCAGATCCTTGATGCGGTGTGCAGGAAGCTCTTGTACTACCCGGACAAGCCGGCCCCAGTTGGGAGCAAGCTCACCCCGGACGCAGCAGTCGGCTTGCCCGCCGTCTCGAAAGACGGAAAGACGTACGTCTTCACGATCAAGACCGGCATCAAGTCGAACACCGGGGAGGCGCTGACGGCCGCGAACTTCAAGGCGGCGTTCGACCGCGATCTCAACTCGAAGATGCAGTCGCCTTCGACGCCGTTCATCACCGGTGCCAGCGGCATCGTCGGTGCGCAGACCGTCCTCGACGGGAAGGCGACGTCTGCGTCGGGCGTGATCGCGAAGGGGCAGAAGTTGACGTTCAGGCTGCAGAATCCGGACGGCTCGTTCCTGGCGAAGATGGCGATGAACTTCTTCTGTCCCATCCCGAAGGGAACGCCGATCAACCCCGACGGAATCAACACGTTCGCCTCGTTCGGTCCGTACTACGTCGCCAGCCGCCAGGTCGGCCGGCAGATCATCGTCAAGACGAACCCGAACTACAAGGGCCAGCGGCCGCACAACGTCGACACCTTCGTCTTCACCGCGAACACGCAGCTCGACCAGAGCCTGCTGCAGGTGAAGTCAGGCCAGGCCGACTACGATGCCGGTGGCCTTCCGCCGACGGCGCATGCAGATCTCGCCAAGCAGTACGGCATCAACAAGGGCCGCTACTTCATCAGCCACGGCATCAACATCGACTACGCGGCGATGAACACGAGTCGCCCTGCGTTCGCCAATGTGACGATGCGCAAGGCGGTCGAGTACGCGATTGACCGGCCTGCCCTCGTCCGCGTCCGCGGCTTCCTCGCGGGCCACCGTGACGATCAGATCCTTCCTCCGGGCCTCGCCGGGTACAAGAACTTCAACATCTATCCGGTCAAGGGCTCCAACTACACTAGGGGGAAGGCGCTCGCCGCCAAGGCCGGCGGCTGCAAGGACATCACGCTCTACTCGTCGACCACGGTCGTGGGGCAGAATCTCGCCCAGGTGCTCAAGTACAACCTCGGCCAGATCGGCTGCAACAACGTGAACGTGAAGCTCTTCCAGGGCTTCCAGATCTACATCGCAACCGGTACGAAGGGTGAGCCGTACGACATCGCAATTGCGGTCGGCTGGTTCGCCGACTACCCCGATCCGTACGACTTCATCGACATCCTCCTGAACGGCAACAACATCCACGAGGCCAACAACAACAATCTGTCGTACCTGAACGTTCCGGCCCTCAACAAGCAGATGGCGGCCGCGAACACTCTGACGGGCGATAAACGGGCCGCCGCCTACCAGGCGCTCGACCTGAAGATCACGAAGGACTACGCGCCGCTGGCGGTGTACGAACAGCGCAACATTCGCGAGTTCGTCTCTTCTCGCACGGGTGGCTACCTGTTCCGTCCGTCCGTCGGACTGGCGGGCCTGAACACCTTCTTCCTGAAGTAACCGAAGGGCGGAGAAACGTTGAGTGGGCGCCGGGCTCGTGCCGGCGCCCACTCGATCAAAGGACACGAACACGAGAGCAACGCAAGACGTAAGATTCTCTCGACGACACCGTGACCCGTTATCTGATCAGACGTCTCCTCTGGGCGGTGATGCTCTTCTTCGCCGTCACGATCGTCTCGTACATCCTGTTCTTCATCATCCCGGCCGATCCCGCGCGGCAGTTCGCCGGCAAGGGAGCGACGCCCGCGACCGTCGCGAAGGCGAAGCACTACCTTCACCTCGACGAGCCGATCTACCAGCAGTACGGGCGGTTCGTCTGGCGGCTCGTGTACCACCACGACCTCGGGCATTCCTGGTACAACCGCGAGAGCGTCAACCAGATCGTGGCGGACGCGGCGCCAGTCACGGCTTCGCTGGTGATCGGCGGCGCGATCTTCTGGATGCTGATCGCCGTGCCGATAGGGGTCCTCTCGGCGCTTCGACCGCGGTCGCTCTTAGACCGAGGAGCGATGACGTTCGTCCTGATCGGGATCTCGGCCCACCCGATCTGGATCGGACTGATCTTCGCGTGGCTCTTCGGTTACAAGTGGGGGTTGACGCCGATCACCGGCTACGCCGACGTCTTCAACCCACCGCCCGGACAACCCGGGGGGCCGGTGCAGTGGGCCTACCACCTGATCCTTCCCTGGATGACGTTCATGATCCTGTTCGCCGCGCTGTACGTGCGGATGATCAGGGCGAACGTGATCGAGACCCTGAACGAGGACTACGTGCGGACCGCGCGCGCGAAGGGCGCGCCCGAGTCGACCGTCCTCCGCTCGCACGTCCTCCGCAACGCGATGCTGCCGGTCGTGACGATGCTCGGAATGGACATCGGTCTGGCGCTCGGCGGCGCGATCTTCACCGAGACGGTCTACAGCCTCCCCGGTCTCGGCCGGACGTCCGTACAGGCGCTCAACAACTACGACGTCCCGACCGTGATGGGCGTGATCGTCTTCTCCACCATCATCATCATCGTCTTCAACC
>JBKPPY010000075.1:0-10746 GCA_046733845.1 Actinomycetota bacterium | reverse complement strand
GTCTTCCACGCCCTCACCGGTCACGTTCGACACTGCGTGGATCGGCACTCCGATCGCGACCGACTCGACCTCGAGCAGCGCGGACTCGACGTCGTCGCAGAGGTCGAGCTTCGTCAGGACGACCACGGGCGTCGCGCCGCTCTCCCAGCCGAGCGTGAGGTATCGCTCGAGCCGCCGGACGTTGTAGTCCCCGTCGAGGCCGGCGGTCAGGAAGACGACGTCGACGTTTGCGGCGACCACCTGCTCGACCGTCTGGCCATGGTCGTTGGCGGCCATCCGCGAGAACTTCGTCCGTCTCGGCAGAACCGCCTGGACGAGCGCCGGATCGGTGCCCGTTACCGCAACCCAGTCGCCGACGGCTGGGAGGTCGCCGCGCTCGGCGGCGGCATGGCGAAGCCGGCCCGAGAGCTCGGCCGGGCGCTCTCCCCGCGCGGTGTAGACGACATAGGCATCCCGATGCTCGACGGCGACGCGCGCGGGTTCGAGGCCGTCGGCGGCATGCGGGGCGAATTGGTCTTCGAAGGCTGGAGTCCAGCCGAGCTGTGCAAGCAACGCAAGTCTCCTTTGCGAACGAAAAGGGGGCAGCCGAAGGCCGCCGGGTCACGAGCAGCGAGGACGCGTTGCTTAGCGGGAGCTAGCTAAGCGCCCTGCGCCGGAGGCGATCGGCAAGCGCTGAATTCGTCATCTGTGCCACCTCCTGGAGTCGCAGGGCGTCTTGAGCGCCGAACTGTAGCTGATCTACGGGAGCGCAAAGGCGTTTTCGCCGAGGAGGCGGTAGCCCTCGACGGAGGGGTGGTCGCCGTCCGACGTCCACTCCTCTTTCATCCGGCCCGGCCGATCCGGATCCTCGAGCGTCGAGTAGAAGGGCAGCACGGGGACGTCCTCGGCCCGGGCGAGTTCGTGGATCAGCGTGTTCAGCCGCCGAATCTCGCGGTCCGCCCGGGGATAGCCGTTGTTCCAGGGCAGCAGTTCGGCGACGGCGACACGACCGACGAGCCGCTTGCCGCGCTCGACCATCTGCCGCAGGTTGTCCGCGGCCCGGTCGACGGATCGGCCCTGGGCGATGTCGTTGATGCCACCCTGGACGACCAGGACTTGCGCGTCCTTGGCACAGTCGGCGAGTCGGCGGGCGATCTCGTCGGTGCGCTGCCCGTAGACGCCGCAGTTACGGAAGCGGAGGGCGGGATCTGCCTTCTCGGCCCAGTACTGCCATTGGCTCTTCTCGTCGGCGCCGAACCCCAGCGTCTCGCGCATGCGCGGGTCGGGGTCGTAGCCCGGGGAGCCGGCGGTAATCGAGTCACCGAGCGTGGCGACAAGGGTTGTCTGCGTCTCCCGGCCGGACCCTCCGCACCCGGCGAGCAGCACTGTGCCGATCAGCGTCACGACGGCACGCCTCACCGGAGGTCGAGGTACTCGTTCGCACCGCTGACCGTGAGCCCCGGGCTCGGGCCGCCCGCCACCGCGTAGACGCGTGTTCCAATCGCGACGACGCCGAGCCCGTGGCGGGGCGTCGGCAGGTCAGGCAGCCGGCGCCAGCCGCCGTGCGTGAGGTTCCAGGCGTAGACCGGGGCGATCGTCCCGGCCGGCTCTTCGCCGCCGACCGAGACGAGTGAGCCGGCGGCGACCGCAGCCCCCGTCCCGCCGCGGGCGTCGGGAAGGTCGGGCAGCCGTCGCCAGCGATTGGCGCCCGGCGCCCAGCTCTCGAAGGTGGCGAGGTTCGTGTCGTATCCCGCCGTCCGTCCCCCGAGCGCGAAGATCCGCCCTCCGGCTGCGGTGACGGCAAGGTGCTCGCGGGGCGAGGGCGCGGGGACGACCGACCAGCGGTTCGTCCTGAGGTCGAGGGCGAAGGCGCGCCGGGCGAGACCGACGGCGCCGACCCCGCCCACGATGTACAAGCGTCCGCCGACCACGGCCGCACCACCGGCGGCACGCGGCTCAGGAAGCCGGGGCAGCGAGCGCCAGCGGGCGCCGTCGAAAGCGAACACCGCTCGCTGCCGTTCGCCTGCGCCGAGCCTGCCGCCGTAGCCGCCGGCGACGAACACTCGACGTCCGTCGGCGGCGACGAGCGGGTGATGGACGGCCGCGGGCAGATCGGGCAGGCGCCGCCAGCGCCCCATCGCCGGCGAGTAGGCATCGGCCCGTGAAGATGCGGATCCGTCCGCCGTCAGTCCGCCGACGACCACGATCTCGCCGCGGAGGCGGGCCGCTCCGACCTCTGTGCGGGGCGCCGGCAAGGGCGCGGCGCTGACCCACGCCAGGGCGGCGGCAAGCAGTTGCGCGGCGATCACGTTGCGATCTCCCCCACGTGCTCATCGCGACTGTTCAGCAGCGGGACCGTGCCGAACTCGTCGCCCAGGCCGAGGAATGCCGCCAGCGCCGGTCGCAGAGCCCGCATGTTCCCGTCTTCGACCTTGAGCGCTATGCCGGTTCCGTCGAGGGTCGCGGCGCAGATCAGGCCTTCCGCTCCACCCTTGGCGATCCATCCCGGCCGGAGCCGCATCAGGTCGGTGTCCAGGGCGCCGCGCTCGTAGCCGATCAGCCCGGGGTGGGCGGTCATCGCCGAGACGATGCGGTCGCCGCCGTCCAGCTGCGCGAGGCGGGCGAAGGTCGAAGCCATCCCAGCCAGCGTCAGCCCGAAGGTGAGGACGCCGCACCCATCGACCGCCGTGAGCACGTCATCCTCCGGTAGCTCGGCCGCGGCCGCCACCTCGGCGAGGAGGAGCTGCTGGAGCGGGTGGCCCGCCAGCCGGTAGCCCTCGATGGGCCACCCGCGCGCGCGACAGACGGCGAGAAAGCCGGCGTGCTTGCCGGAGCAGTTGTGCGAGAGCAGGCTCGGGCCGCGTCCCTCCTGGGGCCCGAGCTCGAGATCCGCCTCGGTCGCGGGCGCGCGCTCGAGGAGGCTCCGGGCCGCCTCGAGCTGCGGCGGCTCCGCCCGGTGTGACGCACAGGCGATGGCGAGCTCCACCTCGGTAATGTCCTCGCGCTCCCGTGCGAGCGGCAGCGCCTGCAGCGGCTTCGAGGAGGAGCGGTAGAACGTGACGAAACTCGGGTCGCCGGCCGACTCCGTGATCCGTCCGTCCTCGACGGCGACTGCGTGCACACGGTGCGTGGCTTCCACCAGCGGCCCGCGCCGCACGGTTACGCTGATCGGGCCCATGGCGAGGAGAGCTTAGTGCCCAATGCCTGAGCTGCCTGAGGTCGAGGCCTGGCGACGTGCGCTCGACGCACCCGTTTCCGCGTTTCCAATCGAGCGTGCCGGGCCTGCCCACGTCGCCACGTTGAAGACGTTCGACCCCCCGCTCTCGGCACTCGAGGGCCGTCGGTTCGCCGGCGCCGAACGCCGCGCCAAACGCCTGTTGTTCCCGACCGACGACGGCGAGCTCGTCCTGCTTATTCACCTGATGACGGCCGGTCGGCTCAGGTACCTCCGGCCCGGCGAGAAAGGGCCGAAGACTCCCGCGCTCCGCGTGCGGTTCACGGACGGCGCGGAGCTCGTCCTGACCGAGGCCGGCTCGAAGAAACGGGCAGGGGTCTGGCTGCTGACGCCCGAGGCCGCCGAGGCCGAGGTCGCCCATCTCGGGCCGGAGGCGCTCGGCATCGGCGTGGAACGGCTGGGTGCGATCCTGAAGGCGGACTCGCGCCGGCTTCACTCGCTGCTTCGTGACCAGCGCCTGATCGCCGGGATTGGGCGGGCGTGGGCGAACGAGATTCTCCACCACGCGCAGCTGTCGCCCTTCGCGCTGTCGACTGAGCTCTCGCCGGAGCAGGTCGAGCGGCTGGCGACGGCGATCGACGACGAGCTCTCGCGCGGGCTGGAGCTGCGCGAGCAGGGCGCGAAGGATCCGCAGGTGTACCGCATCCACGACCGCCTCGGCGAGCCGTGCCCGGTGTGCGGAACACCGATCGCCCGTGTCGACTACGAGGAGCACACGATCTACTACTGCCCGACGTGTCAGACAGGCGGGCGCGTACTCAAGGACCGTCGAATGTCGAGGCTGCTGCGGTGATCGGTGCCGTCGAGGAGTGGCGCGACGAAGGCGAGACCAGCCGCGAGCGGCCGATCGCACCGCTGCACCTCCACCGCAGCGAGGACGAGGCGTGGTACGTGCTCGAGGGAGCGCTCGGGTTCAAGGCCGCCGAGGAGGAGATCCACGCAGACGCGGGCCGCGCGGTGATCGTCCCGGCCGGGACGCCTCATTCGTATTGGAACGCGACGGCCGGGCTGACGCGCTACGTGATCGTGATGGGCCCGCAGACCGCGGCACTCGTCGCCGCTATCCATGCGATGGATCCGTTCGACCCGGCGCGGCTGCCCGCGTTGTTCGAGGAGCACGACTCCGAGCTGCTCATCTGACTGCCCGTCTAGTTCGGGCTGGTCAAGCTCGGGCCCACCTATCCCCACCCTGGGGACGACTTGTCACACAAACGTTCCAGCCCCGGTCTCAGAGACCGGGGCGCAAACGCTGGCACCAAGCCAACGCCCCGTGCACCCGTGGACGAGTCGTGGCAGAAACGTTTCACCTCCGGTCTCAGAGACCGGGTGCGCGCGGCACGAGAACGGCCCAGGCTGAAAACGGCGCCTGTCCGCTCGCCCGCGCACCAACCGGAGGCTCAGCCGAACCGAATCGTGAGCGTCTCGTCCTCGACCGAGACCGAGCCGCCGAGCGCGCGGACGTGCATCACCGCGACCGCGGCGCCGAGGTCGCGGAGGTCCTCCCCGAGGACGACCGGCGCCGACGCCGCCGTGATCGGTGTTACGCGCAGCGCCGGGCCGTCTGCGACGACCTCGACTTGGTCGAGGCCGCCGTGCCGCAGCGCGCACTGGACGAGCGAGGAAACGGAGCGGCGCGCCGCCTCGACGTCGGTCTCGATCATCCCGCCGTCGCCGGAGACCGCCACCCGCTCGGCGCCGAGCGCCTCAGCGGCCGCTGCGGCGAGCTCCGCCGTCGACACTGCCAGCAGCTTGGGCTCGTAGCGGTCGCTCTCGATTCGAGCGGCGAGCGACAGCTCGTCCACCAGCTCCGCGAGCTGCTGCGAGGCCGCCTCGATCATCTCGGCGTAGGAGGCCAGTTTCGGGTCGAGCCCCTCGGCACGCGTGATCGTGCGCGCGAACCCGTACACGGTCGCGAGCGGCGTCCTCAGGTCGTGGCAGGCAAGGCTGACGAGCCTCGAGAAGGTTGTTTCGTCGGTCACGTTTCCCCTGGTAGTTTGGGGAGAATAGATGGAGCGGACCGACGTCTTAGCGAGCGACCTCCAGTCCTCGGAGCCCGAGGTTCGGATCGGTCTCTCCCGCGCCGGCGTCCGCGGCGTGAACAAGGCGATTCGGCTCCGCCGCGGCCGCTTCGAGAAGCTGGTCTTCGCCGAAATTTCCTGCTCCGTCGACCTCGACCCCCAGCAGCGCGGTGTCCACATGTCCCGGTTCCCGGAGCTCTTCGAGCAGGCGGTGGACGAGCTCGTGATCGGCGAGGCCCTGCTCGTCGAGGAGCTCGCCGAGCACATCGCGCAGGCGGTCGTCGGTCGCCAGCACGCGCTCCGCGCCGAGGTCGAGGTGACGGCCCAGTATCCGCTGCAGCGGGAGACGCCGGTGACCCGCATGCGGACACAGGAGATGGTTTCGCTGATCGGGATCGCAGCCGCGTCCGCCGACCGGGTCCGCCGGCTCGTCGGCGTCGAGGCGACCGGCATCAACGCCTGCCCGTGTGCCCAGGGTCTCGTCCGAGGCCGCGCCTCCGAGCGGTTGCTCGACGCCGGCTTCGGCGAGGGCGAGGTCGACCGGATCCTCGACCTCGTCCCGCTGGCAACGCACAACCAGCGCGGCCGTGGGACGCTGTACGTCGGCACCGACCGCCCGGTCAACGCCGAGGACCTGGTCGAGATCGTCGAGCGGTCGATGAGCTCGCCGATCTACGAGCTCCTGAAGCGGCCGGACGAGCTCTTCGTCGTCGAGCATGCCCACCTCCAGCCGCGGTTCGTCGAGGACTCGGTGCGGGTGGCGCTGAAGGAGGCGCTCGAGACCTACGACGAGCTCGCCGACGAGGACTTCCTGTGGTCGCGACAGGTCAACCTCGAGACGATCCACACGCACGACGTGCTCGCCGAGCGCTACGGCACCGTCGGCGAGCTCCGCGCAGAGCTCGAGCGCGGTAAACAGCCGACGCGGCACACCGAGCTGCGCGAATGGCTCACGCGATGAACGAGACCAAGGAGCGGCTCGACCGCGGCTCCGAGACCGGACTCGGCCCGCCGTGGCATGTGATCGTGCTCAACGACAACCACAACACCTTCGACGGCGTCGCCGCCGCGCTCGCGTCGGTGCTTCCCGATGTCTCGTTCGAGCAGGGCCTGGCCTACGCCAACCGGATCCACACGATGGGCGAGGCGGTCGTCTGGTCCGGCCACCGCGAGGTGGCCGAGCACTACTGGACCGGCCTCAAGCGGCGCGGCCTGACGATGGCCCCGCTCGAGAACTAGACTGCCCGTCCTTGCCGTCGGTGGCGGGGTTTGCCCGGCACCGACTGCGAACTAACCCCGTCACGCCGGAACGACAGCCGGGGCTCGGTTCCGTTCAGGAGGCGGCGGATGTTCGCCCGGTGGAGGACAAAGATCGACACGGCCAGGACAGCCGCGAAGGCGAAGACCTCCCACGACCCACCGGTCAGAACGACGAGCAGCGGCATCAGCGCCGCCACCGTCAGCGAGGCGACCGACGAGTACCGGGTGATCAGGGCGACGATCACCCACAGACCGAGGGCGATCCCAGCCGCCTTCGGCGCGAGCCCGAAGAGCACGCCGCCGCCGGTGGCGACGATCTTGCCGCCGCGCTGAAACCGGAGGAACACCGGGCGGTAGTTGCCGAGCAACGCTGCGCAGCCCGTCGCGACAGCGACGCCGGCGCTCGAGACGGACATCGCGACGTAAGCCGGCGCGAAGCCCTTCGCCGCGTCGATCGCCGTCACCGCAACCAGCACGGCCAGACGGGCCCGGCCGTCGAATGCGCGAGCTGCGTTCGTCGCGCCGGTCGTCCCGCTCCCGATCGTCCGCAAGTCGACGCCCTTCAGCGCGCGGACGAGCCAGTACCCCGTCGGGATGCTGCCGGCGAGGTAGCCCGCGGCGATCAGGATCGCGGTGGTCAGCGCAGCCGGCTCACCGCAGAGGGATGCCGTACCTCCCGACCCAGTCGTTCACGACCTGCCAGTCGAGGTTGTTGAAGAACGCCTCGATGTACGAAGCCCGGTCGGTCTGGTAGTCGAGGAAGTAGGCGTGCTCGTAGACGTCGAGCGCGACCAGCGGGGTGGCGTTCCAGACGGGGAACGTGTTCTGGGCATCGCCCAGGTAGTTGAAGAGGCGACCCTCGTCCCAGTCGTACGCCGTCCAGGCCCAGCCCCGGCCGCCCATCCCGGTCGCTCTCAGGTCGCTGCGCCAGCCGTCGACCGAGCCGAAGTCGCGCCTGACGAGCTCGCCGAACGGGCCGTCCGGGTCGCCGCCGTGGCCCCCGAGGTGCTCGAAGTAGATCTCGTGGTTCTTGATCCCGCCGATCGCGAAGGTCAGGTCGAGCTTCAGCGATCGCAGGTCGGAGTACACCTGGTTCGCGCTCGAGAGGTCGACGTCGGCCAGCTTTCCGAGAATCTCGTTCCGCTTGGCGACGTACCCCTGGTAGAGCCTGTGGTGGGCCTCGACGGTCTCGCGTGAGATCCCGTCGAGCTCGAGAAGTCCCGGCTTCAGCTCCCGGGCGACGATCTGCTCGTAGTTGCTCATCGGTTCCTTTCCGTTCCTTGCCTCGACGCGAACGCGCGGGGAGCATACCCTCGTCAATCCGACCGGGCGCAACGCACGTAGCACCGAGGATGACAGTGAGCGTCGCGCTCCCTACCCCCTTGCCCTCGCCGGCTCGCTCCGCGACGATGCCGCGGGTGTCCGCCATCCAGCCGACCGACGAGGAGCTGCTTGCGCGGGTCGCCGACGGCGACCGCGACGCGTTCGGCGACCTGTACCAGCGCTACGCTCGCGCGGTGCTCGGCCTCGCGATTCGCAGGCTCGGCGACCGCGGGCGCGCGGAGGATGCGGTGCAGGAGGCGTTCGCCTCCGTGTGGCGTGCGGCGCGGAGCTACCGCCGCGATCGCGGCCCGGTCGCGCCCTGGCTCTACGCAGTCGCGCGGAATGCGATCGCCGACCGCGGACGCCAGCGGGTGGAGCCGCCCGCCGAGCCGACCGATTCGCCGTCGGATGATCCCGGGCCGGACACCCTCGCCGAGCAGTCCTGGGTGTCGTACCGGGTTCACCGCGCTATGGAGGATTTGCCCGAGACCGAGCGGACCGTGCTCGAGCTGGCCTACTGGAGCGAACTGTCACAGAGCGAGATCTCGGCCTTCCTGGGGATCCCGCTCGGTACCGTGAAGACGCGCACGCGGAGCGGGTTGCACCGTCTCGCCGTCGCGCTCGAGGAGGAGCTGGGATGAGCGGACCTGATTTCGACGATCTCGTCGGCGACGAGAGCACGCCGGAGGAGCTGGCGCGCCTTCGCCGCGCGCACCAGATGCTGATCGCCGCGGGGCCGCCGCCCGAGCTCTCGCCGCGGATCGCAGAGGCTCCAGGAACGGCGGGCGGCAGACGCTCGGGCCAGGGCATCGGCCGTCGGAAGGGAGCCGCCTTCCTGCTCGCCGCGGCCGTGACCGCTGCCGCGTTTGGGATCGGCTTCCTGGTCGGTGACCGTGGAGGGGACCAGTTCCGGGCAGGCGACACGTTCGCGATGCACGCGGTCGACGCGTCGAGCCCCGCGAAAGGATCGATTCAGATCGGCGACCGAGACCGCGGCGGGAACTGGGCGATCCAGCTCCGCGTCTCCGGGCTGGAGAAGCTGCCCAAGGGCGAGTGGTACGCGCTCTACCTGACCGAGAACGGCAAGATCACCGCCTGGTGCGGCGCGTTCGCGGCCGCGTCAAGGGGCCGCACGGTCGTGCGCATGTCGGTTCCGTACAAGCTCGAGCCGGGGGTCAAGTGGGTGGTGACCACGAGCGAGCGGAAGCGGCCACGGCAGATCCTGCTGACGACGTAGGCCGGGGTGCGTCCGGGCGCGCTCCATCAGCTGGTCGCCCCCTAGGGGGCGACGCGATCGTTCGCGACGAAGGCCGCGTGCGTGACCGGCATGTGCTCGGCGAAGAACTGCTCGACCGCCTCGGCGTACCGCCGGATCTCGCGCTGGGCGGTGTCGGCGGCACGGAGGGAGACGAAGTTCATCAATGCCCGCGCGTTGACCGTCCAGTAGAACTCGGTGTAGGCCCCGACGGGCATGACGCAGCGGGCGAGCTCCCGCGCGACGCCGAGCTCGACCAGCCGCTCATACGTCTCGAAAGCGGCGTCGTAGACGGCGCGGAGCTCTTCGCGGGTTTGCTCGGCGAGCTCCGGCTCGACCGGCTCGAAGGTGTAGGCGCCGGGCTTGCCGACCTGCGTGCGCACGTCCTCCGGCTCGGGAACGTAGAAGTCGTCGGTCGCCTTGGCGTAGCGCATGCTGAACTCGTTGAACGAGCCGACCCTGTGACGCATCCACTCGCGGGTGACGAAGATCGGGCAGCGGATGTGGAAGCGGAACGCGTTGTGCTCGAAGGGCGTCCCGTGCCGGTCGCGCATCAGGAAGCGGATCAGCCCTTCGTCCGATTCGTCCATCTCCTCCTTGCGCCGCGCGAAGCTCACGCGTGCTCCGTTGACGACCGAGAGGTCGCTCGCCATCGCCGCGTCGAGCCGCACGAACCCGTGATCGAGGACGCGGATCGTGTTCTCGGGTATCACGTCGGTCGTGGTCGTCATTCGGGAGGACGAGTGTAGCGCCGGCACCGGCGGGCTCTGGTCGCGAGAATTACACGTCGTTGGCTTCTGAGAAGGAGGGACTGACGATGACGACCGTGCTCTGCCGCTGCCGAGTCGCTGATTACGACGCCTGGCGCCCAGGCTATGACCACGCGCTGAAGGTGACGCCCGGGATCCGCAGCTACCGGATCTGGCGCGGCCAGGACGACCCGAACCTCGTCTTCGTCGAGGAGACGTTCGACTCGCGGGATGAGGCGCAGGCGATCTGGACGAGTGCCGAGACCGAGGCCGCGATGGTCGCCGACGGGATCGACATGGCGACGGTCACGATCGAGTACTTCGACGAGGTCGGCTCCGGAACTCCCTAACCCCGGGCTTCGCTGGCGCCGACCCTCGACCGGCATCATGCGTCCGGGATGCCTGTTGAACCGACGATCGCACCAGCCCTCTACGCCGGCGCGTCGGGCTTCTCGTATCCGACGTGGAAGCCAGGCTTCTACCCGGCCGGAACCCCGCAGAACGAATTCCTGCGCGTCTACGCCGCGCAGCTGCCGTCGGTTGAGCTGAACACGACCGGATACCGGTTGCCCGAAGAGGAGCGGTTTCGACGGTGGGCGGACGAGACGCCCGGCGGCTTCCGATTCGCGGTGAAGATGCCGCACCCGAACCGGCTCCGGCCGTTCACCGAGCGGGTGCGCGTACTGGGCGAGAAGCTCGGCCCGGTGCGGATCGTCGTCCAGCAGGCGCGCGACGATGCGTTTCTCGCGAACCTGCTCGACTCACTCGACCCGGCACTGCGGTGGGCGCTCGACTTCCGGCACGAGTCCTGGGCCGGCGCCGAAACCGGCCGCGCAGCGGTCGTGAACGCCGTCGGCGGCGACGCGTCGTTCCGCTACCTGCGCCTCCGCGATCCGCCGTACGACGATGCGTCGCTCGCGGTCCTGG
>JBKPPY010000074.1:0-10180 GCA_046733845.1 Actinomycetota bacterium | reverse complement strand
CCGATGCGCTGCCTCGTGATGGCCTCGTGGAACTTCCGCAAGTTCGTCAACAGCAACCCGGACGTCTCGTGGAAGCTCCTGCAGAACCTCGTGAATCTGCTCAGTGCCGAGCTGAAGCGGCGGTGACCGCCGTCGTCCAGGAGGGGCAGCCCGCCCCGGACTTCGAGCTCACGAGCGACGCCGGCGACACCGTTCGCCTCGCGGATCTGCGCGGGAAGCGGCTTGTCCTCTACTTCTATCCCCGCGACGGCACGCCCGGCTGCACCAAACAGGCGTGCGGGATCCGGGACGCTTGGGGCTCCTTTCGATAGACCGGCGCCGAGGTCTTCGGGATCAGCCCGGACGGGGAAGCGTCGCATGCGAAGTTCAAGAACCAGTACAGCCTGCCCTTCACGCTGCTCGCGGACCCGGACCACGAGATCACGGAGCGGTACGGGTTCTGGGTCGAGAAGAACTTCGGCGGCAAGAAGCACATGGGCGTCGAGCGGTCGACCGTCGTGATCGGCGAGGACGGCACAGTGGAGAAGGTCTTCCGGCGGGTCAAGCCGGACGACCACGCCGCACGGGTGCTCAACGCCCTGCGCTGAACGCCCGCTAGCCTGTTCGTCTTGAAGCGGGGGGTCCTCATCGCCATGGCGACGCTCGCCGCGCTTCTCGTCTCACCGACCGCGAATGCCGCACGCTCGAACGGGCTCGTCGAGGTGGTGGTCACGCTCGACGCGCCGTCGCTCGCGGATGCCATCCGCACGAGCCGTGTCCTCACCGGCCGCGTGAGGGCCCAGCGGCTCAACCTCGGCACGCCGACGAGCGTCGGCTATCTGGCGTCGCTCGCCTCCGCGCAGCGCACGGTCGCGACCCGGATCACGACGACGCTCCCACACGCGCAGGTGACGCGGCGGTACCAGGTCGTCCTGAACGGCGTCGCCGTCCTCCTCCCCCGCTCCGAGCTCGGCCGGCTCGCCGCCACTCCGGGCGTTGCGAAGGTCTGGCCGAACGTCGTCTACCGGCCGCTCCTCGACCGCAGCCCTCAGCTGATCGGAGCCGATCAAATGTGGGGCGCGCCCTCGTTCAGCACCGCCGGGAACGGGATCAAGATCGGGATCATCGACGACGGCGTCGACCAGGCCCACCCGTTCTTCAACCCCACCGGCTACACGATGCCGCCTGGCTTCCCGAAGGGAAACGCGTCGTTCACGAGCGCGAAGGTGATCGTCGCCCGCTCGTTCCCTGCGCCGGAGACGACCTGGAAATACGCGAAGCTTCCGTTCGACCCGCAGGAGTCCGAGCACGCAACGCACGTCGCCGGGATCGCAGCAGGAAACTTCACCCCCGGCGCGATTGCCGGGCGGGGCCCTCTCTCGGGAGTGGCCCCGCGTGCGTACCTCGGCAACTACAAGGTGCTCACCTACCCGACCGCGAACTTCGGGCTGAACGGCAACGCGCCCGAGATCGCCGCCGGGGTGGAAGCTGCGGTCAAGGACGGCATGGACGTGATCAATCTCTCGCTCGGAGAGGCCGAGATCGAGCCGTCACGCGACCTCGTCGTCGCAGCGATCAACGCCGCCGCCGACGCCGGCGTCGTCCCCGTGGTTGCTGCCGGGAACGACTTCGAGGACTTCGGCCGCGGAAGCGTCGACTCTCCGGGCAGCGCCTCGAAGGCGATTACCGCCGCCGCGGTGAGCAAGCAACTGGCGATCGCCGGGTTCTCGAGCAGCGGGCCGACGCCCGTGTCGCTCCAGATGAAGCCGGACGTTGCCGCGCCCGGGGTCGACATCACCTCGTCGGTGCCTCCTCAGGAGGGAACGTGGGCGTCGTTCAGCGGCACGAGCATGGCGACTCCGCACGCCGCCGGCGCGGCCGCCCTCCTGCTCCAGCGGCATCCGGATTGGACGGTCGCGCAGGTGAAGTCGGCACTCGTGCTCACCGGCAAGCCGGTTCCCTCGCCTGCGACCGAGCTGCCGACCACCCGTGAGGGCGGCGGCCTGATCCAGGTTCCGGCTGCAAACGTCCCGCTGATCTTCGCGGCACCGGCCGACCTGTCATTCGGCCTGCTCGGAGTCGGCGCCGGCGCCAAGCGCTCGGTCGCCCTCAGCGATGCCGGCGGCGGCGCCGGGACGTGGTCGGCCTCGGTCTCGCTCCAGGGCGCCCCGTCAGGGGTGAGCGTCAGCGTCCCCTCGTCGGTCACCGTCCCGGGAACGCTCACCGTCACCGCCTCGGCAGTCGCGAGCGCGCCGGAGGCGGACGTCACCGGCTTCGTCGTTCTCACCCTCGGCAGCGCAACCCGGCGGATCCCCTTCTGGTTCCGCGTCGAGGACCCGAAGCTCGACACCGAGCCGACCACTCCGCTCAGACAAACCGGCACCTACCAGGGTCAACTCCGCGGCAAGAAGGCGCTCGTAAGCTCGTACCGGTACCCCGCCGACCCGCGGTCCGTGCCCTCGGCCAACGGACCTGAGCAGGTGTTCCGTGTGACGGTCTCACGACCGCTCGCCAACTTCGGCGTGGTCGTGCTCTCGAGCTCCGGCGGCAGCCGGTTCCGGCCGGCTCCGCGCGTGGTCGCCGCCGGCAACGAGAACCGCCTGACCGGCAACGCCGGGCTCCCGCTCGTGATCAACCCCTACCTCGACTCGTTCGGGGAGCCGCGCCCGGTTTCCGGCGCGATCCGGCCGGGCGCCGGGTCCTACGATGTCGTGTTCGACACCCCGGCGGTCTCCACGCCCTCGGGGAAGAGCCCCGGCCGCTACACGTTTCGCTTCTGGGTGAACGACGTCACGCCCCCGACCGTGCGACTCCTGACGCCGACCACATCGGCGGGATCGACCCTGCGGCTCGCCGCCACCGACGCAGGCGCCGGCGTGGACCCGCAGTCGCTGCTCGCAAGGATCGACGGGAAGAGGGCCGGCGTCTCGTACTCGGGCGGTCGCGTGCGCATCGGGCTCGGCGCGATCGGACCCGGCCGGCATCGGCTCGTCCTCCAGGTGGCCGACTACCAGGAGCTGAAGAACATGGAGAACGTGCCGCAGATCCTCCCGAACACGAGGACCTTCGCGGCGACGTTCCGCGTGCGCTAGCGGCGCGGTTCCTGCTCTTCGATCGTCGGCAGCCGCTCGAGGTCGCGCTGAACGCTGGCGGCGAACTCGTCGCTCTCCGCACGGATCAGGCGCAGCTGAGCCTTCTGCGCCGCGCGGGCCCGCTTCTGCCGCGACCTCGAGCCGAGACGCTCCGAGAGACGAGGCCACTCCGCGGCCACGAGCACGACCACCGCCGCCGCGAGCAAGGCAATGAAGAGCCAGCTCACGCCCGGCATTGTAGACAGCCGCGGGAGGGCCTACGCGGTCCCGGTTACGGCCTCGTCCTCGAGCTCGCGGCCCGCCAGCTTCGCCTCGAACGACCGCCGCAGGTCCTCTCCCGAAACCTCGAGGTCGTACCGAGGCCGGCGAGGCTCGAGCTTGACGATCCGGACCTCGGACTCGCGCCTGCCGTGGCAGCGTGCATAGGCCTCCGCCTCGGTCAGGGGCCGAAGTCGCTGCCTGCGCATCATGTGCCGATCCTAACGTCGTCGCGCCGGGTGGGCCAGGACGAAACAGAGAATCGCAAGGGGAATCTCGGCGCCCGCCGCGAGGGCCGCGGCGAGCCAGCGGTCACGTCCCGGTTCGGCGGTGACGACGTCGAACCAGGCATCAGCCAGCAGGAGCGCACCGGTCGCGGCCGCGAAGCTGCGGCCGACCTGCCTGCCCGTGACCAGCGCAAACGCAGTCGCGAGCAGCGCGACCGAGAGGACGACGTCGAATCCCGCCCAGGCGAGATCCCAGTGATGCGCAACCTTCCGCTCGGGCAGCGAGTAGCCGAGCCAGAGCGCCCACGGGAGGAGCCCGACGCCGAGCGCCGCGAACAGGACGCCGACCCACCGGTCTCTCACGACCGAAGTTTGGGAAGCTGCCCCTCGATCCGCAACGCCGCTAGCCCGACGCGCGGCAGCGAGCGCCGGTGCTCGTAGACGAGGTACCGGGGTTCCCACCGCGGGCCGAACTTCGCGTTGAAGCGATGGAGGCTCTCGATCTGAAAGAACGGGTTGGCGACCGAGATCGCCCGACCGAGGGCCCGCTCGATCCGCCCTCCAGGACGGGCGATCCAGCGTGCAAAGGCAGCGAAGTTCAGGGAAAGCTCCTCTACCCCGCGCTGACGCAGCAGCTCGATCGCACGGACGACGACGAACTCCATCAGCCCGTTCGGGGTATCGCGGTCCCGCCGCATGTACGACAGGGACATCGCCGGGCGGCCGTAACTGGGAACGAGGTGGAGGAACGCGCGGATCCTGCCGGCCGGGCAGCGCGCGACGACGACGACACTGCCGGCGTGGTGGGCGCCTCGCAGCGAGTCCATCGCCATCGAGAAGCCGCGCTCGGCGGCACCGCCGCGCCAGCGCTCGGAAACGCCCTCCAACTCGCGGAGCGTCTCCCGGTCGACCTCCTCGTAGTCGAGCAGGTCGGCCGTGTACCCGGCCGCCACGAGCCTCGAGACCGCCTGCCGCACCTTCCTGATCCCCCGTCCCTCGAGCGAGAACGAGTCCGTCTCCACGATCGCTTCGTCGCCGAGGTAGAGGGCGCGCAGCCCGGCGCGGCGGTACACGGGCAGCAGCCTTCGACTCGTGCCGATGGCGGCGATCTGCAGTCCACGAGTCTCGGCGAAGGTGCAGGTGTCGCGCAGGAGGCTCGGGAAGGCGGACCGGACGCCCACAGGGTCGCCGGCGATCAACAGCACGCGGTTGGCGACCTGGTAGCCGAGGAAGGCGTGCTCGTCGGCTGCAAAGCGATAGTGAGCGTCTCGCCGGAGCTTGAAGAACGCGAGTGTGTCGTGCCCGTGCGTCCGGACGAGATCGGTCGCCGCCTGGCGCTGCGCGGAGCAAGGCAGCTCGCTCGGCGGACCGAGCGGACGGAAGGCGAGGTACGCGAGCACGACAACGGCCAGCATCCCCACCGCCCCGATTGCAAGCGGGCCCCAGCTGAGCTCGTCGCGAAGCTCGACTGTCGCGTTGTGCCACGCGAGCAGGCTCGCCGCGCCCACGGCCGCCGCACCTGGGACCAGAAGGAACGGCGAGGCCGGCTGTAGCGGCCGGTGACGGACGTAGAAGGCGTCGCGCCCGAACCAGAGGAGAACGGCCGCGGACCAGCTGAGGACGGCCTCCTCGAAGTCGAAGCCCTTCAGGAGCGCGACGACGCCCAGCGCGAGCAGGAGTCCGAGTGCCAGCTTCAGGGCACGATGCCGCCTCGCCCTCAGGTAGAAGGCAACGACCACGAGCGCCACGCTGAGCGGGACGGCCAGCGTGTGGAAGACCGGAATGACCTCGACGGGCTCGAGCTGGAGCAGCAGGTGGTGCCGCCACGCGATGTTCGGCGTGAGCGCAGAGGCGAGATTGACCAGCCCGACGCCGAAGGCGACCGCGGCGGCTACCGCGGGCAAGCCCTCCGCCCGCCTGATCGATCGGAGCGGCGCGGCGCGCCGGTGCAAACCGACGCGCCACGCGGCGGTGTCACGCCGCGAGGGAACGAGGTCCCGCCAGTCCTTCAGCAGGAGCCAGACGCCGACGGCGCCCATCGTCCCGGCGAGCAGCGACGGCTCCCAGGCGTCCGTGACGATTCCCGCGAAGACGCCGGTGACGAGAACGGCGCCGAGGTGCCACTCGTGAATCCGTCGACCGAGCACATACACGCGCGGGCCGAGGCGATGGCGATGGAGTCGAATCACGACGATGTCGGCCCGGCCTGCCAGCGTGCCGGTCCGAAGGTAGCGGAGCGGGCGGCCGGCGGTCGCAGTCGACCGGCGAAGGCGCCTTGACGCGGGCGGCGGCGCCTTCTAGCGTCGAGCCATGGCGTGTCGGGCGGTTTGCATCTCACGGGCCCTGGGCGCGGGCGGCGAAGAGGTCGGACGGCTGGTCGCCGACCGACTCGGGTTCGTCTACGTCGACGAGGAGATCGTCTCCCGGACGGCGGCTCGAGCAGGGATCGACGCGGCCAGCGTCGCCGACGAGGAGCAGCGGCGCTCGATCGTCTCACGGATGCTCCAGGCACTGGCGCAGTCCGGCACCGAGGCGCTCGCAGTCGGCGGCGGACCGGCGCCTCACCCGGACGACGAGCCGACCGGCGAGGCGGTGCGCGCCCTGATCCGGGAGACGATCGAGCAGACGGCGTCCCAGGGGAACGTCGTGATCGTGGCGCACGCCGCCTCGTACGCGCTCCCGCCGGGGCCAGATGCGCTGCGGGTGCTGGTGACGGCGTCGCCCGCGACCCGCGCGAAGCGTCTCGCCGACTCCGAAGGACTGGACGAGGACGGCGGTGCGCGTGCCGTCAAGGAGTCGGACGCGTCCCGTCGCGACTACCTGAAGCGCTTCTACGGCGTTGACGAAGCACCCACCCATTACGACCTCGTCGTCAACACGGATGTGCTCTCGTTCGACCACGCCGCCGACTTGGTCGCCGGCGCCGCGAGCCGTCAAGCCTCCTAAGAAGACCGGGCGAGCGCATCACGCACAGTCGCCGCCATCGCGCGCGGAAGATCGCCGACCAGTTCGTTGCGCTGCTCTGGCGTCAGCCGCAGCTCGAGTGCTCCGCCCAGCAGCCGCAGGTCACAACGGCGCGCCCGAAAGTCGGCGAGGCTGTTCCGGATGATCACGTAGTTCAGGTCGGCGGGGTATGCAGCGCGCGGCCCGAAGTGAGCGAGGAAGTCGATCGCTCCGTCCGCGAACGAACCGGCGCCGGCGCGACAGGCCCGGCTGTCGCCTCGGCCGACCGCCGACCCCTCGATTGTCGTCGACGGAAACACGCCGTACGACGGAACGGTGACCCGCGTCGTCGTCTCGGCCTGCCGCGACGAGCTCCCGCAGCCGGCAGCGAAGCCGGCTATGGCCGCACAACACGCAACCAGGAGCAGCCTGAACGTCACGTTCCCGACACGGTGCCAGGACGAGGGCTCATGGCGTCGGGCTCATCCGCCGATGGTGGGGCCATGACGCGCACGTTCGGGCTTGTGGCGATCCTCGCCGCGCTTGCGGTCGGCGCCTACCTGTTCGCTGTCCAGTCGAAGAAGGAAGGGCCGACGGCGAGCTCCGTCACCCAGGTCGAGTCGCAGGCCGTCTCCGCGGCCGCCGGGACGAACTTCCAGGGCGCGGCCCAGGCCCTCCAGGCATGGTACGCGGCCAACGGAACGTACGCCGGCGCGACGCTGCCGCCGGGATCCGGTGTCGTCCTCGCCCGCGCCGATCAGAGCGGCTACTGCCTGCAGGCAGCGGTGGCCGGCACGGTCGAGCACGAGCTCGGCCCGGGCGGCTCGCCCCAGCCCGGCGCCTGCTGAGTCCGCAAAAGGATCGCAGCGCGCCGGGCGACCGCGGCAATCCACCAACCCGTGCGCGTCGTAGCTAGGAGTGGACAGGCAACTCCGCGACGAGGACGAAGGAGGGACATGAAGCGATTCGGTCTCCTGCTCACCATGCTGGCTGCAGCCGGTGCCGGGTTCACGGCCGCGGATGCGGGCACCCACGCCGCGAAGACGACGATCTGCCATCGCACCTCGTCGAAGACGAACCCGTACGTGAAGCAGACGGTTTCCGGGAAAGCGCTCCGCGCTGCCCTCAAACGACCCGCGGACATCGTTCCGGCGCCTGCCGGAGGGTGTCCGAAGACGGTCCTGACCCCGACGGCCGGCGGCCGGCCATTCGCGGTTGCACTGACGGGTAACGCCGAGACCCCTGCCGGCGACCCGGTGGCGACGGGAACGGCGACGTTCCGCCTCCGCGCGGGACAGGGTCAGGTCTGCTACCAGATCGCCGCCAAGAACCTGCCGCAGGCGGCCGCGGCGCACATCCACCACGGAGTCGCGGGAGCCGCCGGACCGGTAGTCGTCCCGCTGGCGACACCGAACGCGGCGGGCACGTCGAGCGGTTGCGCCACCGCGGCTCGAAGCTTGGTCAAGGCGATCCTGGGCGCACCGGCGACTTTCTACGTCAACGTGCACACCGCCGAGTACCCGGGGGGAGCGATCCGCGGGCAACTGGCCGGCACGTCGACGGCATCGTTCGGGACGATCTACGCCCTCGACCTCAAGGGCACGAGCGAGCCAAACGCCACTGGGTCGGCAGTGGTGCGGATCCTCAAGGACACTGCGACGGTCTGCTACCGGCTGCACGCCGCGAACGTCACGCTGCCGACAACAGCGGCGCACATCCATAAGGGAGCTGCCGGAGTGTCGGGCCCTGTGGTCGTGCCCTTCACGGCACCGGGGGCCGACGGGAACTCGAGCGGGTGTGTCGCGTCGACGGCCGCGATCGTCGACGACATCCTGGCGAGTCCTGCCGGCTTCTACGTGAACGTCCACACGGTCGAGCATCCGGCGGGTGCGATCAGGGCGCAGCTGTCCTGAGTTCGGTCGCGTGTGGGGGGCGTGCCACCGCGCCCCCCACACACGTCACACCATGGCCGCCATCCGCAACGCGTACGCGTCCAGGGCCGCCTGTTCCGTCCTGAACGCCTCTACCCGCCAGAGGAGACCGTCGCGGAACTCGTCGAGCCACCAGACCCGAGAGACGCCGACGCCGCCGTCGTCCAGCGCATAGCGCGCCTGACCCCGGACGAGCAGGATGTCGGGGCCGACCAGCTCGCACCGCTCGACCTCCGCCTGGTAGATCTCCGCGTCGCGGCCGCGCGCGAGCGCAGCCATGATCGACCGTCGCCCCCGTAATGTCCGCAGGTAGTTCGCCAGAAGCGTCATCTCCGCGTCCTCGTGGATCAGTGCCGCGATGCGATCGGGCCGGTCCTCGAGCTGGCGCTCGTGAAAGCGGCGGGCAATGGCCTCCAGATCCCGCACTTCTCGAGTCCTCCGGACTACCAGATCGGACATGCGAACGGTCATCGTCCGAGCGCTATACCCGGTTTGGAAGGGCGGGAATCCCGACCCCCGGTCCCAGTCAGGAACAATGGGTAGTCGTCGACTCTTGGAGGCAGACATGGACGATGCACAGATCCACGGCACGATCGAAGAGCTCGTCGCAGAGGAGCACGAGCTCTGGGAGCGCGAGGCGGCCGGAGCCTCGACCGAGCAGGACCGGCGCCGACTCGAGGACTTGAAGGTCTCACTCGACCGCTGCTGGGACCTTCTCCGTCAGCGCCGGGCACGCCGCGAGGCCGGGCTCGACCCCGACGGGGCGGAGGCGCGCTCCGAGGAAGTCGTCGAGCGCTACCTGCAGTAGCAAAACCGAAGCTCGCGTCTCCGCCGTAGTAAACGTAACCCGCGTCTCGCCCGGCGACGGCTTTGGACCCGCCGGGTGGCGGGAAGCCGGGATCCCCCAACCTACGACCCCGGAGGAGGAGCGTGAGCGAACCAGAGGACGTACGAGGTACCGATCGGGAGGCCGCCGGAACGAACAGGTTCAACCTGCTCCGCAGCCAGCCGGAGATCCTCAGTTGGTTGGAGCTGAGCGAGCAGGAGCTTGTCGCCTGGCTCGCTCCCGAGAACCGGAACGAGAACGACGACGAGGAGCCGCGAGCGGCATGAAGCGCATGATCGAGCCTCTGCACCACGGCGACGCTCGCACCGTGATCGGTGTCTTCAACGGGCTCGGCGACCGATCCCGGCGTCTCCGCTTCAACGGCCCGAAGCCCTGCCTCACCCGATCGGAGCTCCGGGAGCTGGCCACCATCGACGACGACCGTCGCGCGCTCATCGCGTACGCCGAAGACCACGGACGGCCGGTCGGGATCGCACGGCTCGTCCGGAGCGGCAGAGGCGCCGACGTGGCCGTCGCGGTAATCGACCAGTACCAGCGGCGCGGTATCGGCTCCGCATTGATCGCGGACCTGGCCGCGGACGCGCGTGCAGCGGGCGTCACGGAGCTGACCGCGCTGGTCTCGAGCGGCAATACGGCCGCGCTCAAGCTGCTCCGCCGCGTCGCGACGGCTCTGACCGTCACCTACGAGGGCTCCGAGCTCTTCGTCCGCGCGGCGATCGCGTAGGCCGGGGACGAAAAAGGCCCGCATGCGCGGGCCTTGGAGCTCCCCGGGTTGGACTCGAACCAACAACCCTCCGGTTAACAGCCGGATGCTCTGCCAATTGAGCTACCGGGGAAGGCGGCCGAATCGGCTTCGGCATGGTAGCGAAGGCATTCAGGCGAGGACCCGCCGCAGGACGGCGG
>JBKPPY010000073.1:0-4999 GCA_046733845.1 Actinomycetota bacterium | reverse complement strand
CGCGATCCGTGCGCGCGACCTCGATGCGCTCTACATCACCGGCCCCGGTCACGGTGGGCCGGGAATCGTCGCAAACGCGTACCTCGAGGGAACGTACTCGGAGCTCTACCCGGCCGCGAGCAGGGACGAGGCGGGGATGCGCACGCTCTTCCGGCAGTTCTCCTTTCCGGGAGGGATCCCCAGCCACGCTGCGCCGGAGACGCCCGGGTCGATCCACGAGGGCGGCGAGCTCGGCTACGCCCTGGCCCACGCCTACGGCGCCGCGTTCGACAATCCCGAGCTCGTCGTCTGTTGCGTCGTCGGCGACGGCGAGGCGGAGACCGGGCCGTTGGCGGCGAGCTGGCACTCGAACAAGTTCCTCAACCCGAAGACCGACGGCGCCGTCCTGCCGATCCTCCACCTGAACGGCTACAAGATCGCCAATCCGACCGTGCTCGCGCGGATTCCCGACGACGAGCTGGTCGCGCTCTTCGAGGGTTACGGCCACCGGCCGATCCTGGTTGCGGGCGAGAAGCCCGAGCAGGTGCACACCGAATTCGCGGCAGCGCTCGACGACGCCCTCGACGACATCGCCCGCAGCAAAGGCCGTGAGACGAGGCCGAAATGGCCGATGATCGTGCTCCGGACGCCGAAGGGCTGGACGGGCCCGGCGGAGGTGGACGGGCTACCGGTGGAAGGCACCTGGCGCTCCCACCAGGTGCCGATCGCAGACGTCCGCGGGAACGAGGAGCACCTGCGGATCCTCGAGGAGTGGATGCGGAGCTACCGGCCGGAGGAGCTCTTCGACGACGAAGGCCGCCTCGTCGCAGAGCTCGCCGAGCTGGCCCCGCGAGGCGACAAGCGGATGAGCGCGAGCCCGCACACGACCGGCGCGCTCGGCCACGATCTCGTGCTGCCCGACTTCCGCGACTACGCGGTCGAGGTGAAGGAGCCCGCCCGCGGGTCGAGCGAAGCGACCCGCATCCTGGGCGGTTTCCTCCGCGACGTGATCGCGCACAATCCCGCAACGTTCCGTCTCTTCGGCCCTGACGAAACCGCGTCGAACCGGCTCTCCGCGGTCTTCGAGGCCACCGACAAGGCGTGGCTGGCGGAGACGCTGCCGACCGACGAGCACCTAGCGCCCCGGGGGCGCGTCCTGGAGGTGCTGTCGGAGCACATGTGCCAGGGCTGGCTCGAGGGCTACCTGCTCACGGGCAGACATGGGTTCTTCAACTGCTACGAGGCCTTCATCCACATCGTCGACTCGATGTTCAACCAGCACGCGAAGTGGCTGAAGGTGACACGCAACATCCCCTGGCGCCGCCCGCTGCCCTCGCTCAACTACCTGCTCTCGTCACATGTCTGGCGACAGGACCACAACGGGTTCTCCCACCAGGATCCGGGCTTCATCGACCACGTGATGAACAAGAAGGCCGAGGTGATCCGGGTGTACCTCCCGCCTGATGCGAACACGCTGCTTTCGGTCGCCGACCACTGTCTGCGTACGCGCCACTACGTAAACGTGATCGTCGCCGGCAAGCAGCCCGCGCTCGACTTTCTGTCGATGGACGAAGCGATTGTCCACTGCACGCGCGGCCTCGGCATCTGGGACTGGGCCTCGAACGACGAGGGCGGCGAGCCGGACGTCGTGATGGGCTGCGCCGGCGACGTCCCCACGCTCGAGACGCTGGCCGCGGTCTCGATCCTCCGCGAACGGCTCCCCGACCTGAAGGTGCGGGTCGTCAACGTCGTCGACCTGATGCGCCTCCAGCCGGAGAGCGAGCACCCGCACGGCCTTCCGGACGCGGAGTTCGACTCGCTGTTCACGACCGACCGGCCGGCCGTCTTCGCCTACCACGGCTACCCATGGCTGATCCACCGCCTGACCTACCGGCGGACGAACCACGAAAACCTCCACGTGCGCGGCTACAAGGAAGAGGGGACGACCACGACCCCCTTCGACATGGTCATGCTCAACGACCTCGACCGCTTCCACCTCGTGATCGACGTCATCGACCGGGTTCCTGGACTTGCCGATCGCGCCTCCCACCTCCGACAAGAGATGGAGGAGGAGCGCCTCCGCTGCCGGGCGTGGACGCGCGAGCACGGCGACGACCGGCCCGACGTCCGGGATTGGGTCTGGCCGTCCTAGCGAATGTTCAGCCGCTGGCGCACGTGCTCGCCGAACGAGGGCGACAAGCTTCCGTCCCTTGGTCTGCGGTGCCAGTAGTACGCGATCCCCACGATCCAGGGCGAGCCGAAGAGAAGCACGATCGCGCAGAACTCGAGGACGCGCATCGGGTGCAGTATGCGCCCTGAGCGAGTGCTCGTCGTCAACGCGGGGTCGACCAGCCTGAAGCTGCACCTGGTCGAGGGGGACGACTCGTCACCGGTCGAGACGTTCGTCTCGTCCGATGCGGTGGGCCACCGCGTCGTCCACGGCGGCTCGCGGTTCGTCGAGCCGGTCGTGATCGACGACGACGTGAAGGCCGCGATCCGGGAGCTGACGCCGCTCGCACCGTTGCACAACGCGCCGGCGCTCGCGGCAATCGAGGACGCGCAGCAGGCGCTGCCGGACGTTCCCCACGTAGCGGTCTTCGACACGGCCTTCCACAGGACGATGCCGGAAGAGGCGGCGCGGTATGCCGTGCCCGAGCGGTGGCTCGACTGGGGCGTGAGGCGATATGGCTTTCATGGAATTTCGGTCGAGTGGTCGGTATCGCAGGTGCAGGTGCCCCGTCTCGTCGTCTGCCACCTGGGCGGAGGGTCGTCGGTGACGGCCGTGCTGGACGGCCGCTCGGTCGAGACGACGATGGGGTTCTCGCCGCTCGAGGGCGTGCCGATGACGACCCGTTCGGGGTCGATCGATCCCGGCGCGCTGCTCTACCTCATGCGCGAGCGCGGATTGAGTGTCGACGAGGTCGACCACGCCCTCGAGCACGACTCAGGTCTGGCCGCACTCTCCGGCACCTCCGGCGACGTCCGCGAGCTGTCCGAGGATTCGCTCGCGCTGGCCGTGTACGTCCACCGGGTCGCAGCCGCTGTTGCAGTCTCCGCGGCGGCACTCGGCGGCCTCGACGCGGTCGTCTTCACCGGCGGGATCGGCGAGCACTCGGCGCTCGTCCGCGACCGGGTGTGCGAGCGGTTGCGCTTCCTCGGCTCGTTCGCGGTCCACGTGATCGCGTCCCGCGAGGAGCTGGTGATCGCGCGGGCCGTCCGCGCGACGCTCTAGACCCGGGCTGTGTCGCGCCCGTACGCGCGCCGGGCAAGGAGCCCGAGGACGACGGACCAGCCGGCGACGACCAGCCACCCGGTGGTCCCCCAGCCATGGCCGCCGATCGCGACGTGGCTGGCTTGGACAAGCCAGTAGGACGGCAGCGCGCGGCCGATGTGATAGAGGGCGCCGCTCGTGAGCGGGAACCAGACCCCGCCGAGCACTGCGAGCACCGCGACGAGTCCGCCCATCGCGGGTCCGATCGCGTCGGCCGTGACCAGGTGGCCGAGCAGGATCGCCAGCGCGCCGAAGGGGATCAGCCCGACGAGGATCAAGCCGGTCATCTTCAGCCAGTCCCCTGCGTCCAGACGCACGCCCAGCGTCGTGCCCGCGATGTACAGCAGCACGAGCGCTGCCAGTGCGGTCATGTAGCCGGTCAGGATCTTCGCCCGGAAGTAGTCGCGGGCGGTAAGCGGGGTCAGCCGGAGCTGGCGATTCCAGCCGGCCGTGCGCTCGGTCGCGATTCGCCCGCCGATCGAGAGCATCGCGTTCATCGCTCCGAAGGAGGCGAGGCCGACCATGTAGTACAGCGGTGCCGAGAGGCCGCTGCCGCCCAGATCGCCCTCGTTCTTGTTCGGACCGGCGATCAGGAAGTAGAGGACGATCGGAAACCCGAGGGCGAACACGACGTAACGGCGGTTGCGGAGCGTCCGCAAGAGCTCACAGCGGATGTAGGTCGCCCGACTCATTGGCAGACCTCTCCCGTCGTCGAGGGGGTTTCCGCGGCCGCGACCGACATGGCGGGCGCGGCCCCGAACCCTTGCTGAGGTGCGCAGGCAGTTGGGGAAGGGGGCTCGCGGGGGAAGCCGGCCGTTTCCCCCGCGCGAGCGAGCCGAAGGCGAGCGACGCTCACGCCGCCAGCTCCTCCTCGGCGGTGAGCTGAAGGAATGCCTGCTCGAGGTCGGCACCCGTGATCTCCAGGTCACGCGCGACCGGAAACCGCTCGAGTAGGGCTCTGATCGCCCGGTCCGAGTCCGAGCACACGAGGATGACAGCCTCTCCACGAAGCTCCGCCCTCGTCACACCCGGCAGCCGCTCGAGCTCCTCGGCCGGGACGTTCGGCAGGGTTGCGCGGATCGTGCGCGAACCGACCATCGCCTTGATCTCGGTCGGCGGGCCGTCCGCGACGATCGTGCCACGCGCCATGAGCACGATTCGGTCGGCATAGGCATCGGCTTCCTCCAGGTAGTGGGTCGCGAACAGCACCGTCCTGCCTCGCGCTGCGAAGTCGCGCATCGTCGACCAGAACGCACGGCGGGTCTCGACGTCCATTCCGACCGTCGGCTCGTCGAGGACGAGCAGCTCCGGGTCGGGCACGAGCGCGAGGGCGAAGCGGACGCGCTGTGCCTGCCCACCGGACAGCTTCTGTGTGAGCTGACCCGCGATTCCGGCGCTACCCGTCAGCTCGAGGACCTCGTCGACGTCAAGTGGGTAGGGGAAGAGCGCGGCCATCATCTGCACGAGCTCCCTGACGGTCAGGTCACGGAGCAGAGAGCCCGACTGGAGCATCGCGCCGACCCGCCCGCCTTCGATCACCGCAGAAGGCTCCTGGCCGAAGACGGAGACCGTGCCTGCGTCGGGGCGGGCGAGCCCGAGGATCACGTCGATCGTCGTCGACTTGCCGGCGCCGTTCGGCCCGAGCAGCGCGACCGTCTCGCGCGGGGCGATCGTGACGTCGATCCCACGCACCGCCGGAACGACCTGGTCGCCGGTGCGATACGACTTGACGAGGCCCCGCAGCTCGAT
>JBKPPY010000072.1:0-12789 GCA_046733845.1 Actinomycetota bacterium | reverse complement strand
ACCTCGTGGAGGTGGTCGCGCAGATGGAAGACGCCGCCGAGGACGCGGCCCATCATGCCCGGGATCGCCTCGGGGTCGCCGACACCGGCGAGGTATTTGTCGGCCCCCTCCCGCCAGAGGTCGGCGAGGCCTTCACGTAGGCGGGTGTCGGTGACGACCAGGAAGTGCCAGTCCTGGCGATAGCTGCCCGTCGGCGCCTGCTGGGCGAGGCGGAGGCACTCCTCGAGCAGCGCGCGCTCCACCGGTCGCGAGAGGTCGAGGCGCTTGCGCACCGCCCGCGTCGTCGAGAGCAGCTGGTCCGGAGTGAGCTCGAGCACGCATGGATCTTGTCATCCCGAGCGGTGCTTCAGCTCCGACTCGCGGCGCTGCCCCTCGACCAGCGTGAGCTCGCCCGAGCAAACCTTGCGGTTCAGCTCGTTCTCGATCCGGTCCACGTCCTCCGCGTGCGGCCGCGGCTCGGGCCAGAGGTTGCGCGGGTCGGTTGGGTGGCCGCCGAGCTCCAGGCTGATCAGATGGTCCTCCTGGTAGGCGGCCGGGTCGCCACCGACACCGTATTCGCGCATCTGCCGGAGCTTGAGAGCGCCGGTATAGCTCGTCGGCGGCCGGATCGTCCGCGTCCAGCCGGTCCGACAGATCGTCTCGCCGATCGTCTCCTGGCGAACCTCGGGGTTGAGAACGCCCGGCGTGAGCGTCGGACTGGCGACCAGGACCGGCTGCGCCGGCGCCGAGGCCCGCCAGATCAGCACCAACCCGAGGACCACGCCCGCGATCGCCAGCGGCACCACCAGCCGTTCCACCGTTCCAGGATGCGCGCCGATCCGCGCCTCCGCCCGGAATTTGGACGGTTCGTTACAGACTCGGCACGGGCCGGCGCGCCGCGCGCCGGTTCACGAACACCCGGTCGAGCGCCGCCCGCAGACCCACCGAGAGCGCGCCCATCAGCACGGCGCCGTCGCCGAGGCTCGACACCTCGACGCGCGGCGGATACGGCAGCCAGTTTTGCAGCAGGCCGCGGACAGGCTCGAGCAGCAGGTCGCCGTTCGAGCCGACCCCACCGCCGAGGACGACCAGCTCGACGTCGGCGACGCCGGCAATCGGCGCGACGTGCATCGCGATCCGACGCGCGCTCTCGGTCACCACGGCACGGGCGAGCTCGTCGCCGTCACGCGCCGCCGCGAACAGCTTGCGGGCGTCGTAGGGCGCGGCCAGTGCGGTCTTCTTCCGCGTGTCGCGGGCCAACGTCTCGGCGAGGGCGACAACGGCGCCGGCGCACGGGTCCAGCTCGGTCCCGAGACTCCCGAGCGCGTAGTCGAGCTCGCCGGCGGCGCCGTTGTGGCCGCGGTGGAGCTCTCCGCGCAGGACGAGCCCGGCGCCGAGACCGGTACCGATCGAGATGAAGACGAAGTCGTCGACGCCACGGGCCACGCCTGACCACTGCTCCCCGAGGGCGGCGAGGTTGATGTCGTTCTCGAGCGTGACCGGCAGGTCGAGCGTGCTCGCAAGCTCGCCGGCGACGTCAAACTCCTCGAGGCCCGGGACGTTGAGCGCCAGCTCGATGCGCCCTCCGTCGGCGACGACTCCGGGCACGCCGACGACGACCCCGTCGACGAGCTCGTCCGCGAGCCCGCTCGCTTCCACCAACGAGGCGCGAAGCGATCCGATCGCCTCCAGCGCCGGCTTCGCGCCGGGAACCGGCAGCTCGACGTCCTGCCGTGCCCGGATCGTCCCGCCGAGGTCGCAGACCGCGCCGCGGAGAAAGCGTGCCCCGAGGTCGAACCCGAGGATCAGCGCAGCTTCCGGAACCGGCTCGAAGAAGACGGCACCGTAGCTTGGCCCCCCTGGCTCCTCGGTCGCCTCGCGGACGATGCCGGCCTCGAGCAGCGCCTGCAGCGCGAGGGACACGGTCGGCTTCGAGATCCCGGCCCGGCGCGAGATCTCGGCTCGCGAGATTGGGGCACCGGCCCGGATCGTGTCCAGGACGGTGCGCTCGTTCAGATCCTTGAGCAGCGGGGGAATCGCCGGTTTTCGATACATATGGTCAGGAACATTAACCCAGAACGGCACAAATTCGTCCTACTTGACGCCGTGATGCAGACCTGTCATCAATCGCGGTTCGGAAACTTAACTAACGACGTTCCAGCGACGAACAGAGGAGGAGCGGATGAAACGGGTGGCCATGGGCGTCGTCCTGCTCGCATTGATCGCCGCGGGTGCCGTCGCGGTTTCGGTGGGAGCGGCGTCGCGCACTCCGTCGGCTGCTGTGCACAAGCAGGCGACGACGATAACCATCTGGGTCGGCTGGAGCGCCGGCCACGAACTCACCGAATTCAAGAAGGTGGTGGCGGAGTACGATCAGAAGCACCCCGACGTCGACGTGAAGGTGGTCGGCGGGATTAACGACGACAAGATCTTCGCGGCGCTCCGCTCGGGCAACGTCCCCGACGTCGTCAGCTCGTTCATGTCGTCGAACGTCGGCATCTTCTGCCCGTCCGGCGGGTGGATCGACCTCGGGCCGCTGCTCAAGCGCGACCACATCGACGTCAACCAGTTCCCGGCGACGTCGCGGTACTACACGCAGTACAAGGGCACGCGCTGCGCCCTGCCGCTGCTGGCGGACGCGACCGGGCTCTACTACAACACCGCGCTCTTCAAGAAGGCCGGACTGAAAGGCCCGCCGAAGACGCTGTCCCAGCTGGCCGCCTATGCGAAGAAGCTGACCCAGAAGAGCGGGAACGGCTCGCTCAAGGTCGTCGGCTACGACCCGAACATGAACTTCTACCTCGGCGGCTACGGAAACGGCGCCTCGGGCTACCAGCCGCTGATCGGCGCCCGCTACTTCGACAAGAACGGCAAGTCGAGCCTGGCGACCGACACCGCCTGGGCGAAGTTCCTGCGCTGGCAGAAGAACTTGGTCGACTTCTACGGCTACGACAAGCTCGTCCGCTGGCAGGCGGGCGCGGGCGACGAGTTCGCCCCGTCGCATCCGTTCGAGACGGGCAAGCTGGCGATGATGCTGGACGGCGAGTGGCGGGTCGCGTTCATCAAGAACGAGCACCCCGAGCTCAAGTACGCGACAGCGCCGATGCCGGTCGCGGACGGCCATCCCGAGCTCTACGGCGCCGGTGCCGTCAATGGGACGATTATCGGCATCCCGAAGGGCGGCAAGCATCAAGACCAGGCGTGGGACCTCGTCAAGTACCTGACCACGAATGACCACGCGCTCGCGAAGTTCTCGAACGGGATCAGGAACGTCCCGTCGACTGTGAGCTCGTCGAAGTCCAAGGAGCTCATCCCCGACAAGAACTTCGCGACGTTCTTGAAGATCTTCACCAACCCGCACTCGCAGACGACGCCGATCACGCCGATCGGCCTCGATCACCTGACGACGTTCACGAACTTCATCGTCAAGTGGCAGGCTGGGAAGGTGAAGCCGAGCGACCTGGTCAGCGGCCTGCGTACCGTCGACAAGCAGATCGACGCGAAGATCGAGCAGGCGGGCAAGGGCAACAAGGTTCCGTGAATTCGCTACCGGCAGCGGTGGCCGGGGCTTCGGCCCCGGCCCTGCCGGTTCCCGATCACCGGCGGGAGAAAAGGAAGGCCGCGTGGCGGCGCAGGCGTCTCGTCCTCGCGCTGATGAGCCCGTGGATCGTCGGCTTCACCGTCTTCCTGCTCTATCCGCTGGTGATGAACGTCTATCTGTCGCTGACGCACTACGACCTGCTCAATCCGCCACGCTGGATCGGGCTCGCGAACTACCGCTACGCGTTCACCAAGGATCCCGACCTTTGGCCGGCGATCAGGAACACCCTCTGGATCATCGTCATCGGCGTCCCGCTCCAGGTGCTCTTCGCCTTCGGGATCGCAACGATGCTGACCCGGGCGAGGACCGGCGCCGGCTTCTTCCGCACCGTCTTCTACCTGCCCGCGCTCGTGCCGCCGGTCGCGGCGACGCTCGGTTTCGTCTACATCCTCAACCCGGGGACGGGCCCGATCAACACGCTGCTCGGGCACCTCGGGATCCAAGGGCCGCTCTGGTTCAACGATCCCGGCTGGTCGAAGCCCTCGCTCGTCCTGCTCTCGATGTGGGGCGTGGGGACGTTCATGATCATCTTCCTGGCCGCGATCCTCGAGGTCCCCCGGCATCTGTACGAGTCGGCCGACCTCGACGGCGCGAGCCCGTTCCAGAAGCTTCGCTGGGTGACGATCCCGTCGATCAGCCCCGTGATCCTGTTCTCCGTCGTTCTCGGCGTGATCTACGGCCTGCAGTACTTCACGCAGGCGTGGGTCGCGGCGAGCATCGCCGGCGGGAACGCCTCACAGGCCGGAGCCGTCAGTTCGCTCGAGCTCGGCTACCCGGAGGGATCGACGCTCTTCTACCCGATCCTCCTCTACTACCACGGGTTCAAGTACTTCAACATGGGCTACGCGAGCGCGCTCGCGGTCCTGCTGCTCGGCGTCTCCTTCGCGGTCACGCTCGTGATCGTCCGCAACTCGCGACGCTGGGTGCACTACGGAGGCGCGATTAGATAGTGCCCCGTCCAGCAACACATACTGCGCTCTCGGTCGCGATCACGCGGCGCCATGCGGCGTCCTCAGTCGCTCCGATATGTCCCCATATCGGAGCTCCCTGCGTCCTTGCCTGGCTTGGTGCTCGCGACCGAGAGCATCAGCGGCATTACTGGACGGGGCACTGCTGATGGACGTCCCAGTCCCGGCGACGATCGTCAAGCGGAAGGCGCCGGCCGCGGTCCGCAGGCGGCGCTTCCTGATCGCTGTCGCCGACCACAGCATCCTGATCGTGCTCGTGATTGCGTTCCTCCTCCCGATCGTCTTCATCGCGCTGACCGCGCTCATGACCGACGGTCAGGCGCTGACCCCGTCGCTTTGGCCGCATCCGTTCCAGTGGAGCAACTTCGTCGAGGTCTTCCGCCAGGCACCGCTCTGGCGGTGGATGCTGAACACGCTGATGTATGCCGGCCTGGCGACGCTCGGGCTACTCGTGTCGTCGATTCCGGTCGCCTACGCGCTGGCGAAGATCCGCTGGAAGGGGCGCGACGCGGTTTTCCTGATCGTCCTGATCTCGCTGATGCTGCCGCCGCAGGTCGCCGTCGTCCCGCTGTACGTGATGTGGGCGAAGCTGGGGAATGCGATCGGCTTCCAGTTCGTCGGGTCGCTCTGGCCGCTGATCATCCCGGCCTGGCTGGGCGATGCGTTCTCGATCTTCCTGCTGCGCCAGTTCTTCCTCTCCATCCCGGAGGAGTACCTCGACGCCGCGCGGGTGGACGGGTGCGGCGAGCTGAGGATCCTGACGACGGTGGTGGTGCGGCTGGCGAAGCCTGCGATTGCCGCGGTCGCGCTCTTCTCGGTGCTGTACACGTTCAACGACTTCTTCCTGCCGCTCCTCTACACCGGCGAGAACCCCGCGCACTGGCCCGTCTCGGTCGGCCTCTCCCAGTACCGAAACCTTCACCAGGTGCAGTGGAACCTGACGATGGCGGCGACGCTGGTCGTCATGGCGCCGGTGATCATCCTCTTCTTCCTCGCCCAGCGGGCATTCGTCGAGGGCGTGACCCTCACGGGGGTGAAGGGATGAAGCTGGCAGTCGTCGGCGCCGGCTCGACCTACACGCCGGAGCTCGTCGCCGGTCTCGCCGGGCTGGAGATCGAGCGGCTCGCCCTGCACGACGTCGATTCGTCCCGCCTGGACGTCGTCGGCGGGCTCGCGAACCGGATGCTCGACCGGGCCGGGTTCCGCGGCGACCTTTCGCTCGGAGGTGACCTCGAGCGGACGGTCGAGGACGCCGACTTCGTCCTCGTCCAGATCCGCGTCGGCGGTCAGGCCGCCCGCCTCGAGGACGAGACGGCGCCGCTTCCGTGCGGGTGCATCGGCCAGGAGACGACCGGCGCAGGCGGCTTCGCGAAGGCGATCCGCACGGTCCCGGTGCTGCTCGGGATCGCCGAGCAGGTGCGCGAGCTCGCGGGTCCGGACGCGTGGATCGTCGACTTCACGAACCCGGTCGGGATCGTCACCCGCGCGCTCCTCGACGCCGGCCATCGGGCGGTCGGACTCTGCAACGTCGCGATCACGTTCCAGCGTCGTTTCGCCGCGTGGCTCGAGGTCGAGCCGGCGCGGGTCGTGGTCGACCAGGTCGGCCTCAACCATCTGACCTGGGTGCGGGCGGTAATGCTCGACGGCGGCGACGTCCTCCCCGACCTGCTCGCCGAGCGAGCCGAGGACCTCGCGGACGAAGTGCAGCTGCCGGCCCGGCTGCTCGAGGAGCTCGGCGCAGTGCCCTCGTACTACCTGCGCTACTTCTACGAGCACGACGCAGTCCTCGCCGAGCAGCTGTCGGGCACGCCGCGTGCCGAGACGGTCGCGGAGATCGAGCGCAAGCTGCTCGAGCTCTACCGCGACCCGTCGCTCGACACGAAGCCCGCACTGCTCGAGAAGCGCGGCGGCGCGTTCTACAGCGAGGCCGCCGCAGGGCTCGTGCGCTCGCTCGCGTACGACATCCCCGAGGTCCACGAGGTCGACATGCGGAACGGCGGCGTCCTCGCGGGGCTCGCCGACGACGACGTCGTCGAGGTCCCGGCCCGGGTCGAGTCGGGCCGGATCGTGCCCCTCGACCAGGCGCCGCTCGCGCCGGAGCTGCTCGGGCTCGTTCAGCACGTTGCCGCGTACGAGCGCCTGACCGCGGAGGCTGCCGTGACGCAGGACCCGGTCACCGCCAAGAAGGCCCTTCTCACGCACCCGCTGATCGCCCAGTACGAGCTGAGCGAAGAGCTGCTCGAGCGGCTCGCGCTGGAGGCGCTCGCCGCATGACCGTCCTGCTCGCAGTCGACGGCGGAAACTCGAAGACCGACCTGGCGCTGGTCGGCGAGGACGGCGGCCTGCTCGCGTTCGCACGGGGGCCGCAGAGCTCACCTCACCACCTCGGTGAAGACGGCTGCATCCGGGTGCTCGAAGGATTGGTCGAGGAGGCCGGCCTGAACGGCAGGGTCGCGTCGATCGCCACGCTGTGCATGGCCGGGGTCGACTTCCCCCGAGAGGAGGAACGCCTCGCGGGGCTGGTCGACGCACGCGGCTGGGCGCGGAGCACGACCGTCCTGAACGACACGTTCGCGGTGCTCCGCGCGGGCACCGAGGACGGCTGGGGTGTCGCCGTCGTCTGCGGCGCCGGCATCAACTGCGTCGGCGTGGCGCCCGACGGCCGGCAGGTCCGCTTTCCAGCGCTCGGCGCGATCACCGGTGACTGGGGCGGCGGGTTCGACGTGGGCCTGACCGCGGTCTCCAAGGCCGCACGCAGCTTCGACGGCCGCGGCCGGAAGACGACGCTCGAATACGTCGTGCCTGTCCACTACGGGCTCTCGACGCCGCACGAGCTCGCCGAGTCGATCCACCGCAAGGAGATCGCGGAGCGTCGGGTGCTCGAGCTGGCGCCGATCGTCTTCGCCGAAGCCGAGCACGACGAGGTTGCTGCGGAGATCGTCGACCGGCTCGCAGCCGAAGTCGTCGCACTCGCCTGGACCGCGATGCGGCGACTCGGGCTCGAGGAGCGGCCGGTCGAGGTCCTGCTCGGAGGCGGGCTGCTCAGGGGTGAGAATTCGCGCGTGGTCGAGCGCATCCGAGAGGGTCTGCGCGAGCGGTCGTCGGCACCGAGCGTCCGAGTGACCGGCACGCCGCCGATCGTCGGGGCGGCACTCCTCGCCCTCGACACCGCCGGCGCCGAGCTGGACGCGCTCACACGGGTTCGCGCCGAGGTAACGGCGGCGGCGGGCGTGAACGATGGCTGAAGTGCATTTTCGGCAGGCGACGCGGGTGTATCCGGGGAACGACGCGGCTGCAGTCGACACGTTCGATCTCGACATCGCAGACGGCGAGTTCATGGTGCTGGTGGGGCCGTCCGGATCCGGCAAGACAACTGCGCTGCGCATGCTCGCCGGGCTCGAGCAGGTCGACGCGGGTGCGATCTACATCGGCGAGCGAGACGTCACCTTCCTCCCGCCGAAAGATCGCGACGTAGCGATGGTCTTCCAGAACTACGCGCTGTACCCGTACCTGACCGTGGCGGCCAACATCGGATTCCCGCTGAAGGTGGCCGGCGTCAAGAAAGCCGAGCGCGAGCGGCGCGTCCGCGACGTCGCCGAGCTGCTCGAGCTCGAGGACTACCTCGCGCGAAAGCCGGGTCAGCTCTCCGGCGGCCAGCGCCAGCGGGTGGCGATGGGCCGTGCGATCGTCCGGGAGCCGAGCGTCTTCCTCATGGACGAGCCGCTCTCGAACCTTGACGCGAAGCTGCGCGTCCAGATGCGGGCGGACATCGCCGCACTCCAATCGCGGCTCGGCGTCACCACCGTCTACGTCACACACGACCAGGCGGAGGCGATGACACTCGGCCACCGCGTCGCCGTCCTGAAGGACGGGCGCCTCCAGCAGTGCGACGTCCCGCGCGCGCTCTACGAGCGGCCCGCGAACACCTTCGTTGCCGGGTTCATCGGCTCGCCGTCGATGAACCTGCTCGAGGCCCCGACCAACGATGACGGATGTTCCTTCTGCGGCGTGAGCGTCCCGCTGCCCCGTTCCCTGCCGGCGTCGAACGGGACGGTCGTGCTCGGCCTGCGGCCGGAGTCGTTGGATCTCGGGCCCGGCGGAATCCCTGCGCGCGTCGAAGTGGTCGAAGAGATCGGTGCGGACGCCTACGTGTTCTGTGTCGCCGACCACGGCGGCGAGCAGGTCAAGCTCGTCGCCCGCAGCGAGGCGCGCCGGGCGCCTGAGCGCGAGGCCATGGTGTCGCTTTGCCCGCGGGTGGACGAGGCGCACCTCTTCGACGCCGCGACCGGGGTGCGGCTGGAAGTCGCGTGAGGCCGATCCAGCCCGAGATCGCCCGCCGGCCTGGGTGACACTCGACGTCACCACGCCGGCTGCGGTCGTCGACCTCGACCGCCTCGAGTCGAACCTGACGCGCTGGCAGGAGCACTGCGACCAGGTCGGTCTCTCGAACCGACCCCACGTGAAGACGCACAAGTGCGTCGAGGTCGCCTTGCGCCAGGTCGAGCTCGGCGCCCGCGGCGTGACGTGCCAGACCCTTCACGAAGCCGAGGTCATGGTCGACGCGGGCGTCGACGACGTTCTCGTCCCGTACAACGTCGTCGGGGGCCGCAAGCTCGAGCAGCTCGCGCGACTGCTCGGACGGGCAACTGTCAGCGTCACTGCCGACGATCACGTGCTGCTGGCGGGTCTCGCCCGTGCGGCCTCCGACGCAGGACGGGAGCTCAGCGTCCTGGCCGACTGCGACACCGGGCTCGGCCGGACGGGAGTCTCGTCCCCCGAGAACGCAGCGGAGCTCGCGGCGGCGATTGCGCACACGCCGGGCCTACGGTTCGGCGGCCTGCTGACCTTTCCCTCGCCGCCCGGAGCGCGCGCGTTCCTCGAGGCGGCGTCGGCCCTCATCCGGCGTCGAGGCCTGCCGGTCTCGACGGTGTCGGCCGGTGGGACACCGGCGATGTGGCACTCCGGCGAGCTTCGTCCTGTCGTCACCGAGTACCGCGTCGGCACGTATGCCTTCAACGACCGCAACACCGTCGCCTCGGGCGCGGCCACGCTCGACGAGGTCGCGCTCACGGTCTCCGCAACCGTCATCAGCCGACGCGACGGCCGGGCGATCATCGATGCGGGCAGCAAGACGGTCAGCTCCGAGCGCGCCGACGACGGTTTCGGGCTCGTGCTGGAGGCGCCCGACTCGATGCTCGTCCGGCTGGACGAGGAGCACGGCTACGTCGAGCTCGCCTCCGGCGACGATCTTCAGCTCGGTCAACAGGTACGCGTCGTTCCGAATCACGTGTGCCTCGCCGTCAACCTGACCGACGAGCTGGTCGCGGTTCGCGGCGGCGAGATCGAGGACCGCTGGCGTGTCGAGCGCGGCCGTTAGGAGGGCTCGCGCGCGCGGTCGAGCCGCGCGCGGATGGCCGTCCGCGCCTGGTCGAGCCCGCTGCGGTCGCCGTGGAGGAGCCACAGCGAGTTGCCCATCTTCATGAAGGCGTCGAGCTCGAAGGCGAGCAGCGCCGGATCCTCGGCTGCGTCGAGCTCTCCAGCCTCCTGCGCCTCGCGGACTCGGCGCTCGATCAGCTGGAGCCACGCGTCCATCGCCGCGACGAGTTTCTCCCGCACCGGCCCTGGGTGCGTGTCGAGCTCGGCAGTCGCCGATGCGAAGAAGCAGCCGCCGGGAAACACGGACCGCTCCAGGTAGCGCAGGAAGCTCTCGCAGAGCGACTCCAACCGTGCGAACGCCGTCTCGGGCTCGCGGGCAGGCCTGATAACCGTCTCGGTGAAGATCTCGGCCGCCGTGTCGATCGCGGCGAGCTGGAGCTCCTCCTTCGAGCCGAAGTGGGCGTAGAGGCCGCTCTTCGACATCCCGATGTGGTCGGCGAGACGGCCGATCGAGAGTCCATCCAGCCCTTCGACAGTCGCGAGCTTCGTGGCCGCGTCGAGGATCGTCGCGCGCGTCTGCTCTCCGTCCGCGCGACGCTTCTTCGTCGTGCTCACGCTTGACAACGTAGCACGACCGTTCGTATTATCAAGAACGACCGATCGTGCTATCTAGCGACCTTCCCCGCTCCCAGAACGAGCTCCATTCGGAGTGGCGCCGGGTCGAGCTGGAGTCGCCCGTCGGCCGTGCGCTCCGCCGGCTGGCCACTCAGCTGAAGAGCGTCAGCTCGGGTTCACGGTCTCCGCGGAGGACGGCCAAATCGACCTCGACGCAGCTCACGCCCCGTGAGTCGGCGAGCGTCAGCGCCTGCGGCCGGAACCGCGTCGCCACGAGCACTCCCCGGCAGTCGGCTCTGGCCGGGTCGAGCCGGATCCGCTCCAGGTAGCGGACGAGCTGCTCGACCGCCTCGATCCCCGCGATCCGCTTCACCTCGACCGCCACCCAGGTGTCGTCGGCGTCGCGGCACATCAAATCAACCGGTCCGATGTCGGTCGGCCATTCCCGGCGGACGAGCCGGAGCTCCTCGCCGAGCGCTTCGGGCCGATCGGCCAGCAACTCCTGGAGGTCGCGCTCGACCCCGTCCTTCTCCAGGGCGGCCGCCTCACCCATCTCGTGGGTGACGTCGCTCAGCACCTCGAGGAGCCGGATCTCGAGGCGGTCCTCCGTTTTCCCCGCCCGTTTGCGGACGAGGATCGCATCGCTCGATTCCTCGATCGCCGTCGGAGGCGTCATCCAGTTCAGCGGCTTGTACCCGCCGGCGTCGGCATGGATGAGGACCGAGCCGTCCGACTTGAACATCAACAGCCGCGTCGACGCCGGCAGGACAGCGGTCAGCCGCCCGGTGTAGCGAACCTCGCAGCGCGCGACGATGAGGCGCACGGCGCGGAACCGTATCGACGGCTTCGGACGTGTCCCAGGGACTGTCCCTGGGACACGTCCGAACAAGCCGAATCAGTGCTCTGGCGCGTCCGTCTGGTGCTTGCGGTGCCGCCGTCGCCGCACGCCTTCCGCGGCGAGGCCGATTGCGCCAGCGGCGATCAGCGCCTGCTTCGCCCGGTTCCGCTTGGGCGAGGAGCGCCGGATCTTCAGCTGCATCTCTCGACCATCCTTTCCCGTCGCCAACGCTGCGGTCGGTGGCTGGACCATAACCGATGCCTCGCACCGCCCCGAGTGCGACACTGAGGCGGTGACCGCCCGCGTCGCGTGGATCAGCGTTGCCCCTGTGAAGGGCATGGCACTCGAGCAGCGCTCGGAAGTGCAGCTCGAGCCGTCAGGCGTGCGCGGGAACCGGCGCTTCCACGTTATCGGCGACGACGGTCGGCTGCTGAACGGCAAGCAGCTCGGCGAGCTCCAGCAGATCGTTCCCACCTGGAACGAGGAGGACGGCACGCTGATGCTCCGCTTTCCCGACGGCGGTGTCGCCGAGGGCACGGTGGAGCTGGACGGCCCCGTGACGACCCTTTTCTACGGCCGCGAGGTCGAGGGGCGGCTGGTGGTCGGGCCGTGGTCCGACGCGTTGACGTCGTTCGTCGGACGCAATCTCCGGCTCGTCCAGGCTGTCGAGGCCGGCGACGCCGTCGACCGCGGCCCCGCGAGCGTCACGGTGCTCTCCACCGGCTCGCTCGAGGCGATGCGTGAGGCGGCGGGTATCCGTGTGCCGATCGACCCGCGCCGCTTCCGGATGCTGTTCGGAGTGGACGGACTCGGAGCGCATGAAGAGGACTCGTGGATCGGCCGCAGCATTCGGCTCGGCGAGGCTACCGTCGCCTTTGGCGGCAACGTCGGCCGCTGCCTCGTCACCAGCCGGCATCCAGAAACCGGCGTGCGGGACCTGCCGACGCTCGACGTTCTCGCCGAGTACCGCAGCGACATGGAGACGACGGAACGGCTGCCGTTCGGGGTCTGGGGCGCGGTCTCGCAGCCGGGACGGGTGCGGCTGGGCGACCTGGTCGACCTCGCCTAGCAGACGCGGCCGGCATGCATCCCGAGCTCGAGTCGGAACAGGCCTACGTCGACCATGCCTACGCCTGTCTGGAGGAGATGAGACAGCAGGTCGAGCGAGCGGGGAAGCTGGCATCGGCGAGATCGAGGCGCTCGTTCTCGAGGCCTGGGCGGCCAAGCGGCTGGTCACGTTCGAGGACGCCGAGCGCGGCCTGTGCTTCGGCCTCCTCGACCTCGACGGCGTCGTACGCCCCCTGTACGTCGGGCGTCGCTGGGTTCACGACGACCAGACGCCGATCGTGGTCAACTGGCAGGCGCCGGCGGCGCGACCCTTCTGCACCGCGACCGTCGCGGAGCCGCAAGGC
>JBKPPY010000071.1:0-4646 GCA_046733845.1 Actinomycetota bacterium | reverse complement strand
CCCTTGCTCTCGGGCCCTTGTGTGCTCCCTCTGATCGCCTCGAGGACGCCGAGCTGGTCCTGCACATGGTGGCCGTACTCGTGGGCGATCACGTATGCCTGGACGAAGGGCGTCACCTCGACGCCGAGCTGGTCCTTCACGTCGTCGAAGAAGCCGAGGTCGATGTAGACGAGCTTGTCCGCCGGGCAGTAGAACGGGCCGACCTGGGACGTGGCGTAGCCGCACCCGGTCTGGACCGAATCGGTGAAGAACACCGTGTCGACGTAGGTGTACCGGCGGTTGCTGCGCTCGAAGACCCCGTCCCAGAACTTCTGGACGCTGTTCACGACCGCGACGACGCGGCAGTCGTCACGCGTGTTGGCGTCTTCACCCGTCCGGCAGTCCTGATCGATGGTGCTGGGCGTATCGCCCCTGCCGACCGTTTGGTTGTCGAGCTGCCCGAGTTGGCCGAGGCCGCCTCCGCCGCCGAGCAGGTAGATCGCGAGGAAGATGACGACACCGACGATGCCGAGGCCGCCGCCGCCCAGGGCAAGCCCTCCCGGCGTAGCGCGGCGGCCGCGGGCGTCGGTGACCTGGTTCGGGTCGAGCGTTGCTCCACGCCGGAATCGCATTGCGGGCTACGCGGCGGTGCCGAAACGGACGGCCGCGCGGGCGCGACGCTTTTCCGCTTCGACCTCGCGGTCGCGCGGGGGAGCCGACGTGACCAGCCCGTCGAGCAGTCGGGCGGTCGCCGTCGTGACCTCCTCGATAGCCCGTTCGAAAACGGCCTCGTTCGCCTGCGACGGCTTCTGCATGCCGCTCACCTTCCGGACGTACTGGACGGCCGCGTCGTGCATCTCCTCGGCGCTGGTCGGCGGGTCGAAGTTGTAGAGGGTTCGGATGTTCCTGCACATGTGGATGCTCCTTTACTGGTCTCGCCTTGCGGCTTCAGGGGTAAACGCCGGGACGCAGATCGCCATGTACTCGGCGCCACTGGGTGTCGAGTAGCGGACGCGCTCGCCCGCGCGGGCCAGCAGCGCTTCGCCCGGCGCCACCTCGATCCGGCCGCCGTCGTGCTCGACGACGACCGTGCCCTCGAGCACGACCGTCACCTCGTCGAACTCAGGCGTCTGCGCCGGCTCCTCCCACCCGGGAGGGCTGGACATGCGGGCGACGCTGAGCGAGGCCGTGCCCGTGTTGACATTGCCGACCAGCTCGCGGATCACCTTGTCGCCCACTCCGGCCACGACCGTCGGCGAGCTGACGTGAACCGGCATCAGGACGGAGGCTTCCGTTCCGGGTAGCGCGGTAGCCCGTCGTCTGGAATCGGCTCCCACGGCGCGGCGTAGGCGGTGAACTGGTGGTATGACGGCCTGATCCCCGGATCGGCGTCGAACGTGCCCATGCGGACGAACTTCAGGTCGGAATCGGCCGGGCTCTGTGCCCACAGCCCGCCACCGCAGGCCGAGCAGAAGACCTTCGAGGAGCCGTCGGGCGGGTCAAAGGAGGCGAGCAGCTCCTCGCCGCTGACGATCCGGACGGAGCCCGGAACCGCTCGTGCCGAGATCGACGCCGCGCCGCCCGTGCGTCGCTGGCAGCGCGTGCAATGGCAATAGAGCGCATCGAGCAGAGGCTGGGTGACCTCGAAGCGAACAGCTCCGCAGAGGCAGCCACCGGTCAGCGGCAGTTCCGCCACGGCCGAAGCGTAGAGAATGACCGCGTGGTGACCGCGAGCGAGCGAGAGCGTATCCTCGAGCAGCTCCGGGCGATCTGCCTCGGCTTGCCGGAGACGACCGAGCGCCTCTCGCACGGCGCGCCGACCTTTTTCGTCCGTGACAAGCGCCCGTTCGTGATGGTGCTGACGAACCACCACGGCGACGGCCGCTTCGCGATCTGGTGTGCCGCACCGACCGGTCTCCAGCAGATGCTGGCCGAGGCCGACCCGGAACGGTTCTTCGTCCCGCCGTACGTCGGTCACCGCGGCTGGCTCGGCGTCAGGCTCGACCGCAACCTGGATTGGGACGAGCTGACCGGGATCGTCGAGGACGCGTTCGCGGAGGTCGCGCCGCCGAAGCTCGTCGAGGCGGCGAGGCGTGCCGGCCCGTAGCTACCTGTACGCGCCCGGCGACGACCGGATGCGGATCGACGATGCCTTCGGGCACGGCGCAGACGTGGTCGTGCTCGATCTCGAGGACGGGGTACCGGCCGGGCGCGGCGACGAGGCGCGGGCGATCGTCGAGGAGACGCTGGCGACGAGGCAGGCCTGGGTGCGGGTGCATCCGGCGTGGAGTGACGACCTGGAAGCCGACCTGGCCGCGGCCCGAGGCGCAATCGGCCTCCGCCTTCCGAAGGTCGGCTCCGCCGACGACGCCCGCCTGCTCTCCGCCCGCACGCCGGGCGTACCCGTGATCTGCTCGATCGAAAGCGCAGTCGGGCTGGCCGCCGCCGACGAGATCGCCGCGGTTCCCGGCGTGCTCACGCTGTCGCTCGGGAGCAAGGACCTGACCGCCGATCTCGGCTGTCCGGACAGCTGGGCAGCTCTCCTGGCCGCCCGAGAGCGACTCGTCACGGCGTGCCGTGAGTCTGGCCTCGAGGCACCCGTTGACAGCGTGTACTACGGCGACGATGCGGCCGGGTTGCGGGCGGCGGCCGAGGAAGCGTGCAGGCTCGGGTTCGCAGGCAAATCGACGCTGTGGCCGGACCACGTGCCGGCCATCAACGCCGCATTCTCAGCTGCCTGACGCGACGCGCAGTGCCTGGAGGTGTGCGGCGTCGATTTTCTGGGCGGTCGCCGCGTCGTGCGACCACTGCGGCCAGGAGTAGCGCGTCGATCCGTGCAGCTCGCAGCCGACGGTGCAGGCGAGCTCGACCCGCGCCGGCGTCGCGGTGAACAGGCCGGCGTCGGCGAGGATCGTCCGCACGCCGGCGAGACCGCGCTTCCGCCGGACGAGGTCGAGCACGTCCCAGTCCTCGATCCCGTCGCGGATCTGCTCGAGCCGGGCGCTTGCGACCGGCCCGTCGGCGCCGGGGTAGACGAGCACGGACTCGCCGTTCGCCGCTACGGCGTCCAGCGGGTTTCCCTTCGTGTACGACGTCAGCCCCTGCGCGTACAGGGTCCCCTGGATCCCCTCGAGCGCGTTCCAGAGCAGAAACATCCGCGGGTCGGAGAGGGGCTCGCCGGCGCTGTAGCCCGGGCTGCCGTCGACGCCTGTGTAGGTGGACGACCAGATCATCTTCCCAGAGTTGCGGGCTTTCGCGATCAGGCTCAGATTCCCGCGTGGATCCTTGTAGCGGCCGTAGTAGCGCCGCGAGAGAACCGCCCAGATGTCGACGTCGTCGGCACCCTTTCCGTCCCAGAGGAAGTTGTTCGGCCCTGTCGGGTTGCCCGTGACGAGCGTCTTCGAGCCGGGCCAGCACCGGTGGACGGTCGCCGACTGCCCAGCCACGACACGCATGCCCGCAGGTCCCGGCTCGTCCAGGGAGTACAGGTACGAGAGATGGCCGTCGAGCCATCCGTGCGTCTCCCAGAACGAGCGGACGGCGTGAAGGTAGTCGCACCACGGGCCGAACTCGAACGGCGAGATTCCCGCGACTCGGTTGCGAACACTCGCGCGCTGGTTGGAGATCGGGATCCTCAGCGCGGCGAACGAACCCGGGCTCTGCTTGACCATGTTGCCGCTCGAGTCGAGCCACCACTTCTTCGATGACGCGTAGCCGCTCCGCGTGCGGGGCTCGCCGAACCCCCAACCCGCGGGCGAGATTCGGTACGACGCGAGGAAGGCAAAGAGCTTCGCGTTCGCTGCCGCCCGAGCCGCGTTCGAACCCAGGCGGTAGAGCTGGTCGACCTTCTTCACGTACGACTCGGGAACGACGTGAAACGCAGTCAGCAGGTTCCCCTGCACCGACGACGGCGGCGGCAGGTGGACGTCGAAGACGCGGATCGACACGGGAATCGAGATCGCCCTGCCGTCCGCGGTGACGGTCACTGTCACCCGGTAGCCGCCGGGCTGAGCGTCCGGCGGGATCGCCACCTGGAGGTAGAGGGGCTGGTTCGGGCGCTCGGTCGGTCGAGTGGCGCCGTTCCACGGGACCAGCGCGTCGGGGACAAGGCGGCTGCCGAACGAGACGAAGTGGCCGAAGTACACCTGGGCCTTCAGCGGGCCGAGCCCGCCCCCGTCGACCGTTGCGGCGACGTTCTGGGCGTTCGTTGCGACCAGCCAGGCGCCCTCGCGCTCGCCGATCGCCGCGTTCAGCGTGAGGGAGGAGGCGCCTCCCTGCGGCAGCTTGCCGCTGGGCGGGATCGTCTGCGCGGCCGAGAACGCGAGTACGCCGGTGCCGCTCGAGGAAGCAGGCGCGGCGGCGCCTCCGACGGGAACCAACAGCAGGCAGCAGGCGACCGCGGCGATCCGTCCGAGCGTCATCTCATGTTCCTATCGACAGCGCCGCCTGCCAACTCCAGACCCGAGGACGTGGGTCTCTCTAGCCCAGGCCGTCGCGCCAGGCGAGGGCGCGCTCGAGCGGGGCGAGATCCCAATCCGGCCCCTGCACGCTGACGATGAAGTCCGTGAAGCCCAGCTCGAGGAAGGCGTCGGCGTCGTGCGTTTCTCCGGTGAGCCGCTGGATCGTGGTCGAGCGCTGGATCTCGGCCGGATCGCGTCCGACCTCCT
>JBKPPY010000070.1:0-14659 GCA_046733845.1 Actinomycetota bacterium | reverse complement strand
GCCTTGGGAAGGCTGAAACCAGCCTGTGAGCAGTTGTTTACCGCTGCCAGAGACCCTGGCGTCCGATCGACCGCACAGAGCGGTCGGCAGACGAAGGAGGCAGCGATGAAGGCTTCGACTCACTCGATCCGGCTCAAGAGGCTCACGCTGCTGCTCGTGCTCGGTGCCATCGTCGCCGGAACGGCAGCTACGGTCGCCATCAGCTCCAACAGCCGTCCCGCGGTACAGGCGGGCGACCGGATTGTCGACGACTCCTTCCGGGATCCGCCGAGCGTGGCGACGCAGGCGGCGCCGATAGAGCACAGGTCGACGTGGTCCCCGACCAGATCGGGCGACCGGATTGTCGACGACTACTGGCGCGACCGACCGAGCCTGGTAGCGCAGACCGGCGACCGGATCGTCGACGACTACTTCCGCGACCCGCAGCCGGTCGCGATCGCGCAGCCGACCGGCAGCGGGTTCGATTGGGGCGACTGGTCGATCGGGCTGGTTGCCGGCTTCGGTCTCGCACTCGGGATGGCGGGCGCGCTGCTGCTAGTCATGCACCGGCTCCCCCGTCTGCGCAAGACTGGCGCGCCCGTGGTCGGATAACGCAGCCGTCTCCCGGGCAGGCAATGTCCTCAAGTCCTGAAGGGTCCGGCGTTCGCCCGAGCCGGCCGAACGGGCCCCTCACGGGGCCCGTTCACTTTGCGTACGACATGAGCCCGTTCAAGACGGACAGGTCGACACACAACGACACGAGACGACACGAACCGTCGGCGACATCGAGTCGAACAAGGACCTGAAGTAGGCGCCACCGCCGCGGCGTGTTTACGCTAGTCCGCGCCGACCAGAGAAGGAACTTCGGCGACTCCTCGGAGCGCGCTGATTGCGGTCTCGGCTGCGAGGCGGATGCTGGCGACCTCTTCCTCCAATTCAGCCGTCTGCGACCGTCGTTCGTCGAGTTGCTCCCGTGTGGCCGCAAGTTCCTGTTCGAGGTCCACGATGCGTGTCCGGGCGTCGTCGAGTTCCGCGGTCTTCGAGCGCTCTTCAACGAGTTGCTCCTGTGCGTCGATGAGTTCCTGCTCGAGGTCCGTGATGCGCATCCGGGCGGCGTCGAGCTGCGCCTGGGCCGGGTTGTCTTCGTCGACCATCGGATCAACCTGAGTGGGCGTCCGATCATGGTCGGACGGGAATGTCCGAGCATCACCGAAGGCAGCGTCGCGCTGACTCTCGATGGGCGGCAGTGCGGTGACCGTCGCGGACGGCTCCGCGTGCGGCTGCGACGTCGCCGGCTCGGTCCCTCCTCCGGGGTCGAACCCGGTCGCGAAGCCGTATTCGGTCTTGAGCGGCCCCCCGTGCTGGGTGGCGAGAGCCATCGCAACGCTTGGCTCGTCGACGAAGCCGAGCCGGATCAGCACCTGGCCGAGCCGGTCACCGGTGCGGTCCTGTTCCAAGAGCCCCTCGATCAGTTGCTCCTCGGTCAACAGTCCGCGCGCGATTAGCAGCCTCCCGAGCGGAACCCTCCGCGGAGGGCCAGGGCCTTGCTCGTCCGGGAACGAGCTCACTCCACATCTATCGGCCAAGAACGTCGGTTTCCATCTCCCCCGGGATCGCCCAGATCGCGTGAATCGGGTCACTCAAAACGTGTGAATTGCCGTGAGTCCGGTCCGGTCTTGCAGGGCTCCGGGAAGGCGACGAGACTGAGACCATGACGCTTCAGCCAAGCGACATCGCACCCGCTGCTCGTGTCGACGACGCGACTGTCGACAGCGGCGGCCGACGTCTCGCGACCGGCATCGACGGCGTTCGCCTGCGCATGCTCGGCCCACTACAAGCGGATCACCGCGGCAGCTTGCTCGAGGTCGTCGACGCGCGCAAGGACTTCTGGGACGAGCCGATCGTCTACGCCTACCGCATCATGCTGAGACCGGGGCGGATCAAGGGGTGGGGCATGCATTTGCTGCAGAGCGACCGCTACCTCACCCTGTCTGGACGGTTGCGGGTCGTCCTCTACGACGGGCGAACGGCGTCGCCCACCCACGGCCGCTTCGCGGAGTTCCAGTTCACGGACGAGACGCCCGGCTTGCTCCTCATCCCGCCGGGGGTCTGGCACGCGGATCAGAACACCGGTGACCGCGACGCGGTGCTGATGAACTTCCCCACCCGGGCCTACGACCACGACAACCCGGACAAGTACCGGATCGATCCTCGGAGCGGCGAGATCCCCTTCGACTGGACGCTGAAGGACTACTGAGCCGTCTGCACCGCAGGGCCGGCAATGCCCGTCGCCACAGTCGTCCTCCCGACCCACGACCACGGTCCGCTTCTCCGCCTTTCGCTGAGGACGGTGCAGGAGCAGACGGTCGAGGACCTCGAGATCTTCGTGATCGGAGACGGCGTCCCCGACGAGACTCGCGAGCTGGTCGCGGAGATGGGACGGAGCGATCCGAGGATCCGCTTCTTCGACAACCCGAAAGGACCCAGGAACGGCGAGATCCACCGGGCAGCCGCGCTCGCGGAGGCGCGGAGCGAGATCGTCTGCTACCAGGCCGACGACGACCTGTGGGGCCGCGACCACGTGGCTGAGTTGCGTGACCTGCTAACCGGCGCCGACTTCGCGCACACTGTCGCGTTGTCGGTCGCGCCCGACGGGTCGGTCACCCCCTGGGTCGCAGCCCTCGAGGCGGGCGTGTTCCGCGCGTTCATGCTCCGAGGATCGAACTTCGTACCGCTCAGCGCCGCCGGCCACACGCTGGACGCCTACCGGGCCCTGCCGTCCGGGTGGCGGACGACCCCTCGGGGAATCTGGACCGATCTGTACATGTGGCAGCAGTTCCTGGAGCAGCCGGGGCTGCGCTTCGCGAGCGGGTCGCGAGCGGGTGTCTTCAACTTCCCCGCGCCCGCCCGCCGCGCCTGGACGCCCGCCGACCGCGTGCGCGAGCTCGAGCGTTGGCACGCGTTCCTCGCGAGCCCGGGGTGGCGTGAGCGCGAACCGGCCGTGAGCCAGCGGTGCGCGGAGGCGACCGTGCGCCTGCGCCGGCGGCTGCGTGCGCTCGAGCCGCTCGCGGGCAGCGCGCGGTCGAGCCGGATCCTCGGAAAGGCTCCACGCCGCCTCGGCTGGAAGCTGTGGGAGCGCGAGACGCAGTCACTCACGGTATGGCTCGCCGGCAACCTCCCCCCGACCCCGTAACTACGTACGATCGGCGTCCTGCGCTGTGCCGAGACTCGCTTCGATTGCGCTCAGCCTGGCTGCGATGTCCCCGAGGAGCGCCTGCGTCTCTTCGTGCTGTGCGTCGCGCGCGTCCTTGTCGTCGGCACGGCTCGCATCGACGAAGAGCGACGTCACGATCGCGATGAGGAACGAGATGAACGTTACGCCGAAGACGATCACGAAGCCGCCCAGCACGCGGCCCCACGCCGTGTGTGGCACCACGTCTCCATAGCCGACCGTGCCCAAGGTCACGATCGACCACCAGACGCCGATCCCGAAACTCGGAAAATCCTTGCGGTCGATGAGGTGGGCGACGAGACCGGTCGTGACCGCGATTACGGCGGTGACGCTGACCAGGTAGAGAAACACGCGCCGCTGCTGGACCGCGGTTTGGGCGCGGCGGGTCAGCCGCGACCGAACCGGCCCCCTGCCGAGACCAGGTGAATCCGCCACAGGCAACGTTTCGCATCGCGAACCGCGTTCCCTGCGCAGACCGCTCAGCCCGGCGACGGCTCCGGCGTGGGTGTTGGCTGCAATGCCGCCTTCGCCCGCGCTCCGGCGAGCTGCCCCGAGATCTGGACGGCGGCGGAGGTCAAGGGTGCGGCGAGGACGAGGCCGAGCATGCCGAACAGGCAACCCGCGCCGATCGTCACGACGAGGACCACGAGCGGGTTCAGCTTCAGCGCCGCGCCGAATGCGATCGGCTGGAAGATGTTCTGGAGCAGGCCGTTCGCCAGGATGACGATCACGAGCATGATGAGAGCGGTCGTCGTGCCCTTGGCTCCGAGCGCGAGCACGACGGCGAAGGCGCCCGAGACGAAGGCACCGATGTAGGGGATGTAGGCGGTCACGAACGTGACGACGCCGATCGTGCCCGCCAGGGGGACGTCGAGAATCAAGGCACCTAGGAAGACGACGACCCCGTTGAACGCCGCGACGACGGTCACGCCGAGGAAGTAGCGGCGCAGGGACGTGATCACCCCGCCGGTGATGACGCGGGCCACCGGCGTCGGCACGCCGAGATGGCGGTCGACCGTCGCGCGCATCGACGGACCGTCCTTGAGCAGGAAGAAGATCGCCAGCGCCATGAACGAGAGACCGAAGGCGAGCGAGGCGAGTCCCGAAATTGCGTCGACGAGGCCGTGGAAGAGCGTCGAGATCACGTCGGGCGTCGCAGACTGGACGCTGTCGGTCGCGCCTTTCGCGCCGCCGGAGTCGATGCCGAGACTCGTCATCCAGTTCTGCACCTTCGGAGCGGCGGCGCTTGCCTGCGTGGCGATCTGATCCTTCTGGCTCGTGATACCTCCGATGACCAGCATTCCAATGACCACCGCGAGCGCGATGAAGCCGAGCAACACGATCGCTGCTCCTGCCGCGCGCGGGACCCGATGCGTCTTCAACCAAGCGACGATCGGCGACGTCACGGTCGCCACGATGAGCCCGACGATCACCGGGCCGGTGATGGTCTCCGTGGCGGCGACGAGCCAGATGATCCCCGCCAGGAGGACGGCGACCCCGGCCAGCAGCCATGAGGCGATGCCCAGGTCGCGCAGCCACCGCGGCGCGCGGAAGACGTTCGAGAGCCGGTTCAGCTCCTCCTGGTCGACCTCGATCACGGTCCGGTCGGCTGCAGCTGCCGGGGGCGACTCGGCCCGCTTGTTGCCGTGCTCGAAGAAGCGTACGAACCTCAAGGTGCGCGCACTCTACGCCTTTGCCTCGTCGACGACGACGCCGGCGGCGGCCCGCCGGTCGAGTGCTTGAGCCATCAGCCATGCTGCGGCCGCCGCCAGCACCGCCGCGGGGACGGCGTCGAGGCCGGACGTCCCCACGAGCAGGGAGGCGAACAACACGGAGGTGATCAGCAGCCGGGTGCCGGCGGCCATGCCCGCCGCTGTTCCTGCGGCGACCGCGAGCGTCGGCGAGACATCGAACCAGGCCCGGGCGAACTCCGCCACGGCGATGCCGAGGAAGATCGCCGGAAAGACGGGGCCGCCCCGGAACCCGCACCCGAGACTGATCGCGTAGCCGATCGCCTTGCCGACCAGCAGGATGAGAAGGATCTTCGCCGAGGCCGTCGCCTCGTCTGGAACGCCCGACTGGCCTGAGAACAGGATGTCCTGGGAATCGGCGCCGAGCCAGTCGCCGACCTGCGCGGTCAGACCGACCGCGAGCCCGCCGCCCACGAGCAGGACGGGCAGGCCGAACCGGCGCTGGCCCTCACGCGCGAGATCGCCTGCGCTCCGCCGGACGGCCGCGACGATCACGGCAGCGACCAGGCCGACCACGACGGCGACGATCAGGTCGTAGACGTGAGTGCCGTTGTACGCCGGCAGATTCGGGACGACGAGCGACTGCGACGCGAGTCCGCCCCAGTCGCCGAGGCCGACGAACAGGACGTAGCCGATCGCGGCGGCGACGAAGCCGGGAAGCAAGACCGCCAGGAGCATGGTGCCCATCTCGAGCCCGCCCTCGACCATCATCATCCCGCCGACGATCGGCCCGCCGAAGAGAGCGGAGATCGCCGAGAACGAGCCGGCGGTGCCGAGCACGGCTCGCCCTCTCTCGTCGAGGCGGACGAATAGCGTCACCACCGACCCGACCACGGCGCCGAGAGCGATGAGCGGCGCCTCTGGGCCGAGCACGGCCCCGAAGGCCAGCGTGCCGACCGCCGCGAGGGCGATCCCTGGTCCGTTCAACAGCGGGACGGCACCGCCGCCGATGCCGTCCAGCGGTGGGTGACCGCCGTCGCCCGGCAAGAAACGCCGCGCGATCAGCACGACGAAGCCGCCGACCGCGGGCAGTCCGATCACGAGGTACCAGGGCGGCGACGAGGAGCCGAGCGCGCTCGGCAGGTCGTCCCACAGCCAGTGCTCGAGGTCGTGGACGAAGGCGAGGAAGACGGCCGCGAGCAGCGCGGCCGGGATGCCGATCAGCGCTCCGAGTCCGACGAGGCGCAGGTAGGCGGGCGCATCAGGGTCTCTCGACCGCGGCCGCATCCTTGGCGGACGTTATGCGCCGGGTCGGCTAGTAGCGCCGCAGCCGGTCCCTTGCCCGCTCGTACTCCTCCTCGGTGATCGTCCCGTGGTCGCGGAGGTCGCGGAGCTTCTCCAGCTGGTCGACGACGTCCTCGTGGGCCTGTTCCGGCTCGGGTGGTTGCTGGACGCGACGGCCGACGGTGTGCACCTGATCGGGGTCGATTCCAAGCAGCCGCAGACGCTCGCGCATCTTGGCGATCCCGAACCCCCGTCGCGGGAAGCGGCGGGCGTCCGGGCCGGTCAGGGGCCGTTTCTGGACGAAGACCCGGTAGGCGGCGACGAGCGCCGTCGAGAAGCCGATGGCGAGCAGCAGGGTGAAGAACGAGCGGCCGGAGCTGTCGAACGTGTGCTTGGCACCGAAGAGCGCCGCGCTGATCGCCGTCCCGATCACCGAGCCGCACAGACCGATCAACACGGTCAACCAGAAGGGCATCGGATCGGGGCCGGGCACGGCAAACCGCGCGGCGCCGCCGATCACGAAGCCGGTGGTCATCGCCGTCAGGACGGTGAAGACGATGTCCATCGCCTGAGTCTCGCTGGTCCGATGGTTAGCGCGCCAACAAGACGGCCGCGACGTCGAGCGGACCGTGGAGGCCTGAGAGATCGATCGTGCCTGTCCGCAGGTCGACCGGTCTCCGCTTGCCGTTCACCCGCACCGCCCGGAGCTTCACGCCATGCGGCAGCCGCAGTCGCAGCCTCATCGTGCGCGGGGGGTGCCGCGACGGCACGAGGACGGTTCCGGTGACGAGGTTCCCGTCGCGGTGCAGCGAGTAGGTCAGTGACCCAAAGCTGGACGGCGCGTCGTTGACGGCGATCGTCTTCCCGTTGCCGAGCCAGGGGCGCGGGGTCGAGTACGCGAGCTGGAGGCCGACCGGCGTGCCGTCCTTGTCGCGGGTCTCGTGGACGAGCATCAGCCGCAACGTCTCCAGGAACGCCGAGTTACTGGCCGTGTTCGGCGGCATGTACATCGATCGGAACGAGGCGCCGCGGAGTGGCGCGACCGTGGCCGCCTCGCCGGAGACAAACGTGTTCGGGGTCATCGACGCGCCGAGCATGCCGTAGAGGCTGAGCACGAGCTGGTCGGGGCGATCGTTGTCCGCGAGGAAGCGGGCGACGTTGAGGCCGTACACCTGGTCGGTGCCGGACACGGGGTATCGCGGCTTGCCGTAGAGCGAGTACGCGCCGGCCCGGACGAGGCCGAGCAGCCGCGATCCGTGGCCCAGCATGTAGGCGAGGATGCCGCGCGCATCGTGGCGACCGGGGGTGAAGAACCCGGAGGAGAGGGCGTAGGGCACGACGAGGTTCCAGTAGCTGCCGGGACGCGAGGCGGTGACGGCGTCGAAGGGTTTGTGCCGGGCGAGGAGAGCAGCGGGGACGAACAGGGAGCCGTCCTTCAGCCGCTGCGCCGAGCGGCGCACCGCGCGGTGCAGGCCGCGGCCCAGGGCGACGGCGAGCGCGTGTGCCTTCCGTGCATGGGCCGTCGAGCCGGTCGCGCGCCAGGCGTCGGCGATCGCGTTCAGCCCCTGCCAGACCGCCGCCTGCGCGTGGAGGCCGTAGACCCGCGCGGCGACGTCCGAGGAGTAGCGCTCGCGACGCAGCAGCCCGCCGTGGCCGGTGCGGATCTGGCGGTCGAGCCCGTCGACGATCCGGCTCAGCATCGGCGTGGCCTGCTCCAGGTAGTCGCGGTCGCCCGAGAGCCGAAAGTAGAGGGCTGCGGCGGCCAGCTTCTCGCCCGCCCGCCAGTTGGAGGTCCCGCCGCCGAGGCGCGCGAGCGAGCTGGTCAGAATGTGGCGTGCGACGCCCGGAAGCCCGTACTCGGCCAGCACCTCGGCCGTGTCGAGCGCCTCGGCGAAGGAGAACTCCTCGTACTGGTTGCCGACGCTGTACCGCCACGTCAGCGCCAGGTCCTGGATCAGCAGGCTTCGCTCGGCGTCGGTGACGACCCGCTCCGGGACGTCGTAGGTCGGCTGCTCTCCGAGCCGTTGCAGCCAGAAGTCGACCAGCCGCTGGCGGGCGGCGTCGTAGGTCGCCGCGTCGATCGACACAGGCGAGCCGCCGAACGGGACGAGCCAACCTGCGTAGACGCTCCCGGACTCACCGGGCTCGAGCCGCATCCGCACGGTGCCCTGAGCGACGCGGGCGCCGCGCCGCGAGCCCTCGGGAACGAGCTGCACCACCGCGCCACGGTCGGAGGGCGCAGCGGCGATCACGCGCACGAAGCTGACCAGGTCACCCGTGCCGAGGCCCCTGACCGCGAACGACTCCTGCCGGTACCGCGTACCGGCGGCGTCCACGTACTGGGTCTCGAGGATCGGGAGGAACCCGCCCGCAAGCCGCGCCGGTGCCACTCGGGAGAGGCACGATCCATACCGCTCGCGTCCGTCCGGGCCGACGAAGACCTTCACACTCGGCCCCTTCGCGGTCTGCGAGAGGATCTCGCTGCCGTCGGCGACGTGGAGCGCGACCATGTGCGCACCCCGGACGCCGAGCGGCTGGGCGAAGGGCAGGTAGTAGACGCCCGACGTCGTCAGCGTCTTCGCCTTCGAGCGGGCGAACAGGAGGGGCTTCAGCAGGCGGCGGACGGCACCGTAGGTCGGTCCGTTCGGGCGCGCGATCAGCGCGTTCCCCCACACGTCCTGCTTCGCGGCAAGCGCACGCCGCACGCTTCCGGCATAGGCCGGGCTGACCGGCCCGTGCGTACACGACGGCCGGGCGGCGACGACCGCGGGAGAAGCGGACGCGGCCGCGAGGACCGCGACGGCGGCCGCGATCGCGAGGGGGAATCGCATGGAGCGGGGACTCTAACCGCGCCGAGCGGCCGATTTCCAGCGGTTTCGTCCTCCGTCGGCCGGCTCGTGCCCCGAACGGGGCGCCGCCGGCCGCTTGTTGCGCACGGGCGGGCTCCGCCCGCCCGTGCTGCGTGTAATGGTTCGGTGAAGCCCGGGAGGCCTCCCTCTACACTGTTTTCCGTGCCAACGGCGGTCGTCACCGGAGGCGCCGGGTTTCTCGGCTCCCACCTCTGCGAGTACCTTCTCGGCCGCGGTCTGCGTGTCATCTGCGTCGACAACCTCGTCACCGGATCGCTCGGGAACGTCGAGCACATCCGTGACGACGACTTCGTCTTTCTCGACCATGACCTGACCGACCACCTCGAGATCGGCGAGCCGGTGGACTACGTCTACCACTTCGCCGCACTCGCCAGCCCGGTCGACTACCTGCGGATGCCGCTGCACTCGCTCAAGGTCGGCTCGTACGGCACGCACAACACGCTCGGGCTGGCGAAGTTCAAGCGGGCCCGCTTCCTGCTCGCATCGACGAGCGAGGTGTACGGCGATCCCCAGGTGCACCCGCAACCCGAGACGTACTGGGGTCACGTCAACCCGATCGGCCCGCGCGGCGTCTACGACGAGGCGAAGCGCTACGCGGAGGCGCTGACCATGGCGTACCACAACCAGCAGGGCGTCGACACCGCGATCGTCCGGATCTTCAACACCTACGGCCCGCGGATGCGCCCCCACGACGGCCGGGCGATCCCGAACTTCGTCCGCCAGGCGCTCGCCAACGAGCCGCTCACCGTCTATGGGGACGGTTCGCAGACCCGGAGCTTCTGCTACGTCGACGACCTCGTCCGCGGTCTTGTCCTGCTCGCGGAGAGCGACGAGCACTTCCCCGTCAACATCGGCAACCCGGGCGAATTCACGATCCTCGAGCTCGCTCACGCGGTGCTGAAAGTCACCGGCTCGAACAGCGAGATCGTCTACGAAGCGCTGCCGATGGACGATCCGCAGATCCGGCAGCCCGACATCACCCGCGCGCGCCAGCTCCTCGGATGGGAACCGGAGATCCAGCTCGAGGACGGTCTCCGGCGCATGCTGGGAAGGGCGCCAGTCGGTGTGTAAACGGTGGGGGGTTTCGGCGGCGACCCTGGTGGCCGCCGCCGGGCTCTGCCTTGCTTCGGGACTCTTCGTGCCTTCGGCCGGCGCCACGGCGCACATGTCGATCGGCGTCTACGACGAGGGGCAGACGTTCTTCGGCAACCTCGACCAGGTCTTCGCCCAGTATCAGACGCTGCACGTCGGCGTCCTCCGCGTCAACCTCTACTGGGGCGGCACGCTCGGTGTCGCCAGGCACCGGCCGTTCGACGCCACCGACCCTCGCGACGCCGGGTACGACTGGTCGATCTACGACCGTACCGCCCTGTACGCCGCCTCGCACGGGATCAAGCTGCTGTTCTCGATCACCGGGTCGCCGCGGTGGGCCAACGGAGGCCAGAGCCCGAACCGTCCGCCGACGAACTACTCGCTTCTCCGCGGCTTCGCCTACGCCGCCGCCGCGCGCTACAGCGGGACGTACGTCGGCAACGACGGCAGAGTTCTCCCGGCCGTGCGCCTGTGGGCGGCCTGGAACGAGCCGAACAACCCGGCCTTCCTACGGCCGCAGTTCGTGCGTTCCGGCGGGAAGTGGGTGATCGCGAGCGCGCAGGCCTACGCGAAGATCTGCAACGCGGTCTACAACGGCGTCCACGCGACGATGTTCAAGGGCGAGCAGGTCGCGTGCGGCGTCACTGCGCCCCGCGGGAACAACAACCCGTCGAGCGCGCGACCGTCAGTCTCCCCGGTCGCGTTCCTGCTCGCGGCCAAGCGCGCCGGGATGAAGGGGTTCGACGCCTACGCGCACAACCCGTACTACGGCGTCCCAACCGAAACGCCGACCACGCGTCCGCCCAGTACACGGTCGGGCCAGGCGCCGACGGCGATCACGCTCGCGAACATCAACGTCCTGGTCGCGGAGATGCGCCGCCTCTACGGACCGCGTCCGCTGTGGATCACGGAGTACGGCTACCAGACGAATCCGCCCGACGGCCAGTTCGGGATCTCGTGGGCGAAGCAGGCCCGGTATCTCACGGAGGCTTTCGCGGTCGCGCGGAAGAATCCGTACATCACGATGATGCTCTGGTTCCTCGTCCGCGACGAGCCGGATCTCCCGGGCTGGCAGTCGGGGCTGGTGACCACCGACGGGCGAAAGAAGCCGTCGTTCAACGCGTTCCGGCGTCTGCCGCACTGAGGATGCCCTTCCGCTCGAGCAGCTCGCGGTAGAGGCGGTCGACATCGTCGACCAGACGGTCGACGGCGTAGCGCGTCGCCATCCGTTCCCGCCCGGCGGCGCCCATCCGCGCGCAGAGCTCCCGGTTGCGGGCGAGCTCGGCGAGCCGCGCGGCGAGCTCCTGGACTGCGGCCGGGTCTACGAGGAAGCCGTCGATGCCGTCCTCGACGACGTCCGGCACGCCGCCGACACGGGTCGCCACCACCGGGCACCCGCTGGCCAGTGCCTCGATCGCAGTCACAGGCGTTCCCTCGTTCCCCGAGGGGAGGACGAACACGTCGAAGGCGGCGAAGAACGGGCCGACTTCCTCCTGGTAGCCCGCGAACAGGCAGTCCCGGACGATCCCGAGCTCGCCGGCCAGCTCTTCGACGGCGCCGCGGTCGGGGCCGTCGCCCACCATGCAGAGGACGGCGTCGACGCCTTCGTCGCGGAGGGCGCGGAAGCCCTTCAGCAGCACGTCCGTTCGCTTCACGCCGGTCATGCGACCGATCCAACCGACGAGGAAGCGGTCTTCGGGGATCCCCATAACGCGTCGCGTCTCCGCCCTCGCCGCTCCGTCGGGGGAGATTCGGTTGTCGAGCTCGATGCCGAGCCGGATCACCCGGAATTTTGCTGCGGGCGCGACGCCGAGGGCGACGAGTTCGTCGCGCACCTCGGGGCTGACGGCGACGAGCACGTCGGTGACCCGGGCAAGCATCCGCTCGAGCCCGCGGAAGAAGCCGGTCCAGAACCCGCCGAAGTAGCCGCGCAGGACATGCCCGTGGAACGTGTGCACGATGATCGGAGGCCGGGAGCGGCCCGCGAGCAGCGCGGCCGCGCGGCCGACGGCACCGGCCTTCGCCGTGTGCGTGTGCAGGATTGTCGGCCGCTGCGCGCGCATCATCTTCGCGAGCCGCCAGGTGGCGAGTAGGTCGCGGACGGGCGAGATCTCACGGTGCAGGTGCGGGATCGTCACGACGGGAACGCCAAGCTCCTCCGCCACATAGGCCATGGACTGCTCGCCCTGGCCGACGCTGCCGGCCAGGAGGATCGTCTCGTAGCCGCGCTCGCGGAGCCCAGCCGACAGGTACGACACGTGCAGCGTCGGGCCGCCCATGTTCAGGCGGGCGATCGCCCGGAGGACGCGGATCGGAGCGCGACCGGCGGCCAGGGTCAGTCCTGCCCGCCGCGCCGCTCCAGATGCTCGACGGTGCGGCGCAGGCCTTCCTCGAAGCCGACGGTCGGCTCGTACCCGAGCGTCTCGCGCGCGGCGGAGATGTCGGCCCAGGAGTTCCTGATGTCGCCTGCGCGCGGCGGCGCGCTCTGCCGCTCGACCGGCTTTCCGACGATGCTCCCGATCGTGTCCGCCAGCTCGTTCACGCTCGCTGGGGAATCGGCGGCGAGGTTGAAGATCCTGCCGCTGACCCCGGGCGTGTCCCCCGCCTGAAGCGTCCCCGCGACGACGTTCTGGACGTAGGTGAAGTCGCGGCGCTGCTCGCCGTCCCCCTCGATCGTCACCGGCCGGCCGTCGGCGATCGCCGTGATGAACAGGGGAACGACACCCGCATACTGAGACGACGGGCTCTGGCGCGGGCCGAAGACGTTGAAGTAGCGGACGACGACGGTCTCGAACCGCTCGTAGACGCGGGAAAACGAGATGCAATAGCGCTCGGCGGCGAGCTTGGCGACGCCGTACGGCGAGAGCGGGTCGGGCGCGGCGTCCTCGCTCGCGGGCAGCGCGGCGCGCGAGCCGTAGACGGACGAGCTCGACGAGTACACGACCCGGCGCACGCCTTCGTCGCGGGCGGCGAGCAGGACGTTCAGCGTCCCCTCGACGTTCACCGCGCTCGAGGTCAGCGGGTCCTGGACGGAACGGGGAACGGAGCCGAGCGCTCCGAGGTGGTAAACGACCTCCGTGCCCCGCACGGCGTTGTGGACACGCTCGTAGCTGCGCAGCTCGCCCTCGACCACCTCCACCCCAAGGCCCTCGAGGTTGGCGCGGTTCCCGGTCGAGAAGTTGTCGAGGACGCGAACGTCGTCCCCGCGGTCGAGCAACCCGCGGACGAGGTTCGACCCGATGAAGCCCGCGCCGCCGGTGACCAGCACCTTCGCCATCGGGAAGCCATCGTAGTGACGGCAACGGTGGGACGTCTGCGGTTGCCGCGGATCCTGGTCAGGCAGCGTCCCCGGTCCGGCCGAGCCGGAACTGCGTTGGCGCTCGTCAGCTCGACGTGCGCGTCCGCGTGATGAGTGCGGTGTGGATCAATCGGCACGCATCCGACACCGTCGCGTGTCCGTTACGAGGCGGCTTTGCCGGTACCGTTGCCCGTAGCGGGCGGCGGGACGGCTCCCGACCCTGGGTGGGGGATTGGCTCTTTTCGCGGTTCGCCTGCGCGAGCGACGGCCGCGAGCAGCGGCGACGCAGCGCAGAGTCCGGCGGCGATCCACAGGACGGCGTCGAGCGGGATGCCGGCGACGAGGCCGATCGCCGTGAGCACCCCCATCGCCACCAGCAGCCACGAGACCGGCAGCAGGGTGTCCGCCTCGGGCGGGCCGCGGAAGAGCCGGAGCAGCCCGAGCGCGAGCGGGGTCAGGAGCGCACCGAGGAACAAGACGAAGCCGACTACGCCGAGGTCCGAGAGCGCCTGGACGTAGGCGTTCTGGACACCGTATGGGTGCTCGGGCGAGGGAAATCCCTGCTCCGGCGTGTTCGGGAACTCTCGGTGCAGCAACGGCAGCAGCGGGCCGTACACGGCCGGGTCGTTCGTCGCCTGCCAGCCCGCGCCCGCGAGCGGATGGTCGAGGAACACGCGCCAGCCGTAGTAGACGAGCATCGTCCGCTGCACGTAGCTCTCGACCCCGAGCTGTTCCTCCTTCTTGCCGATCCCGACGTAGTGCAGGAACGACTTCACGTCGCCGCCGCGGAAGAGGACGACCCCACCGAAGACGGCGAGAGAGACGCCGAGGATCGCGGCCGCACGACGCGCCGATCCGCGCGCGACGACGGCGGCGACGACGCCGGCCGCGAGCAGCCCGATCGCGCCTGCGAGCGACCCGGAGAGGAATAACCCGACGGCACCCGAGACCCCGCCCGCGGCAGCGACGCGACGGTCGATGCGCCAACTCGGGAGCGCCATCGCGGCGAGCGCGACCGCGAGCGCGACGCCGGACAGCGCCGCGAAGTCGTGGTGGCCCAGGAAGGACGGCTGCCGGTAACCGGCCGGCCAGCCTCCCGCGATCCGCCAGCCGAAGAGCTGGATGACTGCCAGTGTCGACGCCGCCACGCTCGAAGCGACGGCGACGAGCAGAAAGAGCATCAGATCATCTCGCCGGCGGATGAGCAGGACCG
>JBKPPY010000069.1:0-8309 GCA_046733845.1 Actinomycetota bacterium | reverse complement strand
ACGAGCCGGATCCAGTCGTCGAGCGTTTCCTCCAGATACGTGAGATAGACGGCCTGATTGACGTGTTGATAGGCGTCGAGGTCGCGCCAGCGGATCTCGATGCGCTTCTCGTGCACGGCCGAATAGGCTACGCACGTGACTCGCTTCGAGGGAAAGGTCGCGCTGATCACCGGCGGCGGCCGGGGAATCGGCAAGGCAGCGGCGGCCCGGTTCGCCTCAGACGGCGCGAAGGTGGCGGTCGCCGATCTCGCCTTCGAGGACGACGCGCAAGGCCTTCAGCTTGAGACGAACGTGACCGACCGCACCGCGGTAGAGGCGGCCGTCGCACGCACTGTCGAGGAGCTCGGCGGCCTCGACATCCTTGTCACCTGTGCCGGGATCATCCGCGACAACCTCGTCTACAAGATGAGCGACGACGACTGGGACTCCGTCATCGCGACGCACCTGCGAGGAACCTTCCTCGCCACCCAGGCCGCGCAGGCGCACATGACCCAGCACGGCGGCGGAAAGATGGTCCTGATCTCGTCCGTCTCCGCCCTCGGCAACCGAGGCCAGCTCAACTACTCGGCGGCCAAAGCTGGGATCCAGGCGATGACCAAGACCCTGGCGATCGAGCTCGGCCGCTTCGCGGTCAACGTCAACTGCGTCGCCCCGGGCTTCGTCTCGACGGCGATGACCCGGCAGACCGCGGAGCGGATCGGAGTCGACTTCGAGGACTTCCAAAAGATGGGCGCCGAGACCACTGCACTGCGCCGGGTCGGTGAGCCTGAGGACATCGCGGGCGTGATCGCGTTCCTGTGCTCTGACGACGCCTCGTACGTCACCGGCCAGGTGCTGTACGTGGACGGCGGGCGACTCTAGCGCCGTCCGACACAGACCCCAGGCCCTCGACTAGCGTGAGGCTCGATGCGTGTCGCTCGAGACCACTGCCTGGCGCCGGCCCGCCCAGTCGATGCGCCGCTGGTCGGATTCGAGGGCCGCTACGGGAGGATGTTTCCCGACCTGCCGCCGCTCGCGGTCGACGACCAGCAGCTCCTCGCACTCGGCCTCGCAGGCGCAGCGTGCGGAACGGGCGAAGACGACGACGCTATCGACGGCCGCGAGGCGGCGGGTTGGCCGGTGTTCGGCCAGTTCGTTGCGCACGACATCACCGCCGACCGTTCACCGTTGCAGGCCGACGCCGACCCCGCGCACCTGGGAAGCTTCCGGTCGCCGCGCGCGAACCTCGAATGCCTCTACGGCGCAGGTCCGGGGAGTCCCTACCTCTACCGCCGCGACGATCCGGCCGCGTTCCTGACCGGGGTGGACGACGTTCCTCGCAACACCGAGGGAATTGCGTTGCTGGGCGACCCGCGCAACGACGTGCACGCGCTCGTGTCCCAGCTTCACCTCGCCTTCCTGCGTGTGCACAACCTGTTCGTCGCGCGGCTCCGCGAGGACGGCGTCCCCGAAGGCGACCTGTTCGACGAGGCCCGACGGGCGACGATGTGGCACTACCAGTGGGTGCTGGTCAACGACTTCCTGCCCAGGGTGGTCGGCCGCGAGCTCGCCGACGATGCGCTCGCGCACGGGCCGAAGTACTACGAGGTCGACGGCGAGCCGTACATCCCGTTCGAATTCGCCGACGCCGCCTACCGTTACGGGCACAGCCAGATCCGTGCCCGCTACAAGGTGAACGCAGAGGCCGGACCGGTTCCGCTCTTCCCAGACCTGGTCGGCTTCCAGCCCGTCCCCACCAACCTGACCGTGGACTGGGCGTTCCTGTTCGATCTTCCCGGCCGCCACCCGGCGCAACGGGCGAAGCGGATCGACGGCTGCCTCCCGGCGTCGCTGCTTCGGTTGCCGGTGTCGATCACCGGAGCGGTCGATGTGGACGCATACCACTCGCTCGCCTCGCGTGATCTCCAGCGGGGACGAGCACTCGGGCTACCCTCCGGCGAGTCGGTCGCCGGCGCGATCGGCGCCCAGCCCTTGGCCGCCGACGAGGTCGCGCTCGCGACTCACGGCTGGGACGGCGAAACGCCCCTCTGGTTCTACGTGCTACGCGAGGCCGACGTCCGCGGCGACGGCGACCGACTCGGTCCGGTCGGCGGCCGCATCGTCGCCGACGTGCTGATCGGGATCCTGCAGGCGGACCCCGAGTCGTTCCTCAGCGTCGATCCGGATTGGACGCCGACGCTGGCACAGGACGGCTCGGAATTCGGCATCGGCGACCTGCTCGACGCCGTCTACGCGCACGGGCGCACGAGTCCGGCCCCATAAGCCTTGCCTCCTCCGAATGAGGGAGCCCGCGGCTAGACTGTCCTGCCCTCGGGGGCGTAGTTCAGCTGGTTAGAACGCCGGCCTGTCACGCCGGAGGTCGCGGGTTCGAGTCCCGTCGCTCCCGTCCTTCGCACGACCCGATTCTCGTGCTCCTTCGCAATCGACGGAGAGAGATGGACGAGGCGATAGCCCAGCTGCTCCAAATCGGGGATCAACATGAAGAGACAGGCGATCCTAGTGAAGCGCTCCGCTTCTTCGAGCGAGCGCTCGCCCTGGCTCGCGAAGCCGGCGATCTCGAGGCCGAGAGTCGTGCCCTCCACAGCTTGGGAAGCGCGCATCAGGCGCTCGGAAACCTGGCGCTGGCGCTTGGGTTCTACGAACCGGCGCTTCCGCTTCGGCAGCAGGTCTCGAACTGGAAAGCGGCAGCCGGCACTGCGAACAACATCGGGATGATCCACTACCAAGCGGAGCGCTATCGACACGCCGAGGCGTATTTCCGGCAGTCCCTCGACCTCAGCATTCAGACTGGGGACCCCTTCATGGTGGCGGTCTGCAACGAGAAGATCGGGTTTGCCGCTTGGGAGCTCGGCCGCCGCACAGAGGCCGTCGAACACATGCGACGTGGACGCGACCTGAAGCGTGAGAACGGGTTCGCCACCTCTGGCGAAGACCAGGTGCTGACTCGCTGGGAGTCGCAGCTCGGAATCGGTCGTCCGCTCGACAAGGCGTCTCGTCCGTAACGCATCACTCACGGATCGCAACGGACACATGCTGAGCCGCAGGCTGTCTGTGAAACGCGGCCGCAGCAGCGGCGGGAGCGAAAGGAGAACGGATGGAGATCATCAAGCGCGATCGACTGCCCTGGAGCGACATCGCGCACGAGCTCGTCGGATCGGAGCATGACCTCGACATCTCGATCCTCTTCGTCGACGCAGCGCCGGGCGAAGGGCCGGCGCTGCACCGTCACGAGTACCCGGAAGTCTTCGTCGTGCTCGAAGGGGAGGCGACCTTCACTGTCGGCGGCGAGCGGGCGAACGTGCGCGCAGGCGAGATCGTCATCGGCCCAGCAGGACTGCCACACGCGTTCGTCAACTCGGGCAACGGGCCGCTTCTTCAGATCGACATCCACCTCAGCCCGAGCCCGAGCACCGAGTGGCTGGAGTGAGATCTCCGGGACCAGCGGCGGCCGTCCTCGGAGCCAGGGCGCTCAACCGCGCATTTCTTGCGCGCCAGCTCTTGCTCGAGCGGCACGCGTTGTCGCCGGAAGCAGCGATCGAGCACCTCGTCGGGATGCAGGCGCAGGAGCCGCAGGCGCCGTACGTCGGTCTGTGGGCGCGGCTGAAGGACTTCCAGCCGGATCAGCTCTCTAACCTGATCCAGGAGCGTCGCGCAGTGCGGATCGCAATGATGCGCACGACCATCCACCTGGTCACCGCCGACGACTGCGCCCGATTGTGGCCGCTGATGCGGGCCGTGCACGCCCGCAACTTCAAGGGCAGCTCGTTCAGCAAGGCGATCGCCGGCGTCGATCTCGACGAGCTGCTCGCCGCCGGCCGCGAGCTGATCGTGGCCGCGCCGCGCACGCGTGCCGAGCTCGGTTCGCTGCTTGCCGAGCGCTGGCACGGCGTCGACCCGTCCTCGCTCGCCTACGCGGTCAGCTACCTGACACCGATCGTCCAGGTGCCGCCCCGCGGACTCTGGCGCAAGAACGGACCGGCGCGCTGGGCGGCGGCCGACGCGTGGCTCGGACGGCAGCTGGAGGAGCCGTCACCCGACGAGCTCGTCCTCCGCTACCTGCGCGCGTTCGGCCCGGCGATGGTCGGCGACCTCCAGGCCTGGTCGGGTTTGTCGCGCTTGCGCGAGGTCGCCGACCGGCTCGCAGACCGGCTGCGTGCCTTCGAGGACGAACAGGGTCGGGAACTGCTGGACGTCCGCGACGGACAGCTTCCCGATCCGGCCACCCCGGCGCCGGCCCGCTTTCTGCCGCCCTTCGACAACGCAATCCTCGCCCACGCCGACCGGGCCCGGATCATCCCGCCGGAGCACCGAGGCGCAGTTTCAGGAGACCGGCTGATGCGGACGTTCGTCGTCGACGGCTTCGTCGCCGGCACCTGGCGGCTCGACGGCGGGACGATCCACCTGACACCGTTCCGACCACTGCGAACCGCCGAGCGCGAGGACCTGGTGACGGAGGCAGAGCGACTGATCGCCTTCGCCGCACCCGACGCCACGGAGCGGGCGGTTCGGTTCGCCCGCGCCTAGGTCAGGCGCGCGTTCGCCGGCTCGTAGACGAGGAGAGTGACGCCGTCGTTGAACGCCTTCGTCTCGACGAGGCGCAGGTTTTTCTTCACGCTCGTCGCGGCGAAGAGGCGCTTGCCGGCGCCGACGATGACCGGATAGACCAGGAGGTGGAGGGCATCGACGAGATCGTGCTCGATCAGCGTCTGCGCGAGCTGCGGGCTGCCGTGCACGACAATGTCGCGCCGGTGCTGCTCTTTGAGGTCCTTGACGACCTCGACGACGTCGCCTCGGAGAACGGTCGTGTTGTTCCATTCCGGATTTCCGAGTGTCGAGGAGACCACGTACTTGGGCATGGTGTTGAACTTGTCCGCGAAGTCGCCCTCGACGTGGGGCCAGACGGCCGCGAAGGTGTCGTAGGTCACCCGGCCGAGCAGAAGCGCGTCCGATGCCATCGTCTCGTCGACCTTGAACTGCTCCCCCGCCGGCCCGCGTGAGAAATCGTCGGTCCAGCCGACGCGCTCGAAGTCCTCGGTTCCGCTCGGCGCCTCGACGACGCCGTCGACGGAGATGTACTCGGTGACCACGATCCTGCCCATCGCGCAGCCCCTCCTTGTCGTCGGGATCCGAGGCGGAAGACGGCAGGCTGCCACAAATTGGTGCGGTCTTTAAGATCCAATTAGGTGCCGTCTGACAGGACCGATTCCCGTCCCGCAGGCGACGTGCTGGTCCAACTCGAGCGCGACTCCGGCGTCGCACTCCATCGCCAGGTCGAGGCGTCGATACGTGACGGGATTCGCGCCGCGCGGCTCCCCTACGGCACTGCGTTGCCGTCGACCCGGGCCCTCGCACGCGACCTCGGCGTCTCACGTGGCGTCGTCGTCGAGGCGTACGCGCAGCTCGTTGCCGAGGGGTATCTCACGAGCACCTCCGGCGGCTACACCAGGGTCGCCATCGACGCCGCAACGGCCGCCGACCAACCACGGAGCACGCCGGTGAGGACGGCGAGGATCGACTTCTGCCCGTGCCGGGCCGACGGCTCGCAGTTCCCCCGGAAGGCGTGGCTGCGCTCCTTGCGGCGGGTGCTCAACGAGGCCGCTCCCGAGGACTTCGGGTACGTCGGTGGACGCGGCGTGCCGGCCTTGCACGACGCGCTCTCTGCCTACCTCAATCGAGTGCGGGGAACATCGGCGAGGCCCGAGCACATCGTGATCTGCAACGGCTATGCCCAAGGCGTCGGGCTACTCATCCAGACGCTCGTTAAGGCGGGAGCCACGCGGCTGGCGGTCGAGGATCCCTCGGCGGACGATGATGCCGTTCCGATGGCGCGCGCGGCCGGTCTCGAGGTCGTGGGTGTGCCGGTCGACGAGGAAGGCATCCAAATCGAGGCGCTCGAGGAAACCGACGCCGACGCGCTCATCCTCACCCCCTCGCATCAGTGGCCGACCGGCGCCGTTCTGTCGGCGAGAGCGCGCGCGGCGGCACTGCGTTGGGCCGAGCGGCGGGGCGCGCTCATCATCGAGGACGATTACGACGCCGAATACCGCTACGACCGAGCGCCGATCGGCGCGATGCAGGGACTCGCGCCGGAGCGGGTCGTCTACGCCGGCACCGCCAGCAAGACGCTTGCGCCGGGTTTGCGACTCGGCTGGCTCGTTGTCCCACATGACCTCGTCGACGACGTCTCAGAGGCCAAGTCACTCGCTGACCGAGGCTCGCCGGTCCTCGACCAGCTGGCGTTTGCCGACTTCCTCGGCCGCGGTGAGTTCGACCGCCACCTCCGCCGGATGCGTCCCCTCTACCGTCGTCGCCGCGACACGTTGATCGAGGCCCTACGCGAGTTGCTGCCCGACGTCGACCCTGCAGGGGTCGCAGCGGGCCTTCACCTCGTCGGCTACTTGCCGAGCGATCTCGACGAAGGCAGCGTGATCGACGCAGCGGCCCGCCGCGGGATCGCTGTGTATGGGTTGTCTCAGTACAGCGTTTCGGGCCACGGGAGGCAGGGCCTGATCTTCGGCTACGCAACTCTCCCCGAGCGCACAATCGTCGAAGGCGTGGAGATCCTCGCCGAAGCGGTGGCCGAGACGCGGTCCCGGCGGGCGTCTGCGGCTGCTTGAACGGCTCGTGGTCTCAGGCGGCCTCGTCGAGCGCGACTGCTTCACCTTCGGCTTCCTCGGCCCGGGCACTCGGAGCCGGTGTCGGCCTGACCAGCGTTACTGCGGTCAGCGCACCGAGGACAAGAAGGCCGGTAAGCACGTATAGACCGGTCTGGAACCCGTGGTCGAGGGCGACGGCGCTCGTCGCGGTCACTCCCGGGTGCGAGTTGACGTAGCCGCTGGTCGACGCCGCAGCGATCGCGCTCGTGGCGGCGATGCCGATCGCTCCGCCGATCTGCCGGCTGGTGTTGATCAGGCCGGAGGCGACGCCCGCCTCGGTGCGCTCGACCCCCGTCAGGCTCGCGATCGTAACCGGGACGAACGAGAAACCCATGCCGACACCGCCGAGGACGAATGCCGGAAAGAGATCCCAGAAGTAGTGGCCATCCTTGGGAAGACTCGTCAGCAGCGCCACCGATGACGCCGCGACGAGCAGCCCGGCGGTGAGCGTGGCGCGGACGCCGATGCGGCCGACGAGCGCCTGGGCGAGGTTCGAGGCGACGACGACCGAGAGGGCGAAGGCGGCGAACGCTGCGCCGGTCTGCACAGCCGAGTAGTGGAGGACGTCCTGCAGGTAGAGCGTGAGCAGGAAGAACTCGGAGAACGCGACCGCCCCGACGATCGCCATCGTCGCATTCGCGGCCGTGAGCGTCCGCAGGCGGAAGATGCGGAGCGGGAGGAGCGGCGAGCGCGACCGAAGCTCGATTGCCACGAATCCGAGGATGAGCACCGCCGAGCCTGCGAGCAGCGCCACGGTCGAGCCGGAGCCCCAGCCGTCGCTCGTCGCCCGCGTCATTGCGTACACGAGCAGCATCAGGCCGGCCGTGATCGAGGCAGCGCCGGCGAAGTCGAAGTGGCGGTGGGACAGCGCGGCGCGACTCTCGCGCAGGAGCACCGGCGTGAGGGCGATTGCCGCAACCCCGACGGGGACGTTGATGAAGAAGATCCACGACCAGCTCAGGTACGAGGTGAGCACGCCGCCGAGCAGGACGCCGGCCGCGGCGCCGCTGCCCGAAGCCGCGCCGTAGATCCCCAGCGCGAGATTGCGTTCCCGCCCTTCCGTGAACGTGGTCATCAGCAGTGACAGTGCCGCCGGAGCCAGCAGCGCTCCCCCGAGCCCCTGCACGGCGCGGAACGCGATCAGCGAGCCTTCCGACCAGGCGAGCCCACACAGGAGCGAGCTGGTGGCGAAAAGAGCGAGGCCGGCGAGAAAGAGGCGCCGTCGGCCGAGCAGGTCGGCCAGGCGGCCGCCGAGCAGCAACGCGCCGCCGAACAGGATCGCGTACGCAGAGATCACCCACTGGAGACTCGTCTGCGAGAAGCCCAGATCCGCTTTGATCGAGGGCAAGGCGACGTTCACGATCGCGACGTCGAGGATGACCATGAACTGCGCTGTGACGATCAGCGCGAGCGCACTCCAGCGCCGAGACTCCTGCCTGGTTCCGATAGTCACTTAGTTGTTCCCCCCAATCATTGGACGATGCAACGTTTAGATCCAACGACTCGGAGTGGTGCCCTATTCCATGGGCCCCGTCGAGGCTCGCGCTGAGATCGACTGCGCCGGCGAGGGTAGGCCCTCGGCCGATCATCCGGGATCGAACGCGGTCGCCCGCGCAACGTCTTCCCAGCGCGCGAGCTCGTCGCGGAGCGCGA
>JBKPPY010000068.1:0-5664 GCA_046733845.1 Actinomycetota bacterium | reverse complement strand
GACGAGATCGCGCGTGCGCGCGCGGACTTACCTCCCGAGCTCTCCGATCGCGTTTCGTTCGCGGTCGCGGGGGCGGCCGAGGTGAACGCCCCGCATGTGACGTTCGACCTGGCGCTCTTCTCGCATTCCTTGTGATGAATTGCGGGAGAGGGCGTCGTGCACGCCCTACGCCACGTCCATCAGCTCCTCGTCCCCGGCGGCACGATGGTCGATCTCCACCCGCTCGCGGAGGAGAGAGTCGAGGCGAGCGGTCTCACGATCGGCCTGATCGAAGATCACGCGTGGCGTTCTCTCGATCTGCCCAACGCGGAGGCATGTCTCGCAGACGCGATCAGCGCTGGTTTCTACACCCTCGAAGCCGAGATCGAGTTCGACCTGCTTCAGCACTTCGATGAAGCGAACGACCTGCTCGCCGCGAGGGAGGAGATTCTCGCTGAGCAGCGTGATCTCGTGCACCGGATTCGGAACGCGACGACGCCGCTGATCACCCGGGAGCACTGCGTGCTCCGCCGCCTACGCGCGGAAGCAAGTAGGACTCATAAGTAGAGGGACGAGAGGGCCAAGAGTCACGACTGCATCCCAGCGCTGTGCGGCCTCCACCGGCGTCAGCGCCGACCGCGGCGAAGACGCGGCCTCGCTTGCCTTAGCCATTGCTCTTCCATCCTCGGCCGAAACGGTGTGCTCCGACCCGGTCTGCGTGTTTGACGCGCGCGATTACTAGATCTTGCGCTTGTTTGCGTCAACACCGCGTCGTCTTCGACAACCGTCATCGGATTGAGCATCCCAGGTAGCACGCGCGCGCTTTATGTTGTCGCGCGCGCGCGAGTAGCAGATCTTGCCCCGCGGCCGCGTCGGCTCCGCGTAATTTCGGACGGTCAAACGATTGGCCATCCCGTCCCAACGCAGGGCGAACGCTGAGCGACATTCGCTGGCGCGCATCGCCGTTCGGCATCCGGATTTGCGGCGGCTTCCAGCTGAGTCTCGGTTAGCTGAACCGAGAACCAACCGCTCAGTCGGACCGGCGAAATCGGGGCGACTCGGAATTCTTCTGGAGGTCTACTCTCGGCCGAGCCCGATTAGAACCGGCGATACTGCCGGCAAATGCGTCGGCACCCTATGGAACGCGCGCCATGAGGGTCTGCATCGTCGGTGCCTCCGGGAAGCTCGGGCAGTACATGGTGCAGCACGCGCTCGATCGGCGATACGAGGTGGTGGGCGTGTGCCGAGAACAGAGCGTCTCGAAGCTCGACAAGTTCAAGGGGCGTATCACGATGGTCCCCGGAGCGACGAACGACCCCGATGTCATCAGGCGCGCCATCGCTGGGTGCGACGGGGTGCTCGTAGTGCTCGTCCCACGCGGTGTCAACGGGTACTCCACGGGCACGGCCCAGGCGGTACTCGACCATGCTGCTCCGGGCGCACGCCTCGTGTTCTCGTGCGGCTGGCACATCACCCGCGACGGGCAGGACGTGTATTCATGGAAGCTAAGGACGCTCGTGAAGTTCGGCGGTGCACTCGGACGCCTCGCTCGCTTCGCGGATCTGAACGACCAGGTGGAGGCGTGCAACCGGGTCTTCGCCAGCAACACGCGTTGGACCGTCGTTCGTGGGAGCGACCTCGAGGAGGGCGAAAGCCAAGGTCTTCCCGTGTGGAGCCGGCACGTCGGCGACCCGATCCTTGAGAGCAACATCACGCGCCGGGTCGACTTCGCCCTGTTCATGGTGGCGGCCCTCGAGAGCGACGAACTCATTCACGAAGCGCCGGCGATCGTGAGCCGACAGTCGCCCTCGGCACTAGCGGACGCCCCCGTCGACTGACGTTCAAGTAACGCAACGCTCAACATGACGAGCGGTTTGCTCCGCTCAGGGCGATGACTCCCTCACAGGTCCATTCGAGTGGCGGGCATCTGACGCGCGTGCGGCGATTTGCAGCTCTCTTAGGGCGAGTCTCGGCTATGCGAACCGGCGCCTTGTTCAAGCGAACGGCTTGGGCTCTGACCATTAGTTCGACGTGCTTACGATCCTCGCGATGGTCCCCTTCGTCCGGCGTCCGCCGCGGACCGTTGGGACTGCGTCCGCGGTGAGTGTGGCAGCAATGCGCTCAAGTCCCAAGCCGGACTGCCTCAAATGTCGGATCCGCGCGCGAACGTCGTCAGGTACGCGACCGAACGAAGGGTTGCCCGCGTAGTTTCCCTTGATGCGGGCACCCTCGAGCCCGGGTTTCGTGCGCGCGCTGATCAGGTCGGCCTCAAATTCAGCGAACCCTGCGAGGATGTTGGCGAGCAGTTTTCCTTCGGGTGTTCGAAGATCGAAGCCCTGTCGGCGCAGATCAAATTGAAGCCACGCTTCTGTGCCTGTTCGATCAATCGCGCAAACTCCAGCGAGCTCCTAGCCAGGCGTGCCGGTGAGGGCGGGGGGTCAATTTCCTCTTGGGCCCCGCGGTGCGGTCAGGTGCCGGCAGGTGCGAGTCGCCGCCCGGGGTTAGTCGTTCTCGTCCGCGGCTTGGCGCCGCGACGCGGCGAGCCCGAAGAAGACTGCGGCAAAGATCAGGAAGACCACGCCGATACCCGTCGAATCGCGGGTGAAATCGAGATCGCGACGATCAGGAACGCGACGGCCGCCAGCGCATTCGCATTGCTTGCCAGGTTGCGCCGCGATCCCTTCATCACACGACCTCTGGCGCGGGGGCTGGCATCCGCTCGCGGTCGTCTATGCGGAGCGCGACGCCCACCCATCCCGGCAGCCACCAGTTCGCCTCGCCGAGCAGTCGCATGATCGCCGGAACGAGCAATGCGCGGATCACCGTCGCGTCCAAGATGATCCCTGCGGCGAGCCCGATCCCGAACAGCTTGACCTCGTAGCCCGGGCTCGACGAGAGCACGAGGAAGGCGAACATCAGGATCAAGGCCGCGCTCGTGACGAGCTTGCCGGTACGCGCGAGCCCAAGCTCGATCGCCTTGTTCGTTGAGCCCGTCTCGTCGTAGGCCTCGCGGATGCGGCTGAGCATGAACACCTCGTAGTCCATCGAGAGCCCGTAGAGGAACGCGAACATCATCAGCGGGATCCACGCGATGACGGACCCGGTCGCGGGGACGTTCCAGAGCGAGGAGCCGTGGCCCTGCTGAAAGACGAAGACGACGATCCCGAACGCAGCCGCCAGCGAGATCAGGTTCAGGACGACCGCCTTGAGCGCGAGCACGAGCGAGCGGAACGCGCGCGTGAGCAGGATCAGCGTCAGCAGCAGGACGGCGGCGAACACGTAGGGGAAGCTGCCGAAGAGGGCGTGCACGAAGTCGCGGTCGACCGCGGTGATGCCGGTCAGGGTGCCGTTCGTGCCCTTCAACTGCTCGTTGACGCGGTCGATGATCGTCTGGATGCCGGGGGCCGAGCCGTCGATCGCGGGGAAGGCCTCGACGAGCGAGTCTTGGCCGCGCTGCCAGCTCGGGAGCGCGGTCGCGCCGACGACTCCGGGGACGCTGCGCAGCTTGGCCGCGATCTGCTCGTCGTTGCCGCCGTTCTCGACGAGGACGTCGAGCGGCTTCATCACACCCGGGCTGACGTGCGCGTCCGCGAGCATCTGCCGGCCGGCGATCGCGGTGCCGCTGCCGGGGAAGTTCTTGAGCTGCGCCTCGTTCGTGTTCAGCTGCGATCCCAGCCCCACGAGCACGGCGACGATCGCGAGCCCGACCGCGCCGACGGCGACCGGACGCTGGAGGACGAAGCGCGCCCAGCGGCCCCAGGCGCCGTCCTCGGGGTGGCCGCGGTCGATCAGCCGCCGCGGCATTACGCGGACGCTGTTGATCCGTTCGCCAAGGACGGCGAGCATTGCCGGGAGCAGAGTGATCGCCGCGAGCACCGAGACAGCTGGGATCAGCATGCCGCCGATGCCCATCGAGCGAACGAGCGGCAGCGGCAACGCGACCATCGCGAGCAGGCCGATCGCGACCGTCGAGCCCGAGACGATCACCGAGCGGCCCGCATGCGTCATCGTCTCGACGAGCGCGGTCTCGACGTCCTCGCCCTCCCGGAGCTCGTCGCGAAAGCGGAAGATCATCAGAAGCGCGTAATCGATGGCCACGCCAAGGCCGACGAGCGCGATCAGGAACTGCACGATGACCGACACGTCGGTGACGTAAGTCAGCGCCCAGACGAGCGTGAAGGTGTTAAGGATCGCCGCCACCGCTACGACGAGCGGCATCACCACCGCCGGCAGCGTCCCGAACACGAACAGCAGGATCACGAGCGCGCAGACGCCGCCGATCATCGCTTCGAGCAGGACGCTCGACCCGCCGCCCGAGCCGTGTGTGCTCGCCTCGTCGAGCGGGTCGTGCCCGGTTACATTCACAGTGATCCCATCCAGCAGGCCGCGCGCCGCCTCCGCGCGCATCCTTTCGGCACCGCTCTTCGCGTCGAGCCGCGCCCGACCGGGCGGATAGATCTCGGCGAAGGTCGTGTGCCGGTCGCGCGACAGGTACATCGGGCTGCCGGTCGTGAAGTACGAGCTCGTGCGGGCGCCGGGAACAGTCGCGGCGGCACGCTGGATCGCGCGCTCGATCCCCTCGCTCGCGGTCGCGTCTCCGCGCGTTTGGAAGACGACCACGGTCGGCGGGCGGGCGCCCGCTCCGAACGCCTTGAGCGTCCGCTGGCTCGCCTCGTACGCCGGCTTCCCTGGGATCGCGAAGCTCTGGTACCAGCGCGTCGACACCTTCGCCGCCGCGAAACCGCCGAAGAGCGTCAGCACGATCCACGTCGCGATCACCGGCCAGCGGTACCGGGTGGTGAAGCGACCGAGGCGGCCGAGCCGCCCCGGATCCGGGCCGTCAACCTTCCAGCGTGCGGACTCTGCATTCGTGCGGGTCATCTGCGGCTCCTCGGTGCGGGTTGACGAATCAAGCCTGGCGACGGACCCTCGCGCCGGGAAGGGGGCAGGCCGGCGTCTTCGGATTCGGCTACCCGCACTCCCGCGCGATGACGTCGGCCGCTCAGCCCACGCGTTTGGCGTGCCGCCCATAGCGAAGCTACGGAAAGACCGCTCGTAGCCAGTGCAGACAACAGCCGATCTGAGGCGCTCGCAGAGAACGCCGCTTTTCAAAACGCGGTGAAGCCGGTGGGGATGTTCCTGTCGGAAGTGGCGCCACCGACACGCAGAGCTAGGGGTACTCGATGCCCAGCTGCTCGGCCAGGTGCTGGTGCTCGGCCAGCAGGCGGCGCTTCAGCTTGCCGCGCTGCTGCCTACTCATGCTCGCCACGTCAAGCGGGTCAGTAGCCGGCTGCTCGTCGGTCGGCTGCTGCAGCTGCCGGCCGTAGACCAGCTGCACGTAACCGATCGCCGCTCGAGCTCGTTCGGCCGGTTTCCCGCTCGTAATGCCGGCTCGCAGCGCGGCTAAAACGTCTGGCCAGTCGTCGTCGAGCGCGAGTGTGGCAAGGCGTGACCGCGGTCAGCACGTTCCGGATGCGTCCATTCCCGCGACAGAAGCCTAGGCCGTGTGATCAAGCCCGAGCTGCTCGGCTAGGTGCGGATACTCGGCCAGAAGGCGGCGCTTCAGGACTGCTGGCTCGGCTTTCCGTGCGGGTGCTGCACCCGGGCAGCCGACACTTCTACGTCAGCCGACGGAGCCTTCCATCTGGATCTGGATCAGGCGGTTCATCTCGACCGCGTACTCGA
>JBKPPY010000067.1:0-19036 GCA_046733845.1 Actinomycetota bacterium | reverse complement strand
CGGTACCGCTGCATCCGGGAGTCGGTACAGCCGCGACGCGTTCTCTTCCAAGATCCGCCGCGGCCCGGTGCAGGCACGAGTGATTGCGAGCACGGTTTCGCGCTGGACGCGCTCATACGTCCCGTTCAGGAGGCACACCGGCCAGTCGCTCCCGAAGACGAGCCGCTCAACGCCAAACGCATCAAGTGCAACGTCCACCCCGGGCTGAAGGTCCTCCGCCGTCCAGTGCCGGTCGGCCGTCGCCGTGTTCAAGCCCGAGACTTTCGCGTGCACGTTCTGCCGCTCCGCTGCAGCGCGCAGCAGCTCCTCCCAGCGTGCCATCTCGCCGGTTCCGAGCGGCGGCTTTCCGAGGTGGTCGATCACGATCGTCAGGCCTGGGTGGTTCGCGGCGATCGTCGGGATGTCGTCGAGATGGTTCGGGTACACGGCGGGAAGCTCGAGCAAGAGCTGCCGCTCTTCGAGCAGGGCGAGACCATCCGCGACCGCTCGCCGGAGGATCCAGTGCGGGTCGAGCTCCTGGTGGATCAGGTGCCGGATACCGCGAAGCTTGGGACGCCGCCCCTGCAGCTCATCAAGCCGCCGTCGTGCGGCCGCCAGGTCGTCGAGTCGGCACCAGCCGACGATCGCCCCGACCCACTCGACCTTCGCGGCGACTTCGAACATGTAGTCCGTGTCCTCGTCGCTCGCCGCGCTCTGGACGAGGACGGTCCGCCCGACGCCGCAGTCGACAAGGAGTGGCTCGAGATCTGGCGGCTCGAACGTTCGCGCGATTACGGCGTGCTCGTCGGTCATCCACGGCTGCGGGATGCGGCCCGGATTCCAGAAGTGGTGATGAGTGTCGACGAGCACGGCGGTGGATGCGGGTCTCGCGACGAGGAGGGACACGCCGCGAGACCCGCGTTCGGACGACTACTTGGCGTTTGCCTTCGTGATCAGCGAAGTGCCGGTGTCGACCTTCTTCAGCACCTTCTTGCCGAGCACCGCGCTGTAGAGCGTCGCGATGCCGAGCGACCCGATCTTGGTCGGGTGCTGCGCCACCGTCGCGCTCTCACAGCCGGCCTTCACTGCCTTCACCTCGTCTGCCAGGCCGTCGAAGCCGACGAGGATGATGCCGCCGCACTCAATGCCGGCGTTCTTGATCGACTGGATCGCGCCGAGGGCGGGCGGACCACAGGCGGAGTAGATCGCAGTCAGGTTCTTGTTCGCGGTCAGCATCGTCTGCGCCGCGCTCGCACCCTTCGTCTGGTCGCAGTCGGTCTCGAGGTTCGAGACGACCTTGATCTGTGACTTCTTCGCGCCGAGGCCTGCCAGCATGCCGTTGACGCGATCGTCGAGGGCGGGCACGCCGGGGACGCCTTGAAGGATGCCGAGCGTGTCGCCGGCCTTCAGCTTGGTCGCGAGGTACTGTCCGGCGAGCGTGCCGCCCTTGTAGTTGTTCGTCGAGACGACGGCGGTCTTCTTCTTCCGAGCGCGTGGGAGACGATCAGGACGGCTCTCTGTTCGTCCCGGAGCCTGAGGATGAGATCGAGCACCCGACGCGACTCGCGCAACCCGGCGGCGCATGATCACGGCCCGATCCGCGACCTCGATCACGTGGTCCTGGCCGCAAGGTCGGCGAGGTGATCCCGAGTGCGGAGACGCATTCGGAAATCGTCTCGCTGATCGTGGGGGGTGGTGCGTAACGCCGACCCACGAGCCGCCCGCCCGAGGCGGCAGAAACGTGCGGCGCCTCTCTCGCCACTGCAGGGCGAGGAGGCGCCGTCGCTGAACGACAACCCCAGCCCGCGGCCGAGAGACGGCCGCCGAGCGAAAGGACGAACATGAGCAAGAAACGGCTGTCTGCAGTGACCGTCCTCGTCCTGGTCATCGGTGATGCCTTCGAGACTGCGCCCGACGACGAGCGGCTCGAGCGCCCGGATGGCCGCGACGCAGACCTCGTTGCCGCGTCCGCAGGTGAAGGTGAGCCCGTGCCCCGCAAGGTCCTCGCCCACGTCGGTGTAGAGGACGACGTAGGCCGCCGAGTAGTCGGGGCTGGTGTGCATGGCATCCGAGCCGTCCAGCGACCTCGAGGTCGGAAAGCGCACGTCGTAAGCGGTCAGAGTCGTAATCTTCATCGCCGCGATTCCCGAAAGGTCTGATCACATTGGGCAAAAGTGCCCCGTCGACGCTGCATGGCGGGCGAGAATACGCGTATTGGTCTGATCTTTCAAGCCCTTCATTTGATAGAAGTCGCGTACACCGGATGCATGCCGCGTACTACATGGGCGACCGGCGGGTCGAAATCCACGACGCGGAGGCCGTCCCACCCGCGGCGGGGATGGTCGAGCTCGAAGTCGCCTACACCGGGATCTGCGGTACCGACCTCCACATCGTCCACGGCGCAATGGATGGACGCGTGTCCCCGCCGGCGATCCTGGGCCACGAGATGGCCGGCCGTATTGCAGCGACCGGAGACGGCGTCGAGGACTGGCACGTCGGTGACCCGGTGACAGTCATGCCGCTCGTCTGGTGCGGGGATTGCGCAGCGTGCCGCAGCGGCGCCTCGCACATCTGTCAGCGCCTCAGCTTCCTCGGGATCGACGCGCCTGGTTCGCTCCAGCCGCGCTGGACGGTTCCAGCCGATACGCTCGTGCCCCTTCCGGCAGACATGCCGCTGCGCACGGCGGCGCTGGCGGAGCCGACAGCGGTCGCCGTCCACGACGTGCGGCGTGCGCGAGTCGCGCACGGGGAACGGGCGGTCGTGGTCGGCGGAGGTCCGATCGGGCTGCTGATCGCCGCGGTCGCGAGAGACGCCGGCGGCGACGTCCTGCTCATCGAGCCAAACGACGGACGCCGACAGTTGGCCGAGAGCGTGGGTCTGACAACCGTCGATCCGCGGAACCTGCCTGTCGCCGACCATGTGGAGGCGTGGACGGAGGGAACCGGCGCCGAAGTGGCCTTCGAGGTCTCCGGCGCCGTGGCCGGGATCCAGAGCGCCATTGACGCCCTCGGGCCACGCGGTCGCCTCGTCGTCGTGGCGATCCACCCGACCCCGCCACCGGTCGATCTCTTTCGCGTCTTCTGGCGCGAGCTGACGCTCGTCGGCGCCCGGGTCTACGAGCGCCCCGACTTCGAGGAGGCTGTCCGCCTCCTGGCGGAGGGGCGGATCCCGGTCGACGTGCTCGTGACCGGCGTCCTCGCCTTGGCAGACGTCGCCGAGGGGTTCGCGGCGCTCGACGCCGGTGAGGCCATGAAGATCCTGGTCGACTGCGGCGGAGCCGCGCCGTGAGCTTCGAGCTCACGGGGAAGCTCGCGCTGGTCACCGGTTGCCGTCGCGGGATCGGCCTCGCGATGGCCGAGGCGCTGGCGGCCGCCGGAGCGGACGTCGTCGGTGCGAGCCTCAGCCTCGACTCGGGCGACAGTGAGGTTCGGAGGCGCGTCGAAACTCACGGCCGCACCTTCGCTGCGTACCGCGCCGATCTCGGCTCCGCGACGGGCGCGAGCGAGCTGGCCGCGGCGGTGCTCGCAGACGGGCTCGATGTGGACATTCTCGTGAACAACGCCGGCACGATCGCGCGTGCCCCGGCGCTTGACCACGGCGACGATCAGTGGCAGCGCGTCCTCCAGACCAACCTGACCTCCCCCTTCGTGCTCGCACGCGAGCTCGGACGTCCGATGGTCAAGCGCGGCCGAGGGAAGATCATCTTCACCGCCTCGATGTTGAGCTTCCAGGGCGGCATCAACGTCGTCTCTTATGCGGCGGCGAAATCCGGCCTCGCGGGACTCGTCCGCGCGCTCGCAAACGAGTGGGCACCCCACGGCGTGAACGTGAATGCAATCGCGCCCGGCTACCTCGCGACCGACAACACACAAGCATTGCGAGACGATCCGGAACGATCGCGAGCGATCCTCGAGCGCATCCCAGCCGGCCGGTGGGGCGAGCCTGCCGACATCGCCGGGGCCACAGTCTTCCTAGCTTCGGCGGCCTCTGACTACCTGCACGGCGTGATCCTCCCCGTCGACGGCGGCTGGCTCGGACGATGACCGACACGCTCGGAGCGATCTCGGCACAGCGGGTGCTCCCGGTCGTCACGATCGAGGACCCGGCTGTTGTCGAGGAGCTCGGCCGGGCACTCGCGGGGGGTGGAGCCGGCGCTGTGGAGATCACGTTGAGGACCGCGGCCGCCGTGGCCGCGATCGAAGCCTTCGCCGCGGCGGGCTTCGTGGTCGGGGCCGGAACCGTGCGCTCGGTCGAGCAGCTGGAGAGCGCGGCGGAGGCCGGAGCGACGTTCGTCGTCTCGCCGGGGCTCGACGGCACGATCGTCGAGCGCTGCAATGCCATTGGTTTGCCGGTGATGCCGGGGGTCGCGACCGCGTCGGAGCTGACCGAGGCGCTCTCCCTCGGGGTGTCGGTCGTGAAACTCTTCCCGGCCGAGGCGATCGGCGGTGTCGGCTTGATCCGAGCGCTGGCGGCGCCGTTCCCGGAGGCGCGCTTCGTCCCGACCGGCGGGCTCAGCGCCGGAAATGCCGGCGGCTATCTCGCTTTGCCGCAGGTTGTTGCGGTCGGAGGGAGCTGGATGGTCGCGCCGCCGCTGCTCGCAGCCGGAAACTGGGACGAGGTCGAGCGCCTGACCGCTGAGGCGCTCGCGCTAGGGCGCACGGCGTGACGGCGCTTGCGATCCGCCCCGCGGATGAGTGCAGGTTCGATCTGGTCGCGCTCGGCGAGATCATGCTCCGCCTCGACCCGGGCGGGGGTCGGGTCCGCAACGCGCGGTCGTTCCGGATCTGGGAGGGCGGCGGCGAGTACAACGTCGCCCGGGGGCTGCGTCGATGTTTCGGGATGCGGACGGCGGTGGTCACCGCATTCGCCGATAACGACGTCGGGCGGCTGCTGGAGGACTTCGTCCTCCAGGGCGGCGTCGACACCTCGCTGGTGCAGTGGGTGCCGTACGACGGGATCGGCCGCACAGTCCGAAATGGGCTCAACTTCACGGAGCGCGGTTTCGGCGTGCGCGGCGCGCTCGGTGTCTCCGACCGCGGCAACACCGCCGCCTCCCAGCTCCGGTCGGGAGACGTCGACTGGGAGCACCTGTTCGGGACGCTCGGCGTCCGCTGGTTTCACACCGGTGGGATCTTCGCCGGCCTGTCCGAGACGACACCGGAGGTGATCGAGGAGGCGGTCGCGGCAGCCTCCCGCCACGGGACGGTCGTCTCCTACGACCTCAACTACCGGCCGAGCCTGTGGAAGGGGCTCGGAGGTGTCGAGCGGGCGCGGGAGGTCAACCGCAGGCTGGCGACGCGCGTCGACGTGATGATCGGCAACGAGGAGGACTTCACAGCCAGCCTCGGCCTCGAGGTCGAGGGCGCAGACGAGAATCTCACCAAGCTGGACACGGCCGCCTTCCGCCGCATGATCCAGCGCGCCTCGACCGAGTTTCCCAACTTCGCCATCGTCGCCACCACGCTCCGCGCCGTGCACAGCGCGACCGTCAACGACTGGTCGGCGATCGCCTGGTCACGCGACGCAGGCTTCGTCGAGGCAACAGGCCGCCGTGGTCTGGAGATCCTCGACCGCGTCGGGGGCGGCGACAGCTTCGCCTCAGGACTGATCTACGGGCTACTCGAGCTCGGCGACCTGCAGCAGGCGGTCGAGTATGGCGCCGCCCATGGGGCACTCGCGATGACGACGCCCGGCGACACGTCGACCGCGACGCTGGCCGAGGTCGAGGCGCTCGTCGCCGGTGTTGGGGCGCGCGTCATCCGTTAGCGCCGCCGTAGATCGCCAAGCCGGTTTCGGGGTCGAAGAAGTGGAGGGCGCCTGGGTCGACCGCCACCTCGATCGAATCGCCTTCCCGGATCCGACTGTGCGGGCTGAAGCGGCCGACCAGCGTCGTCTGTGCGGGCGCGCGCTCGTTCAGCTGCCCAAGGGCCCGGTCGTCGCCGATGTCCTCCGCCAATTCGCGGACCTCGTCGGTGACCGCCTGCCGCGCGGCGATGTTGAAGTGGACGAGCATCTCCGAGCCCAGCGCCTCGCGAAGCTCCGCCTGCCCCGAGAGACGCGGCCACTCCCGGTCTGTTAGCGCCGCGTCCTCCAGATTTTCCGGGCGGATTCCGAGGACGATCGGTCGGTTCTCGTAGGCGGCGAGCGCCGCGTGCGCGGCGGCGCTCTCGCTGTCGAGCTCGATCGCCGAGCCTGCGACGCCGACCTGGAGCCCGCCGTTGCGCCGTGTGAGTGTCGCCTCGATCATGTTCATCGCCGGGCTGCCGATGAACCCGCCGACGAACATGTTCAGCGGGCGGTTATAGAGGGCCTCGGGATCGGCCACCTGTTGCAGCTCACCCTTGCGCATGACAGCGACCCGGTGGCCCATCGTCATCGCCTCGATCTGGTCGTGGGTGACGTAGATCGTCGTCACGCCGAGATTGGCCTGGATCTTCTTGATATCGGCACGCATCTGGACGCGGAGCTTCGCGTCGAGATTGGAAAGCGGCTCGTCCATCAGGAACGCCTGCGGCTGCCGCACGATCGCGCGGCCCATCGCGACGCGCTGACGCTGACCGCCGGAGAGCGCTCGTGGCTTGCGCTTCAGGTAGGGCTGAAGATCGAGGATGCGCGCCGCCTCGTCGACGCGGCGCCGGATCTCGTCCTTCGGCAGCTTCGCGATCTTCAGGGGGAAGGCGATGTTGTCGCGGACTGAGAGGTGCGGGTAGAGCGCATAGCTCTGGAAGACCATCGCGATGTCGCGGCTCTTCGGCGAGAGACGATTGACCACACGCTCGCCGATACGGAGGGTGCCGTCGCTGATCTCCTCCAGGCCAGCGACCATCCGGAGCGCGGTCGTCTTGCCGCAACCCGAAGGACCGACGAGCACCATGAATTCGCCGTCCTGGATCTCGAGGTCAAGGTCGTCGACGGCCCGCGTGCCATCGCCGAACACCTTCGAGACCCCCTCGAACACGACGCTAGCCATGGCTCACTCCTTCACCGCTCCGCCGACGAGGCCGCGCACAAGCGCGCGCTGGGAGAAGAGGAAGACGATCGCCACCGGAACGACCGCTAGCAACGTCGCGAGCGCGAGTTCCGGCTTGAAGATGTTCGTCGACTGGCCGCCGCCGCCGACTGCGGGGTTGAACGATGGTGTCGAGGCGAGCAGATTCGAGAGACCGACCGTGATCGGATATTGGTTCGAGTCCGCCAGCACGACGTACGGCAGGAAGAAGTTGTTCCAGTCGGAGACGAAGCTGAAGAAGAAGACGAGCGCGACGACCGGCTTTGCGAGCGGGAGCGCGACCCGCAGAAACGTCTGCAGCTCCGACGCGCCGTCTACACGCGCCGCGTCCAGTAGGCCGGGCGGGAGCGCGGTTACGTAGTAGATATACGCCAGGTAGACGCCGAAGGGGAAGAAGGAGAACGGCAGGATCACGGAGAGCACGCTCCCGATGAGGTGCATCGCGTTCAGCTCGAGGAAGATCGGCAGCACGAGCGCGGCCGCCGGCATGATCATCACGATGAGCGTCAGCGAGAGGATGAGCTTGCGGCCCGGAAACTTCCCGATCGCAAGCCCGTAGCCCGCCGGCACGCTGACCGCGAGGGTGATCGCCGTGGCGCTCAGTGTGTAGTAGAGCGTGTTGCCGATCCAACGCCGGTAGACGTGGTCGCTGAACGCGTTCAGATGCTTCCACGCCAGTCCGACGTTGTGGAAGCTGCCGAAGGAGAACGGGCTGCTCGTGACGAGCGCGTGGTCGCTCTTCGTCGGCGCGAGGATGAGCCAGAGGACCGGGGCAATGAAGAAGATCGCGAACACCATCAGGATGGCCACGCGCACACCAAGGCCAACCAGACGCATCAGTCCTCCGTCCTGAAGAGACCGCTGCGAGTGACGATCAGCACTGCACCGACCAGTCCGATCATGAGCAGGTCGACCGCGATCGCGGCCGCACCGTTGAAGTCTCCGTACCGAAACGCCAGCTGGTAGGCGAGCTGGTTCGCCGACCACGTGTCCGGGACGAGTCCGAAGCTCGCGTGCTGGACGATCTCGGGTTCCACAAAGAGCTGCGTCCCCGTGGCGAAGGAAAGGATCAGCATGTAGGCGATCCACTTGCGCATCAGCGGGAGCTTCACGCGCAGCGCGATCGCGAGAGGCCCAGCGCCGTCGATCCGAGCTGCTTCTTCGAGGTCGGGCGGGATCGTGTTCAGCGCGCCATACATGACGACGATCCAGCCGCCGGCGCCGGTCCAGAACGCGATCATTGCGAAGACATAGGGCAGGTTCCCCGGTGCGATCGACTGGGCGAAGATGCGGGCCCCGAGTAAGTCGCGCAGCAGGAAGGCGCCCGGGCTAACGGTCGGGTCGAGCATGAAGAGCCAGATCACGACCGCCGCCGCCCCGGCCAGCGCGCCGGGGATGTAGAAGAGGAACCGGTACGTCGCCGATACCCGGTTCGCTCGCCCGTGGAGGAGTAGCGCCAGGCCCACGACGAAGACCATCAGCGCCCCGAGCCAGACGATTGTGTACACCAGGATGTGCTTGAACGCCGGGACGAAGCGGAAGTCGTCGTACGTCCGAACGAAGTTGTGGAAGCCGACCCAACCGCCGCCCGCGTCGGTGAAGGCGAGGTCGAGCGCGTAGATGGTCGGCGCGATCCCGAAGACGATCAGGAACGGAAGGTACGGCAGGACGAACGGCAAGCCGCGAGGGACGTGAAGGCCACGCATCCGCGTGGCCTTCACGTGCTCCGACGTCGCGGCAGAAGCGCTCAAGCTGTTACTTACGCACGACCTTGTAGCCGGCCGCCTTGGCGTTGTTTGCGAGACCGTCGCCGAGGCCGCTCAACAGCTCGCTCAGCGGCTTGCCCGCGACCAACTGCGTGACGACTGAGTTCGACCAGACGGGCTGGTCCGGATAGGTGACCATGCTCCAGCCCTTCCAGATCAGTCCCGCAGCAGCCTTCATCGCCGGCCCCGGAGGAGCCGCGAAGTACGGATCCTTGTTCAACTTGGCCAGCCAGAAATCGGCGGCCGGGCCGTACGAGGGGTACCCGGGCGCGACGTTCTTCGCCTTGTTCGTGGTCGTGACCCACTTAACGAAGTCGACTGCAGCCGCCACGTTCTTCGTGTGCTTGGAGACGATCCACGGGCCGCCGCCGACTTGACCGGTCGTGAGCGGCTCGCTGTTCCAGCGCAGCGGCAAAGCGGCCGTCATCTGGCCTGCCGGAATCTTCAGCGTGCCGCCGAAGATGTCCTTCGCGTACCAGGTCGGCCCAGGCATGAGCAGGATCTTGTCGTTGTCTCCTCCGTACTTCTGGGCGAACGCCGGGGTGAAGATGCTCTCCGGCGGAACCACGCCGCTCTTGATCAACGGATCGAGTAGTTGTGCCATGCGGGTGCAATGCACGTCGCCCGCGTTGATCCTGACGGTGTTCGGCCCAACGACCTGCGAGATAGGACACTGGTCTGCCCACAGGTAGAGCCAGTGGCCATAGGAGTCGCCGACGTTCCCGATGATGTAGCCGGGATGCTCCTTGGCGACCTTCGCGCCGAGCGCGGCCCACTGCTGCCAGGTCTTCGGAACCGCGTAGCCGAACTGGTCCATCAGTTTCTTGTTGACGTACAGCACTTCCTGGGCGAGGTTGTCCTGTAGGCAGACGAGACGGCCGTTGACCGTGCACTGCCCGAGCGACGGAGCGGGCCAGCCCTTGAGGAGGTTCGCCGGGAAGACGCCCTTCAGGTTGAGGGCGAAGTCGAACGGCTTCTGTCCCATCCAGACCGGGTCGTTGGCCTGCTCGCTGAAGACGACATCAGGCCAGCCCTTGCCTGTTCGGTTCCAGAGCTGGATCTTCGTCTGCATCGTCGTCGCGCCGTTGCCGTCGCCGTCGTAGGTGACGACCTTCACGTGCACGTTCGGGTGATTCTTGATGTACAGCTTCGTAACCGGCAAGCGGACCGCGTCGACCCAAACGGTAATCGAGCCGGACACCTTCCCCGAGCTTGCTCCACCCGTTGTTGCGGCGACGAGCGCCGCCGCTACTGCCGCGAGCACGGAGAGCGGCACGAGCGCGAGCCACCGACGCTTGACCTTCATGTGGGCTCCTTTCATGGGTTCACAGATTCAGGTGCGTGCTCCGGCACGGACCTCGTGGACGACGTCCGGGAGTGCGATCCCGGGCTCCGCGGGCGCGTGGACGAGACCGTCGCGGCCGACTCGCGACTCACGCCTCACAGGATTGGACGTGACGAGCGACTCGTAGTAGGTGCAGTTGGGGATCGCCATGCAGAGGTGGACTGCCGGCTCCGTGGGCCCGTGCACCTCGGCTCGGAGCCGGAAAGAATCGGCCAAGTGTGCAATGCGCATTGCGCCGGTGATCCCGCCTCGGTGATTCGCGCTCGTCCGGACGTACGTGGCGCAGCCCGAAGCGATGAAGTCAGCGGTGTTGAGGTGGCTCCCGTCAGAGGTCTCTCCGACGAGCAATGGCACGTCGACGCGCTCGGCCAGCCAGCGATACGCGGTCACGCTGAACTCGCGCATCGGCTCCTCGTACCAGCGGTACCCGGCCTCGCTGAGGGCGTGACCGACGTACTCGGCGCTCGGCAGGTCGAAGCCCGCCGACCCGTCGTACATCAGGTCGATGTCGGCCCCGACGTGTGCCCGGACACGCTGGCAGAGGTCGGCGTCGGCGCGGGCATCGCCCCAGGCGTGGAGCTTGATCGCGGTGAAACCGAGCTCGAGGCACTGGTCGACCACGTCGAGGTACTCCTCGACCGCCGAGAACGTGACGGTTGAGGCGTAGGCCGGAATAGACTCGCGGTACGTCCCGAGCAGGCGATGGACCGGGACGTCCAGCACCCGCCCCTCAAGATCCCACAGGGCGACGTCGACGACACCGAACAGCCAGATCGGGAACTCCTCCGTCCGATCGAGCTCCCACAGCCGGTGCCAAAGCCATTCGCGCCGGTCGGCCCGCTCGCCGACCAGCTCCTGCCGGAGAACGCGGTCGACGATGTCGTCGAGCATCGGTCCACTCCACTCGTGGTACGCCTCGCCGACCGCGCCCTCCTCGGTGGTGATCCGCAGAACGGCGGTCTCTCGAGCCTGAGCGGAGCCGCGAAGACCCCGCCGCCACGCGAACGGGGGAGACACCGCGGGGAGGGAAATCAGCTCGACATCGACAGCCGCGATCCGCATTGCGGATGATCATCATACGAATGATCAGCAGTTGTCAAGCAGATCGTCTCGTCTTCTTCCTTTCAGCCCATGCTATGTCGATATGCGTCGAGATAAGCTCGCCAGCCCTCTCGCCGTCGCGGTCGGCGAGCGCCTCGTAGATCGCACGATGGGCCTCCACCGTCCGCTTTAGCGCGGCCCGTGAAGCCGCCGCCGCGAGCGGCGGCCGTACTCCGCCATGTGTATGGATCGTCCGGACGATCGTGAACCCAACCTCGTTCCCGGACGCCTTCATCACGATCGCGTGGAAGGCGTTGTCGAGAGCCCGGAAACGGTTGTAGTCGTCGTACGCCGCCTTCATCCGCTCGATGTTCTCGGCCAGCTCCGCGAGCTGCTCCTCCGTCAGGCGAGACGCGGCTGCCTGTGCCATCTCCCGCTCCAGAATCCGACGGACCGCGATCAGGTCGTCGAGGAGCGACATGTCGCTGTCGTAGGCGAGTGCGATCCGGATCACAGTCGGGTCGAGCAGGTTCCACGAGTCATGCGGCTGCACGGTTGTTCCCCGGCCCTGCTCCACCCTGACGAGGCCACGCTCCTCCAGCTGCTTCAGCCCCTCACGGATCACCGTCCGGCTGAAGCCGAACTGCTCACCGAGCGCCGGCTCGGTCGGAAGGACGCTCCCCTCCGTGAAGGCGCCGCCGATGATGCGGTGCGCAAGCTCCTCCAGCACGACGGAGGCCAGGCGCGCCGGCCGCCGCGAGCGCGCACCCTCGAGCATGAGAGAGATGCCGGGTGGCATGTGGACACTTTCCATCGACAAACATCATATGTTCTGGCCGTGGACATCATCCCTCGACGCCCACTTCCAAGAGGGGACGCCGTCCTGACCGAGCTCTCCCTCGGCTGCGCGCAGCTCGGAAATCTGTACCGCGAGGTGTCCGACGCCGCCGCGCGGGCGACCGTGGACGCTGCGTGGGAGCTCGGTATCCGCTATTTCGACACCGCGCCGCACTACGGGCTCGGCCTGTCGGAGCGACGCCTCGGCGCAGCGCTAAGAGATCGGCCGCGCGGCGAATACGTGCTCTCGTCGAAGGTCGGCCGACTGCTCGAGCCGCTCCCGGCGGCCGACGGCCTCGACGACGAGGGCTATGCCGTCCCGCGTACGCACCGGCGCATCTTCGATTTCAGCCGCGACGGAATCCGCCGGTCGCTCGAGGAGAGCCTAGCGCGGCTGGACGTCGACCAACTCGACATCGCCTACCTGCACGATCCGGACGACCACATCCCCGATGTGCTCGAGACCGGCTTCCCCGCACTCGCCGAGCTTCGCGCCGAAGGGGCCGTCACAGCGATTGGCGCGGGGATGAACGATTCCGCGCCGCTCGCCCGGCTAGTCCAAGAGACGGACCTCGACGTGGTCATGGTCGCCGGCCGATACACGCTCCTCGACCAGAAGAGCCTCGACGACCTCCTGCCTGCCTGCGAGGAGCGGAGCGTCGCGGTCGTCGCCGCCGGCGTCTTCAACAGCGGCATTCTCGCCCGGTCGGAGCCACCCGAGCACGCGAAGTACGACTACGTCGACGCGCCGGCTGAGCTGCTCGAGCGGGCGCGCGCGATCGCGCGCGCGTGCGAGCGCCACGGAACAACGCTGCCCCAGGCAGCAATCGCTTTCCCGCTCGCGCATCCGGCGGTCGTCAGCGTTTGCGTCGGCGCGCGGAGTCCTGAGCAGATCGACCTAAACGCAACGAGTTACGCCCACGCTGTCCCGACGGAACTCTGGGCCGAGCTCAAGGCGGATGGGCTCCTCCGAGAGCATGCGCCCACTCCCTGATTCCAGATCGAGTTGCCCTGCGCCGGCGGTGGGCTCTGCGCCGCTCCGCACGCATTCCGCGCTTGTCCCGGATCTTGCCCAGTGGGCCAGAGTCAGGACCTGGTGATCGGAGCCAGCGGGAGAGCACGGGACGCTCGCGGCGTGAGGGGAGGGCAGCTTCCGACCCGCGCGGCGGCAGCGCTGCGTGCGCTCGTGCTTCTCGCCTTCACGGCCTTCTTCGCAGGCCCCGTCGTGTGGCTGCTACTCGCGCCGACGAAGACCGGCTACGAGCTCGCGACGCGTTCGCCGTTCGCGTTTGGGAGCTTCGACACGGTCGCCGCGACGTGGCACCAGCTCGACTCGTTCAACGACCATGTCTACCGACGCTGGCTGGAGAACTCGCTGCTCTACTCGTTCGGCGCCACGGGGCTCACCCTCGTGACCGCGCTCCCGGCGGGCTACGGCCTGGCGATCGGACGGTTCCGCGGCCAGAAGGTCGTCCTCACCGCCACCATGATCGCGATGCTCATGCCGGCAACGGCGCTCGCACTCCCGACCTTCCTCGAGCTGAATGCCCTGCACCTGCTCGGGAACATGCTCTCTGTCGTGCTGCCCTTCGCGTTCTTCCCTTTCGGGGTCTACCTCGCATATCTCTACTACTCGACGGTGATACCGACCGGGCTGCTCGATGCCGCGCGGATCGACGGCTGCGGAGAGTGGCAGATCTTCCGCCGCATCGCCATCCCGCTCGGGAGGCCCGTCCTGGCGCTCGTCTTCTTCTTCGCCTTCGTGGCCGACTGGACGAACTTCTTCCTGCCGTACATCGTGCTCGGCGATTCCCGGCAGTTCCCTGTGCAGGTGGGGCTCAACGACATGCTCCTCGGCGCGCCCCGGCCGATGCTCGCACTCGCCGCGCTGATCGCGGCGGTTCCGGTCGCCGTGGTGTTCGTGCTGGTGCAACGGGCCCTCGCGCGCGGGCTCCTCGCCGGCTCAATCGCCGGCTGAGCATCCCATCGCCAGGCACGGCTGCGGCAGGGTGCTGCGTGTCTATCGCAATCGACTGGTTCGGCGTCCCGAGCTGGAGCAAACTCGAGTGCGTCTCGGCGACGACGGGACCACGCTCCGAGAGGCGGCACTAGGCGCTGGTAACTGGTTTCAACTGCCTGCGCCGTCAGACGGCGCCGCCAGCGTTGCGATCGGTCTCAGGCGGGGGTGAAGAAATCGATGAGCAGTTGGTTGACGCGTCCCGCCTCGTCGTGATGCACCCAGTGCGACGCGTCGGGCAGGCGCTCCACCCGGTCGAGGTTGGGCACGTCGTCGCGGTGAGGCTCGGCCAGGTCGGAGCCGAGGTAGGAATCGCCCTCCCCCCAGATCACCAGTGTCGGCGCGGAGATCGGGCGAAGCTTCGCCACCGCCTCCTTCTGCGACTGTCTCACCGAGGCGCGGTAGTAGTTGATCATCCCGGCCGCCGCCCCTGGCTGCGACCACGCCTCAACGTAGCGTTCCATTTCCTCGTCGGTGTACGGCGGGTCCGCGTCATGCAGGAAGTGCCGGAAGAAGTGCCAGTCTCTGAGATGCACCACCTCCTCGGGCAGTCCCGGTACCGCAAAGAAGAAAAAGTACCAAGACTTCGCAAGCTGGCTCGGGTGGTGCAGTCCCTCGGAGAGCCGCCGCGGATGGGCCGCGTTAAGGATGACGAGCCGGTCGACCACCTCCGGATGGTTCATCGCGGTCGTCCAGGCGATGCTTCCACCCCAGTCGTGACCGACCAACAATGCGGACTCGGCACCGAGCTCTCCGATGAGGCCGCGGATGTCGGCAGCGAGCAGGTCGACGGCGTAGTCCTCGAAGCCCTCCGGCTTCGAGGACAGGTTGTAGCCACGCGTGTCAGGCGCGACCACCCGAAAACCCGCCGCGGCGAGCGGCGCAATCTGCAGCCGCCAACCGAACCAGAACTCCGGGAAACCGTGCAACAGAACGACCAGAGGCCCCTCCCCGGCCTCGACGTAGTGCAAGGCCACATCGCCAACCTCCGCGTTACCCTCGCGAATCTCGATCCCGACGTCAGGAAGCAGGCTCGTGGTGGACATGAGACCTCCTTGTGAAGGGGCTAGGCCCAAGACGCGACGGTAGACGGGAGACTTACAAAAACGACGCGGGCTCGCGCTTCGGGGGGTCGTCCTGCGCCGCCAACCCCGCGCGGTCCGCGTACCGCGAGCACGCGAAACTGGGCTTGCTGTTGCGGCGCAAACTGTGACCGGCGTTTGAGTCCCAACCGCTCGTGATCACCGCACAACGTTGAGGATGAGAAAGGCCCTAGAAAAGGGCCTTTCTCATCCTCGGGGCCGAATGTTGAGAGTGAGCACGTCTAGAGCGCAGCCCCCAGGCGCCTGGCGTTCTTTTCTGCCTGCAATGCCCCGAGCGTTGCGTACTCGGCTTCGTCGATTGCTGATTGCGCAAATTTGATCGCGTCAATCGCGTCCGAGTAGGCCTCGCCGGCGTCGCGCACGGCCACATCGCGGTCGATTGCCGCCTTCGTGGCGTCCATGCGCTGGTGCACGCGCTCGATATGGGCGTCCCACTCGACCTGCATCTCCTGCCAGTGGCTCTTGGCCTCTTGCGTCTTGGATCGAAGCTCGGCAGCGCGACTGTCCGCCTGTCGCCGTGCATCGTCGACCTTTGCCTGGATGTCGGCCTCATCCTCCACAGCTGCAGCCTTGATGACACTTACCGCCTCGTCGATCTCCGCCTTGAGTTGCGCGAAGCTCTCCGTTACCGACATTTGGCTACCCCCTTCCTGTCGAGTCCCCATCGGCATCTTATGCCGCTCTCGGCTTTCTCACGAGTTCGTTCTTCCTGCGCGCCTGTGGCCGGCGACCCACCAGCCCGCGAAACACGAGGCCCGGGTGTCGGCTCCCACCCCGCGGAAACGCGACCGCGCGACGGTCCTCTGGAGCTGGTGCGAGTTAGCCCCTGGTTTGCTTCCTCGTCGATGGTCGGCTTGTCTCGCGGCTCGTCATACTGATCCGGCCGTGGACGTACCCGTTCAGTACTTCCAATCCGTCATTGCGATCGAGCTGGCGGTTGCGGGTGCGCTGCTGTGGCAGATCCACTTCTTCGATTCGAAGACCAGTGTGCGGCTGGAGGACAGGGAGCTGCCCGACGCGCGGTTGCGGGTTGGCATGGCGCTCGTTCTGGGCGCGACTGTGTTCGGGTCCTTGTGGGCCATGGCTGACGAGGGGCCGAAGTGGGCGGCAATCGCCGTCACGGTTGGCCTCGCAGTCTCGCTCGTGCCGATCCTGCTCCGCGTACTTCCACCTTTGGCGAAAGACGCCGCGACAAAGGAGCGCGATCCCAACTACACCGTCACTGTTTCCGGGTTGCTCTTGTACGTCGCCGTCGTCTGCGGCTTTCTCGTGTTGATCGACCTCGACTAAGGATCGGGGCTCCGGCCGGCCGGATCGTGAGACTGCAGACCTCGTGAGCGGCCGGGTTCACATCGAGTCAACGGCGGGAGGCGACGCTCGACCCGATGGGCGTCGCTTGGGTGGTGGCTGAGGAATTCCGGCGGCTCTTGGCCTTTCGAGGCCGTAGCATTCGCTTCCAGAACAGGACCGCCTGGCCCAGTGCCCCGTTCCTAGACCGCTTACCGACCTGCTGTTCGGGGCGCTACCCAATCGTCGGAGCGGCACATCGGGCAGGCAGGCGGTGGCTCGGCGACGACGCCGCCGTAGCCGCACCTGCGGCAGACGCGGTCGATCCGCGGTCCGTGGAACGGGACGCCAGGTGCGTCCGCCCGGGTTCGGGGGGATGCGTGCTGATGGACAGCTCGTCAGGGCGCGACACCGTGCGCCTGCCGCGATTCGGCGGTTGCCGCCTGCACCAGGAACCACCCGACCAGGGTGAGCCACACGCCGCTCCAGGCATCCGTACCCGTGAAGAGGAGCGCGATTCCGCCGGCGACGAGCAGGTATCCGAACACCCGGCCGATAGCGGCTGCGACCCGAGTCGCCGATGCCCGGTTCCCCTCCACCCGCCACAGAAAGGCGTGGAACGCACGCCCGCCGTCGAGCGGCAGGGCCGGGAGGATGTTGAAGACGAAGAGGACCACGTTGATATACCCGAGCCAGGCGGCGACTCCCTCGATCTGCACCGGAGAACGAATTGCCTGGGCGAGCCCGATCGAGATGCCGCCGATGGCGAGCGAGACGAACGGGCCGGCAACGGCGGTCCGGAACTCGGCCCCGGGCGTTCGAAAGTCACCGCGGAAGCGCGAGACGCCGCCGAGCAGCCACAGCGTGATGCCGTCGGTCTCGACGCCTTCCCGCCGCGCCTGCAGGGCGTGTCCGAGCTCGTGCAAGAGGATCGAGGCCAGATACAGGAAGGCCGCGGCTATCCCCATCGCCGCGTAGGACGCCCTCGAAAGATGCGGATCGGCGCGCGGGAACACCGCGGTCGCGAGCGACCAGGCGATAAGCGCGAGGATGAGCAGCCAGCTCCAGCTGATGCTCACCCGGATGCCGGCGAAGCGGCCCAGCGAGATGTTCGGGAACATGTCGTCCAGGTTGGCACCGAGGTGCCTGCGCCGCATCCGTGGCAGCCCCGGATCGGTGCCGGTTCCTACTGATCGTTGCCGACGGAGACGGAGGCGTCAGTTGAGGCCGATCAGGCCGTTCGCGAGCGCAGAGAGGACCAGCCTCAGCCCGTGCCCCCGCTGCAGCTTCCGATCAGACGCTGAGGCAGGCGGCCAAGCGCCGGCTAGGCCGGCTTGTACGCCCGTTCGGCCTCGGGGAGCCAGCCCTCGATGCGCTCGACCCGATGGGCGTCGCTTGGGTGGTCGCTGAGGAACTCCGGCGGCTCTTGGCCTTTCGAGGCCCGTAGCATTCGCTTCCAGAACAGGACCGCCTGGCGTGGGTCGTAAGCCGCCCGGGCCATGTAGACGAGGCCGATGTGATCCGCCTCGGACTCCTGCGCACGGCTGAACTTGAGCGTTGCCCCCGCTCCGAGCAGGGCCATCACCCGGAAGTACTGGTGCGGCGTGAACGCAACGCCCCCGGCGACGATCGCTGCGGCGATCTCGGTCAGGTGCGCCCGCTCGATCTTCTCGGCGGCGTGCTCAGCAGTCGCGTGCGACACCTCGTGCCCGAGCACCGTCGCGAGGCCGGCATCGTTCTTCGTCAGCGGCAGGATGCCGGTGTAGACGACGATCTTCCCGCCTGGAAGGCAGTACGCGTTGGCCACGTCCTTGCGGATCAGCGTTACCTTCCAGACGAAGTCCGGCTTGTCGCGCGCCGCGACCGCCTCGATGCGCTTGGCGACCCGCTGCACCTCGGCGTACTTCGGGCCGGTCGACACGATCCGAGCGCGGTTCTGGCGCAGCGTCTTGGCGTAGTCGCGATCCCCGAGCTTTATCTGCTGCTCGTCGGTGAGGGCGACGTGCTGGACGCGGTGCGTGACCGGTGTCTTCTGCTTGTGGGTCTGCACCAGCACCAGCACGCCGACGACCACTGCCGCGATCGCGATCGCGACGAGCGGGCGCCCCACGAGAAACGCGACGACTGCTTTTGCGGCGCTCATTGGGGCCAAGCATGGCCCGCGCGATACCGGCCCGGCATCCGCGAGATTGCCGAACGGATGCGGAATTCCCGCAAGAACTGCTGCGGGAAGACATGGTTCCGGCGGAGCCGGCCGCCTCCGGGCCGCAAAGCCCGGGAAAACTCGTACAGGGCGTTGTTCAGTTCGGCCCGATCAGGCCGTTGGCGAGCGCGTAGAGGACCAGCTCCGCCCGCGTCTCCAGGTTCAGCTTTCGCATGATGTGAGCGCGATGTGTCTCCACCGTTCGGACGGAGATGAACAGCTTCGCGGCGATCTCCTGGTTCGTGTATCCGAGCGCGAGCAGGTAGAGAACGTCGCGCTCGCGCTGGGAGATTTCGTCGGTCAGCGCCTCGGCATCGGAGACGACCAGGTCTCCTCCGAGCTCCGGATCGACGTAGCGGGCGCCGCCCGCTACCCGCCGGATTGCGTCCAGCAGGTCTGCATCCGAGGCGTGCTTGGCGACGTAGCCGGCGGCGCCGGAGGTCAGCGC
>JBKPPY010000066.1:0-24913 GCA_046733845.1 Actinomycetota bacterium | reverse complement strand
TCGTCGGCCGGCTAGGAGGGTTTGTCGAAACGTTGCTCGTCGCCAGGGTGCGATGGGCGAGTGCGATGCAAGGACGGAGGGAGCCCCGATAGTGAACTAACTATCGGGGCGACTGAGGACGCGGCAGCGCGCCGCCCAGCGCGGCGTGGCGGCACAGACCATGTTTCGCCAAACCCTCCTAGTTCGCGAACATCGGGCTCAGCACGGCCGCCGAGGCGACGTGAGTCGCGATCCGCGTCGACTCCATGATCCAGTTCGAGTCCCAGGTCCTGCGGCCGTCGAACGAGAACGACTGCTCCCACTTGAGGGTGTCGTCGTCGATCACCGTCCACTCGTAGCGAACGCGCACGTGCACGCCCTCGAGGATGTCGTCGCATTCGAAGCGGCCGATGCCGTCGTCCTCGAAGCGCCCGACTACCGGCTCGTCCAGCTGGCCGCTCCCGTACGACGACGCCCACCAGATCCGCCAGAGCCCGGTCTTGGGTTCGAACAGGCGGAGCGTGTAGCCCTCGAAGCCGGGGCGGCCGGGAAAGTCGGGCGCGTGGTACGTATCGGTATTGCCGAGCCCACCGACAATCGGGTGCGCCTCAGACCACGCGTCGAACTCGATCCACTCGTCGTCGAACGGGACGAGCGGGTTCACGCGCTTGCGGTTCGCGATCTGCCAGGCCCCGAAGAGGAAATCGAAATCGTGCCGTCCGTCGTTCTGTCCCATTCCTCGGCTCCTTGTGTCGACTGAGTGAGCCGGCAGACTAGAGGCGATTGAGGACAGTTTTTGTCCGCAGCCGTGCTTCAATCCAGGCATCTCTCGCCCGGCCTCCCGACTGCTCGCCTTCCTCGAGCTGCTCCAGAGCCGCCCGGTCGTCGACGGTCGCGCCGCCGCGACCGACCTCGGCGTCACCGAACGGACGATCCGGCGCTACGCGGTTGCACTGCACGACATCGGCATCCCCGTCGACGGGCAGCCCGGCGTCGGCGGCGGCTACCGGCTGCGGGCAGGCACGCGGCTGCCGCCGCTGATGCTGTCCGACGACGAGGCGACCGCGGTCGCGTTCGGGCTCGTGGTCGCCGAGCGTCGCGGCATCGCGGCCGGCGACGCGCTGGCGAAGATCACGCGCGTCCTTCCCGAGCGGCTCGCGCGGCGGATCGAGCGTCTGCGCGACGAAGTCAGCCTCCTGGGCGAGCCCGAGTCGTCGCCGCCCGCCTCGAGCGAGACGCTGCTCGAGGTCGCCGAGGCGGTGCGCCGCCGGCGGTCGCTCGATGTCGACTACACGCGTGCCGACGGCCGCGCGAGCACGCGGACGATCGACCCGCTCGGCCTCGTCGCCCGGCGGGGACGCTGGTACGTGCCTGCCCGCGACCACGCGAGCAACGAGCTGCGTACGTTCCGCGCCGACCGGATCGGGCGCGCGGCGATCGCCGATCCCGCCCCGCCGCCGGAGCCGGGGTTCGATCCCGCAGCGCACGTCCTCAGGATGCTCGCCCGCCTTCCGTACGAGTGGCGAATCGAGGTGCTCGTCGACGCTCCGATCGACGAGATCTCGCGGCGTGTCTCGAAGACGGTGGCGGAGCTCGCACCGGACGGGACAGGCACGCGGCTGGAGATGGGCGCCGACTCGCTCGAGTGGGCGGCGGGCTTCCTCGCCCGGCTCGGCGCCGAGTTCAGGGTGATCCGCCCGGAGGAGCTACGGGCGCACGTCGGTGAGCTCGCTGCGCGACTCGCGCGCGCCGCCGGGTGAGGCGACCTGCAGGAAGGCAGCGCAGAGCCCGCGGCCGAAGTTGTTCCACGCCCCGATCCGCTCCTGCGTCTCGGCCCAGAGCTGCTCGCGGTCGAGGTCGAGCGGAAACTCGTCCTTGTCGTCGAGCCACAGCCGGACGGTCTCGAGCGTGACCTCCGCGTGGAACTGGATCCCCCAGGCCGACTCCCCGAGCCGGTAGGCCTGGTTACAGCGTGCGCTGCGCGCAAGCTCCTCTGCTGCCGGTGGAACGTCGTAGGTGTAGTAGTGCCAGCCGAACGCATCGAGCCGGGCAGGCAAGTGACCGAAGACCGGGTCTTCCGCCGCCGCGTCTGTGAGTTCGAGCGGAAGCCAGCCGATCTCCGGGCCGTCCGAGAGCGGGTAGACGGCGGCGCCGGCCGCCTTCGCGATCAACTGGATCCCGAGGCAGACGCCCAGAAGCGGCACCCGCCGCTCGAGCAGATCTCGGATGAAGACGTCCTCGTCGCGGAGCCAGGGGTGACGCTCGTCCTGGTCGGCGTGCATCGAGCCGCCGAACACGATCACCGCGTCGTAGTCGTCGAACGCCAGCGGCGGCGGCGTTCCCCAGGCGAGACTCCACTCGTCGTACCGGTGGCCGGCGTCGACGATCGCGTCGTAGAAGACACCGCCGCGGGCATTCGTCCCGTGGATCACGGAGAGAACGTTGATGGCTTCGTCTCTCACGTGTCCAACTGTAACTGGCCGGTTTCCGGCGGCTCGACCGCCCCCGTGGCGGCGATTCCGTGCTCGTCGAGGAGTTCGCGAAGGATGCGGGCGCTCCGCGGCGCGTAGTCCGCGCGGTTGTTGTTCATCATCGCGTAGACCTCCTCGGCGTCGTTGGCGAGCCCGGCCAGCGGCTCCACCCACTCGGCGAGCTCCTCCGCCGTGTACATGTGGTCGAAGCGCTCCGCCGACGTTCTCGCGCCGCGGATATTCCAGGTCTTCCAGTTACGGCCATGGAAGCGAACGTAGGCGACGGGATGGGTCGCCGCTGCGATCCGCGGCATGACGTTGGTCGCCCGCGTCCGCGGCGAGTCGACGGAGACGTACGAGAGGCCGTGACGTTCGAGGAACGCGAGCGTGTCTGCGCGCTCGTCCTCCTCCATCCACGAACGATGGCGGAACTCGATCAACGGTACGAGCGGGGCGAGCAAGGGGCGAACCACCGCCAGCTCCTCGAGCGCCTCAGGCGACTTCTTGACTCGCGGGTGGTACTGGAGCAGCACGCCGCGGAGCTTGCCGGATGCTTCGAGCGGCGCCAGCGCCTCCCGGAACTCGCGGAACGCCGTCTCCCGGTCAGCCTCCTCGTGGCCGGTCATGCCCTTGCTCGCCTTGGCGAGGAAGACGAAGCCGTCCGGTGTGCGCTCAGCCCACTTCGCCGCCGTCTCGGGCGATGGCAGGTGGTAGAACGGCGAGTCGACCTCGACGGTGTCAAAACGCTCCGCGTAGTACGCGAGCCGAGCAGCCGGGGAGGAGACGCCGCGCGGGTACCAGTGCTTGACGAGCCCTTCATCGGCCCAGCTGCACGTGCCGATACGAATCGTTGCCGCCACCTTGGCAACCTACAATCGCCCCGTGGACTCGCGCCCCGTCGGCGTGTTCGACTCGGGCATGGGCGGCCTGACCGTCCTGCACGAGTGCCTCGTGACCATGCCGCACGAGGACTTCGTCTACCTCGGCGACGGCGCGCGCCTCCCCTACGGACCGCGGCCGCTGGTCGAGGTAAGCCGGTTCGCGCACGAAATCGGCGCCTACCTGGAAGGACTGGGCGTCAAGCTGATCCTCGTTGCGTGCAACTCGGCGACCGCGGCGGCGCTGCCGGGGCTTCAGGAGTCGCTGACTGTCCCCGTGGTTGGGGTGATCACGCCGGAGGCGCACGCCGCCGTCCAGGCGACCCGCAACCGCCGGATCGGCCTGCTGGCGACGAAGGCGACCGTCGCCTCCGACCGTTACGAGCAGCTCGTCCGCACGCTCGACGCCGGCGTGCGGATGACCTCGATCGCCTGCGCGCAGCTCGTACCGCTGATCGAAAGCGACGACCCCTTCGGGCCGGAGACGACAGAGGCCGTCCGGGAATACGCCCAACCGCTGAAGGACGCGGGCGTCGACACGGTGATCCTCGGCTGCACGCACTATCCGCTGATCAAGCCGATCTTCCAGCGGGTCTTCGGCCGCTCCGTCACGCTCGTGTTCTCGGCCGAGGAGACCGCTCTCGAGGTCGCCCAAACGCTCGCCCGCAAGCGGATCGAGAACAACGCGGGCAGGGAAGGCACGTACCGGTTCATGACCACCGGCGACACCGAGGTCTTCCGCGTCACCGGCGCGCGCTTCCTCCAGCTGCCCATCGACGCCGTCGACCACGTCCGGCTGGCTGACTTGGAACGAGCTGCGGCATGAGTCGCGCGGACGGGAGGCGGCCGGACCAGCTCCGTCGGGTCGAGATCGTCCCGGACTACCTCGAGCAGCCCCACGGCGCCGTCCTCTACTCGCAGGGGAAGACGCGGGTGCTCTGCACTGCATCGGTAGACGAAGGCGTGCCGCGGTGGATGGCCGGCCGCGGCGTCGGCTGGATCACGGCCGAGTACTCGCTGCTGCCCGCGTCGACCGGGCAGAGGACGCAGCGCGAGGCGTCGGCGGGGAAGCAGAAGGGGCGCACCGTCGAGATCCAGCGTCTGATCGGGCGGGCGGTGCGGGCGGTCACGGACTTCGAGGCGCTCGGTGAGCGGACGCTCTGGCTCGACTGCGACGTGCTCCAGGCCGACGGAGGCACGCGGTGTGCGGCGATCTCGGGTGCCTACGTTGCCGCGCGAAGCGCACTGGATCGGTTCGGGCTGGCGAAGGCGATGCCGGGCTCGGTCGCGGCCGTCTCGCTCGGGATCGTCGGAAGCGAGCTGCTCCTCGACCTCGACTACTCCGAAGATTCGGCCGCGGACGTCGATCTGAACGTGGTCATGACCGGCGACGAGCGGCTCGTCGAGGTGCAGGCGACCGCCGAGCGCGTCCCGTTCGGGCGCGACCAGCTGGACGAGCTGCTCGGCCTGGCGGCGAGGGGGATCGGCCTGATCGGGAGCAAGCAGCAGGAGGCGGTCGATGCTGTCCGCGGTTGACCCTTCGCTCAGCTGGCTGGAAGCGCTCTTGCGGATCGCGGTTGCAGCCGGGCTTGGCGGCATAGTCGGCCTCGAGCGCGAGCTGGACGAGAAGGCTGCCGGCCTGCGGACGCACCTGCTCGTCGCAGTCGGATCGGCGCTCTTCACTCTCGTCGGCGCGTACGGCTTCTCCGACTTTCCGTCCAGAACCGTCGACCCGACGAGGGTGGCCGCGCAGGTCGTCACCGGCATCGGCTTCCTCGGTGCCGGGCTCATTTTCCGGCAGGGCTTCACGATCCGCGGCCTGACGACCGCGGCCAGCCTCTGGCTCGTCGCTGCGATCGGGATGGCGGCGGGAGCAGGGTTCTGGAAGGGAGCTGTGATCGCGACCATCGTCGCCCTCGTCAGCCTTCGTCCGCTCGAGTGGATGAAGGGCGTCGCGATCCCGCAAAGAGCGGCAGCCCACCTGGTCGTCGTGCTGAAGGAAGACGGTACGGCGGGAGACGTGCTCGACGCGCTCGAACGCGCAGGCGACCTGCTCGCGCTTCGGCGCGACGGGAGGAGGCTGGAGGTCGAAGTTCGGCTCGACCGCGGCAACCGAGCCAACGCGCTCGATGCCGTTGCCGCACTGCCACAGGTCGAGGAGGCCCGCTGGCAGCACTGAGGCTGGTGCTCTGCTCGCGGAACCCGCACAAGCTGGCGGAGCTGCGGGCGGCGCTCCCCAGCTGGACGGTCGAGCTCCTGGACTCCGATGGCTACCCGCCCGAGGACGCGGACACCTACTACGCGAACGCGCGCGGGAAGGCGCTGTACGGCCGTCCGATTGCGCCGGCGGACGCATGGGTCGTCGGCGAGGACTCCGGGATCGAGGTCGACGCCCTGGGCGGCGAGCCCGGTGTCCACTCCGCACGGTGGGCGGACGAAGGCCGGCAGGACCAGGCACTTCTGGAGCGGCTCGCGGACGAGTCCGACCGGCACGCGCGAATGATCACGCACCTGGTCGCGATCGGTCCAGACGGCCGGGAGGTCGATGCCGTCGGCCTGCTCGAGGGGGGCGTCGCGACCGAGCCGCGCGGAAGCGGCGGGTTCGGCTACGACCCGGTGTTCATCCCCGAGGGCGAGTCCAGAACGGTCGCAGAGCTCGGCGACGACTGGAAGCGGGCGAACTCCCATCGGGCACGAGCTGCAGCTGCGCTGAGGGCTGCGCTCGGCGCCAGTTGACCTCGGCGCCGAACACGATCACGTTCGCCATGACGTAGAGCCAGATCAGGAGCAGCAGCGGTCCGCCGATCACCTGGGCCGAGGGGTTGTGCTTCGAGGCGTCGAGGAAGATCGGCAGTACCTGGAACGTCGCCTCGAGCGCGACGGTGGCGACGATCGCGCCGGGAAGAACGTCCTTCGTCGTCAGCGACACGTTCGGCAGGTAGCGGTACGCCGAAACCAGGAAGAGGAAGATCGCGACCGAGGAGACGATGATGGACACGGCGTGAGCAACCACCGTGTTCGCCAGGATCCCGGGCGCGAACCGGTCGAGCGTGTGAGCGCCGACGCCGCCGGCGAGCAGCCCGAAGAACAGCATGACCAGGCCGGCGAGCATGAACAGCGTCGCGCGAGCCTTGCCGTGCAGGAACGGCCTGTTCGGCTGCTCGTAGACGATGTTGAAGGCGGATTCGAGCACGCTGAAGAGCGACAGAGACGACCAGAGCAGGAAGGCGCCGCCGATCAGACCCAGCGAGGTGGAGTGGTTGCGGATCTTGTCGACGCCGCTGACGATGCTCGAGACCGACGCGCTGGGGAAGATCTTCTTCAGCTCCTCGACGAAGTAGCTGGACTCGGTCGTCCGGCCGCCGAGGCCGAGCAGCGCGAGCGCGAGAAAGGTCAGCGGGACGAACGAGAGCAGCGCGAAGTACGCGATCATCGCCGCCAGGTGCGTCCCCCGGTCGGCGAAGAACTTCGAGAAGGTTGCGCGAATTTGCACTGTGTTAGCCTCTGGCGCCGATGGACGCAGCGCAAGCGCTCACCGATCTGACCGAGATCTCTTCGCAGATCGAGGCGGCGCTCGTCATCGACGCGGACGGCTCGACCCTCGCATCGACCCTGGACGAGAGCCGCGCACCCGAGTTCGCCCAGGTCGTGCAGGAGTTGGTCGCCGCGGTCCGGCGCGCAGCCGGCACCGAAGAGGGAGGCGAGCTCGCGCAGGCCGAGATCGCGACCGGCGACGGCAGCGTCTTTCTGGTTCGAGACGAGCAGCGGACGATCGCCGCAACCACGGGCCCGGAGCCTACCGTCGGGCTCGTCTTCTACGACCTGAAGAGTTGCCTGCGTAGCTTCGCCGAGGAGAAGCCGAAGCCAAAGCCGCGGGTCCGGAGGACGAAGAAGGACGAGGAGGAGGCCGGTGCCTCGGCGTAAGGTCGTGACCGGGATCGTCTTCGTCGCCGGCTCGGTCGCGGGGGCGGTCGCTTTCCGGCGTCGCTCCGCGAAGCGCCGCGACCGGGTGGACGTGTACTTCGAGGACGGCTCGATGGTCTCCCTCGGAGACGGATCGCCGGAGGCGTCCACGGTGCTTCCACTGGCGCGCCGGGCACTCGAGACCGCAAGGTCGTAGTGGAAGAAGCAGCCCTGCTCGCGGCGATGCGCGAGCATGCCTATCTGGAGGGTGACTTCGTCCTCCGCTCGGGCAAGCGCTCGCCGTACTACCTCGACAAGTACCGCTTCGAGACCGTGCCGATGCTGCTCGAGGCGTTGGGGGCCCGACTGGCGGCCAAGATCGCCCAGGTCGAGCCGGATGCACAGCGGATCGCCGGCCCAGAGCTGGGGGCGGTCGCTCTCGCGGCCGCGGCGTCGCTCGCCTCCCGCCTGCCGTTCCTGATCGTGCGGGGGGAGGCGAAGGAGTACGGCACCGCGAACAGGATCGAAGGCGCCTTCGAGCCGGGGGAGCGCGTCGTCCTGGTCGAGGACGTGGTCACATCGGGCGGTGCGGCCGCGAATGCTGTCCGGGCGGTACGGCAAGCTGCACTCGAATGCCGCACGGCTATTTGCGTCATCGATCGGGAAGAGGGCGGTGTGGACTCCCTCGCGCGCCTCGGGGTGCGGTTGCATCCCCTGTTTCGGGCGCTCGACATTGCCCAGGCCCGATAGGGTGCCGGAAAGCCGCATGGCTGAGCGGAATGTCGCGGAGTGGTAGGTTCCGCCCCGTGTTCCATCATGTCCAGAGGAGGAGGACCTAGGTGACCAAGCAAGAGTTCGTCGACGCGGTTGCCAACCGCAGCGGTCTCAGTCGCCGCGAGGCGGGGCAGGCGGTCGACGCCGTGCTCGACACGATCACGGACACGCTGAAGAAGCGCGATCAGATCAACTTCACCGGATTCGGCAAGTTCGCCACGTCCGAGCGCAAGGCGCGGATGGGCGTCAACCCGCGGAACCCGGGCCAGAAGGTGCACATCCCGGCGGCGACCGTCCCCAAGTTCACTGCGGGGAGCGGGCTCAAGCAGGCCGTCCGGGGCTAGGACGCACGCACCTCCTCCGAGTCGCCCCGAGGGCCGCTGCAGAGGCGGCCCTCGGCGTCTACCCTGCAGGTGATGGAGTCGGGGACTGCGGTCGCGACCACCACCTTCGCCGACCGGCTGGCAAACGCAGTCGCCGAGCGGCGCAGCCAGCTGGTCGTCGGCCTCGATCCGAGGCTCGATCTCCTTCCGCTCGAGCTCCGCGGCGACGCGCACGTCGGCCGTCCCGCCGCCGCCGAGGCGACCGCCCGATTCTGCTGCGGGATCATCGATGCCGTTGCGCCCTACTGCGTCGCAGTCAAGCCGCAGCTCGCGTTCTTCGAAGTACTCGGCGCCGACGGGATAGCAGCCTTCGAGCGCGTCTCCCGTTACGCCCGCTCTGCCGGCCTGCTCGTGATCGTGGACGGCAAGCGGGGCGACATCGGCTCCACTGCCCGGGCGTACGCCGAGGCGTACCTCGAGCCGCGCACCGAAGGCGACCCGATCGCCGACGCGCTGACCGTCAACACGTACCTCGGTCGCGACTCGCTCGAGCCGTTCGTGGCGGCATGCCGGCGCGCAGGCGGAGGGCTGTTCTGCCTGGTCAAGACGTCGAACGCCGGCTCCGTCGACGTGCAAGACCTGGCGCTGTCGGACGGACGACCGCTCTGGCAGCAGGTGGCGCTGCTCGTCCAGGAGCTCGGTGAAGAGCTCGTCGCCGATTGCGGTCTCTCCAACGTCGGTGCGGTTGTGGGCGCGACCTATCCGCGTGCGATCGCCGAGGCGCGGAAGCTCCTGCCGCAGGCGATCCTGCTCCTTCCGGGTGTCGGGGCACAGGGCGCGACGCCGGCCGACATCGCCCGGGCGTTTACCAGTGGCCCGGCGAGCGCGCTCGTGGTTGCGTCGCGCTCGGTCCTGTACGCCTTCCGGAGCGGCGACGACGACTGGCGGGCCGCCGCAGGAGCCGAAGCGGCCAGGCTGAATCACGAGGTGTGGACCGTCTCGGGCTGGTAGGGATCGGATCTCGCACGCGTCGACGGGTCTGGCCAGACGGCCGGAGCACCTGGGCGCGCTTCCTTGCCCCGGCGGTCTTCCTTCTCGCCGTCACCGGAGTGGTGCTTGCGATTCGGCCTTTGCTCCGCTTCGATTCTTCGCCGGCGAAGAGCACGCCCGCAGCCAAGGCTCGTCCTGCGAGAGTGGGACAGCACCCGAAGCCGGCGAGCCCGAAACGCTGGTACCTGATCCAGAGCGGCGACACGCTCGGCGCGATTGCCTCGCAGCGCGGGACCAGCGTGGCTGCGCTCCTGCGTCTGAACCCCGGCGTCGAGCCGACCGCCCTCAGGCCTGGTGAGCGGTTGCGAGTCCCGTAAGAGCTACGCTGCCCGCCGTGAGAGTCCGGCTGGGGATCCTCGCGGCCGTCCTCCTGTTCGCCGCCCCCTCGGCTCTCGCGGGCGTGCCGGAGGTTTCCGCCCGCGCCTACCTGGTCGAGAACGGCGTGACCGGTGAGGTCCTTGCGCAGCACCAGGGCCGCGAGCGCCTGCCGATCGCGAGCATCACGAAGCTGATGACGATTCTCGTCACGCTTCAGCATGCGAGCCTGGACGACGTGGTCACCGTCAGCCGCCAGGCTGCAGCCGTCGGCGAGTCGTCGATCTACCTCCGAAAGGGCGAGCAGCTGACGGTCCGCGACCTCGTCGAGGCGGCGCTGATCCAAAGCGCGAACGATGCCGCCGTTGCGCTCGCGGAGTACGTCGGCGGCAGCCAATCGGCGTTCGTGGCGATGATGAACGCGGAGGCGCGGCGCCTCGGTTTGCACGACACCCACTTCGCCAACCCGGATGGACTCGACGCCTCCGGCCACTACTCGAGCGCACAGGACGTCACCCGACTTGCCCGGATCGCGATGAAGAACCCGGTTATCCGGCAGGTCGTCGACGAGCAGACGGCCGAGATCTCGGGCGGCCGGACACTGTCGACGTGGAACGACCTGCTGGGCTCGTACCCCGGCGTGTTCGGCGTCAAGACCGGGCACACGTCGGCGGCCGGCTGGTCGGAGGTCGCCGCCGCGCGATCGCACGGCGTGACCGTGTACGCGACCATCCTCGGCAGTCCCGCCCGGGACACGCGCAACGCTGACCTCGCCGCCTTGCTGACCTGGGGCCTGACGCGGTACCGCACGGTGCACCCGATCACGGTCGGGCGGGTCTACGCGACCGCACGCGCTCCGTACGGGAAGGACGCGCTGGCGCTCGTCGCTGCGCGTCCCTCAACGAGGATCGTCCGCGTCGACCGGCCCCTCGTCGAGCGCGTCGTCGTGCCGACCGTCGTCACGCTGCCGGTCGCCGAGGGGCAGACGCTGGGCGAGGTTCGGGTGTACGCCGGCCGCAAGCTGGTCGCGGCCAGTCCGCTTGTCGCAGCGCGCTCGATCAGCAAGCCTGGATTCTTCGGGCGGGTCGGTTGGTACACCGGCCGAACGCTGCACCACGTCGGAAGCTGGTTCAGTTGATCGTCACCGTCACCCTCAATGCTGCGATCGACCGCACGCTGAACGTGCCGAACTTTCAGCTCGGTCACCGGCACCGTGCCAGCGACGGGCTCACCCTCGCCGGCGGGAAGGGGATCAACGTCGCCCGGGCGCTCAAGCGCATGGGCGTGCCCGTCGTCGCGACAGGCCTCGCCGGGGGGCGCACCGGCACGCGGATCATCGAGGAGCTGACCGGTGAGGCGATCCTCAACGACTTCGTCCGGATTGCCGGTGAGTCGCGCACGTCCACGGCGGTCGTCGACCCGACGGGCGGCACGTACACGGAGATCAACGAGTGGGGTCCGCACGTCGAGCATGAAGAGCTCCAGATGCTGCTCGACAAGCTCCACTACCTCTCGAACGGAGCCGACTTCGTGGTCGTTGCGGGGTCGCTGCCGCGCGGAGTCGACCAGGGGTTCTACGCCGAGCTCGTCCGCGAGCTCAGTCGGCGGCAGTTGCCGACCGTGCTGGACACCGAGGCGGAGCCCCTCCGCCACGGTCTGGAAGCAGAGCCCTTCCTCGTCTCGCCCAACCAGCGGGAGGCGGAGGCGCTGGTCGGCCAAGAGTTCTACGAGCGCCAGGATTTCGCGCTCGCGCTGGAGCACATCGCGGAGCTCGGCGCGCGCAACGTACTGATCACCAACGAGAGCGGCTGCTTCGCCCGCCTCCGCGAGGGGCGGAAGACGCGTCGCTACCGCGCGTCCGCACCGCTCGTCGACGCCGTCTCGAGTGTCGGCAGCGGGGACGTCCTCCTCGCCGCCTACATCGCCGCCCACGCTGCCGGGCGCTCCGCCGAAGAGGCGTTGACGGAGGCGGTCGCGGCCGGAGCGGCCTCCACCCTCGAGGTCGGCGCCGGCCGGTTCGACCCCAAGGAGGCGGCACGCCTCCGCCCGGACGTCGAGGTCGGCGACCTCGAGCAAGTCGGCGTCTGAGTGCACGGGGAAACGGCCCGTTTCCCCCGTGAGCCCCCTTCCGAGCTCCGCCGATGGCTTCGCCATCGGCGTTCGCGATTGCTCTCTCTCGGCAAGCGCCAGTTAGCCGCGGCCGCGCATGTCGGCCGCGGCGACGCAGGAGCGGTGACGCAGGAACGGCCGGGGGCCACGGTAAGCTGTTCTCCTTGGAAGGGCTGGAGCTAGGACAGATCGAAGTCGAGCGGCTCCTTGCGCTCGAGGACAAGTTCGCTCGTGAGGGCCTTGCCTTCGACGACGTCCTGCTGGTGCCGGCTTCCTCGGAGGTACTCCCGAACGACGTCTGCACCCGGACGAAGCTGACACGCGAGCTCGAGCTTGCGATCCCGGTCGTCTCCGCGGCGATGGACACCGTCACCGAGGCGCGGCTCGCGATCGCGCTCGCGCGCGTCGGCGGCATCGGCATCGTTCACCGCAACCTCTCGATCGAGGACCAGGTCGCCGAGGTCGACAAGGTCAAGCGGTCGGAGGCCGGGATGATCGTCGAGCCGGTCACCCTGTCGCCGGAGGCCCGCGTCTCGGAAGCACTGGCTCTGATGGCGCGCTACCGGATCTCCGGGGTCCCGATTACCGATGCCGACGGGATCCTCGTCGGAATCCTGACGAATCGCGACCTTCGCTTCGAGAACGACACGTCACGGCCCGTGAGCGACCTGATGACCAGCCGCGACTTGGTCACCGCGCCGGTCGGGACGACGCTCGAGGAGGCGGAGCGGATCCTCCACCGCAACAAAGTCGAGAAGCTCCCGGTCGTCGACGCTGACGGACGGCTCCGGGGCCTGATCACGGTGAAGGACATCTCGAAGCGGATCGAATACCCCGACGCGACCAAGGACGGGCAGGGTCGCCTCCGGGTGGGCGCCGCGGTCGGCGTCGGGCCGGACGCCGTCGAGCGCGCCGAGGCGCTGGTCGCAGCGGGCGTCGACCTTCTCGTGCTCGACACCGCCCACGGGCACTCGACCGGCGTGCTCGAGATGGCCCGGCGGCTGTGCAGCCTCGACGTCCAGCTGGTCGCCGGCAACGTCTCGACCGCCGAAGGTGCCGAGGCACTCGTCGCCGTCGGCGTCGACGGGGTGAAGGTGGGGCAAGGTCCGGGCGCCGCGTGCACGACGAGGGTGGTCGCCGGCGTGGGCGTCCCGCAGGTGACGGCCGTGTACGAGTGCGCCCGAGTCTGCGCCGCCGAGGGCGTGCCGGTGATCGCCGACGGTGGTATCCGCAACTCGGGCGACGTCGCGAAGGCGATCGCGGCCGGGGCCGACAGCGTGATGCTCGGATCCGTCCTGGCCGGCACCGACGAGGCGCCAGGTGACGTGATCCTGGTGCAGGGCGAGCGCTACAAGGAGTACCGCGGCATGGGCTCGCTCGGGGCCATGAAGGCGCGCTCGTTCTCCAAGGACCGGTATTTCCAGGGCGACGTCGAGGACGTCGACAAGCTCGTCCCGGAGGGAATCGAAGGGCGCGTCCCGTACAAGGGGCCGGTCCAGGCGGTGCTGCACCAGCTGGTCGGCGGCCTGCGCCAGTCGATGGGCTACTGCGGTGCGGCGACGATCGAGGAGATGAAGGAGCGGACGCGCTTCGTCCGGATCTCCCCTGCCGGCCTGCAAGAGAGCCATCCGCACGACATGACGATCACCAAGGAGGCGCCCAACTATCGGCGCTGAGGTGCTGCCGTTCTCCGCTCCGGACCAGGTCCCGGACGAGCGGCCTGTGCTCGTCGTCGATCTCGGCGGCCAGTACTCCCAACTGATCGCCCGCCGCGTCCGCGAGGCACGGGTGTACTCGGAGCTGGTCGGCCACCGCTCGCCGGCGGCCGCCCTGCGCGCGCGGAACCCGGCGGCCCTGATCCTCAGCGGCGGCCCGGCCTCCGTCTACGCGGACGACGCACCCCAGGTCGACCCGGGGATCTACGACCTTGGCGTCCCCGTGCTCGGCATCTGTTATGGGATGCAGCTGATGGCGCAGGACCTCGGCGGGAAGGTCGAGCGCACCGGCGCCTCCGAGTTCGGCAAGACCACGCTCCGCCTAGGGGGCGCGCTAGGCGACGGTCTCCCGGTCGATCAGACCGGATGGATGAGTCACCGCGACTCTGTTACTGCTGCGCCGGCCGGCGCCGAGATCACCGGCGGCTCCGACTCGACGCCGATCGCTGCCTTCGAGGCACCGGCGCGCGGGCTGTACGGCGTCCAATTCCACCCGGAGGTGGTGCACACGCCGCATGGCCAGGAGGTGCTGAAGAACTTCCTGTACGGCATCGCCGGCGCCCGTCCCAGCTGGACGCCAGCTGCCGTGATCGAGGAGCAGGTCGAGCGGATCCGTGCCCAGGTGGGGTCCGAGCGCGTCCTCTGCGGCCTCTCCGGCGGGGTGGACTCCGCGGTCGCGGCGCTTCTCGTCCACAAGGCGGTTGGCGACCAGCTCACCTGCGTGTTCGTCGACCACGGGCTGCTGCGCAAGGATGAGGCGGCCCAGGTGATCGAGACCTTCGAGGGCCATTTCCACGTCCCGCTCGTCCACGTCGACGCAGCCGCGCGCTTCCTCGCCAAGCTCGACGGCGTCACCGAGCCCGAGGAAAAGCGGGGCATCGTCGGCGAGGAGTTCATTCGGGTCTTCGAGGCCGAGGCGGACAGGCTCGGCCGTGTGCCCTTTCTCGTGCAGGGAACGCTGTACTCCGACGTGATCGAGTCCGGCGGCACCGATGGCGTCGCCGCGAAGATCAAGTCCCACCACAACGTCGGCGGCCTCCCCGAGGACATGACCATGGAGCTGGTCGAGCCGCTGCGCTCGCTGTTCAAGGACGAGGTACGGAGAGTAGGGGAGGAGCTGGGCCTTCCCGAGGCGATGGTCTGGCGCCACCCGTTTCCCGGTCCGGGCCTGGCGATCCGGATCATCGGCGAGGTCACCCGCGAGCGCCTCGAGATCCTCCGCGAGGCCGACGCCATCCTGCTCGACGAGGTACGCCGCGCCGGGCTCTACCGCGAGCTCTGGCAGTGCTTCGCGGTACTGCCCGCGATTCGCTCGGTCGGCGTGCAGGGCGACGAGCGCACGTACGGCTACCCGATCGTCATCCGCGCGGTCACCTCGGAGGACGCCATGACCGCAGACTGGGCACGCCTGCCGTACGACCTGCTGGAGACGATCTCCAGCCGCATGACGAACGAGATCCCCGCCGTGAACCGCGTCGCTCTCGACCTCTCGTCGAAGCCGCCCGCCACCATCGAGTGGGAGTAGTTACGGGATTGCGGTAGCGTCTCGCGCGCATGGCTGACGCCCCCCAGAAGGTCAACACGCCCGACGGCCGCGAATGGCTCGTTTCGACCGAGGGCCGCAAGCGATCGATGAAGGAGACGCGCGAGACGCCCTTCTTCTGGGCGCACGTCGTCGTCACCGCGATCATCGCGGGGGTGTTCATCTGGATCTTCCGTCACAACACGGGAGTCCTGTGGATCCTGGTCGTCGCGACGGTCGTCATCTGGGCGGTCGGGTTCCTCGGCTCCGCCTTCGGGGTGATGATCAGGGCCGACACGCAGGGTCCGCCGCCCGAGCACCGTCTCTGGAACGTCACGAAGCGGTCTGCCCGCAAACGGGCTCGACAGGACGTGGCCGCGGCGATCGGCCGCGGCGAGCTGACCGCCGAGCCGCCCCACACGCGCCTCGAAGAGATCTGACGCTCAAGTCGGCCGGAACGGCGCCGGCTGAGCCCCGCCGTCGAGCCGCGCGACCGGGTACCGGCTGCGGACATCGTCCACGAACCCGGCCAGACGCTCGGCGAGGGCGGGGTCGTGGATCTCCAGCACGTTTTCGGCGTTCTGCTCGCCTGAGTGCGAGAGGTTGAACGAGCCGAGGAAGACGACGTCATCCGCCACCGTCACTTTTGCGTGCATGTAGTCGTGGACGGTTTCCGGGCCCCACGGCGTCGATGCCTTGCCGGCGAACCGGCCTGACGCTACGACCTGGCGGAGGAGCGGCAGTTTCCACGACGCGACGCCGCTGGGGCCCCACTGTGCCTCCACCTCCTCGATCTGGGTCTGGTCGAGCGCGCCCGCCACGTCGACCTTTCCGTCCGCGATCACCTGCGCAAGCGTCGCCAGCACCGGTGCTGCAGTGAGCACGGGCGAGCAGATCCGGATGCGCCGCTTCGCCCGTCCGATCGCCTTGGCGATCCGGTGCGAGAGCGCGTCGCCGAAGCCCGGACAGAACCAGGGTCGGACCTGGATGCCGTCGACGTGCACCGGCCGCGGCTCGACGGTGCCCGTACCCTCGACGTTCCCGGCCGTCCACAGCTGCTCGAAGTCGAGCGTGAACGCGTGCGCGAGCTCCGGTGACTCGACGACGGCAATCACGTTCTCCTCGCGCGACCAGGAATCGTCGGTCCAGTTCGTCGATCCGGTCCACACGGAGGTTCGGTCGCGGACGACGAACTTGTGGTGCATGAGGTCGGGGATCCCTGCTATCGCCTTCGTCGGGACGGTCAGTCGCTCGACGTCCTCGGGCGCCAACTTCGGCGGCGGCGGCACCGGGATCGGAGCACGGAAGTCCGCGTTGTACGCGAGCCGGACGGCGACGCCGCGCCGCCCTGCTTCCTCGATCGTGTCGACCACCAGCTCCTCCAACCCCGGTCCGAGCGCGAGGTCGTACACCGCGATGTCGAGCGACGTCGTCGCTGCCGCGAGGAAGTCGTGGAGCTGGTTCGCGACCGTTGTCGGCTCCTGGCCGTGGTCGGTCAGCGTGGTGACCGTCATCATGTCCGCATGGAGTTTGCCGATGTGCTGCGTCAAAGAAAGATGGTTCGCAACTACACGGAAGACCCGGTTGCCCCGGAATCGATCGAGCGAATCGTCGCCGCCGGTCGCAAGGCTCCGAGCGGAGGCTTCAGTCAGGGCGTCCGTTTCGTCGTCGTCACCGATCCCGGCAACCGGCAGCGGATCGCCGAGCTGGCCGACGAGCCGCACTACGTCGGTCTCGGGTACGAGCCGTGGATCTCGCGCGCGCCCGTCCACATCGTGGTGGCGATGCGCGAAGACGACTACCACGACCGCTACCGGGAACCTGACAAGCTCGAGGATGGGGAGGAGATCGAGTGGCGTGTGCCGTGGTGGTGGGTCGACGCCGGGAAAGCGATGATGCTCCTGCTGTTGGCGTCGGTCGACGAGGGCCTCGGTGCCGGCCTGTTCGGCCTCTACCCGCCGGAGAACAACGACCGGCTGCGCGAGCTGCTCGGGATCCCCGACGACTTCGAGATCGTCGGCGTCGTCACGGTCGGCCACCCGGCGCCCGAGCCGATGCAGGCCGAGCGGAAGGAGCGCCTCGCCAAGCGGCGGCGACCGCTCGAGGAGGTCGTGCGCTGGGAACGTTGGTAGCCGAGCTCGCCGGGGCGACGATCGGCGATACGTTCAATCAGTACCGCCGTTCGCGCCTGCGTCGAGAGCGGCTAGCTGACTACCTCGAAGAACGTCGCGACGCCTCCGTCGTCCTGGTCGGGGAAGCCGCCGGTTACCTGGGTGCGCGCGTCTCGGGGATCCCGTTCACCTCCGAGCGGCAGCTGACCGGCGAGGGCCCGGCCGAGGCGACCGCGACGATCGTCCACCGCACGCTCGCCGAGCTCGGGGTCGAGTCCGACGTCCTCCTGTGGAACGTCGTACCGACCCATCCGCACGAGCCCGGTCGGCCGTATACGAACCGGCGGCCGTTGCGCGTCGAGGTGCAGGCTTCCTCTCGGTTCCTCAAAGCGGTCGCGCGCGGCCGCCGTGTCGTCGCGGTCGGGCGGATCGCCGAGGAGGTGACGGGCGCGCCCTACGTCCGCCACCCTGCGCACGGCGGCGCCGGGGACTTTCGGCGCGATCTCGAGGCGCTGCTGCTACGATTCCCGGCCGGCGCACGCTGGTGCGCCACTTTTCCGTGAGCATGCAGAAGACTTGGAACGCAAAGCCGGGCGAGGTTGCTCGCCGCTGGTACGTCGTCGACGCCGAGGGGCAAACGCTCGGCCGTCTCGCCACGCGCATCGCCGACACGCTCCGCGGCAAGGGCAAGCCCGAGTACACGCCGCACGTCGACTCCGGCGACTTCGTCGTTGTCGTCAACGCGGAGAAGATCCAGGTCACCGGCAACAAGCTCGACCAGAAGCTGTACTACCGCCACTCGGGCTACCCGGGCGGCCTGCGCAGCAGGACGCTGCGGGAGCAGCTGGAGCGCCGGCCGACCGAGGTGATCCGCAAGGCGGTGAAGGGCATGCTCCCGCGCAACAAGCTCGCCAACGCGCAGATCAACAAGCTGAAGATCTACGCAGGCCCCGAGCATCCGCATGCGGCGCAAAGCCCGGTTCCGTTGGACAACCGGGTGCCGCTGGAGACCGCTAGATGAGCGAGCTGGCCACCTACCGCGGAACCGGGAAGCGCAAGACCTCGGTCGCGCGCGTGATTCTCCGCCCCGGGGACGGAACGACTTGGTTCAACGGCCGTGTGCTCGAGGACTACTTCCCCCGGCTCGCCCACCGCAACCAGGTGCTCGCCCCGCTCCGCGTCACCGGTCTCGAGGGGACGTACGATCTACGCGTGCGCGTACACGGTGGCGGTCCCTCCGGCCAGGCCGGGGCCGTCCGCCACGGCATCGCCCGCGCCCTGGTCGAGGCGGATCCCGAGCTCCGGACGGTGCTGAAGCGCGAAGGCTTCCTCGCTCGCGACTCTCGGATCGTCGAGCGCAAGAAGGCCGGCCTCCACAAGGCCCGCAAGGCGCCGCAGTTCAGTAAGCGCTAGCGTTCCGCCGCCATGGGGCGACGCTACTTCGGCACCGACGGTGTCAGGGGGATCGTCGGCGAGGACCTGACGCCGCAGCTCGTCGAGCGGCTCGGCCGCGCCGCGACGCTCTGGGCCGGCGGTGGGGCGGTCTTGATCGGGCGCGACACCCGAGGGACCGGGCCCGAGCTCGAGCGGGCGTTTGCGAGCGGCGTCGCTTCGGCCGGCGGGCACGCAGTCCTGGCCGGCGTCCTTCCGTCGCCCGCGGTCGCGCTGCTGGCCCTCGACCTCGGGGCGGTCGTCTCCGCCTCGCACAATCCGCCCGAGTACAACGGGGTCAAGTTCTTCGCGAAGGACGGGAGCAAGCTCGCGGACGCTGACGAGGAGGAGATCGAGGCACTCCTGGAGGCCGCTCCCAGACAGCCGGAACTCGGCCAGATCGACAACCTCGAGGTCGCGGTCGAGAGCTATCGAGATCACATTCTCGACCGCTTCGGCACCGACCTGACCGGCCTTCGCATCGGCGTCGACTGCGCCAACGGTGCGTACTCGTCGATCGCGCCGAAGGCGTTCGAGGATCTTGGCGCGGAGGTCGTGACGATCGGCGTTCACCCGGACGGGAGGAACATCAACGTCGGCTGCGGGGCCACCGACCTGCGCACACTCCGGCGGCTGGTCGTGGAGGAAGGGCTCGATCTCGGCGTCGCCTTCGACGGTGACGGCGACCGCATGCTTGCCGTCGACGCCGACGGGGAAGCGCTCGACGGCGACCAGATCGTCGCCGTCCTCGCGCTCGACTTGGGTGTCGACCTGGTCGCCGTCACCACGATGACGAACCTCGGGTTCCACCACCTGATGAACGAGCGAGGGATCCGAGTCGTTACGACCGACGTTGGGGACCGGTACGTCCTGGAGGCGTTGAAGCGGGAGGGCGGCGTACTCGGCGGCGAGGAGTCGGGGCACATCGTCTACCTCGACGGGCACGTGACCGGGGACGGCCTTGCGGCGGCGCTGCTCCTCTGCGGTGCCCTGCACGGACGATCCCTCGCCGAGGCGGCGGCCGTCATGCATCGCTACCCCCAGTCCAAGGAAAACGTCCGCGTCGCGCGCCGGGAGCTGAGTAACGGCTTGCGACACGAGGTCGACCGGGTCAACCGCGAGCTGGTCGGCCGGGGCCGAGTGCTGGTGCGGCCTTCCGGCACAGAGCCTGTGGTTCGCGTTCTCGCCGAGGCGGAGACGGAGGAGGACGCGGCCGCCCTCTGTGCTAGCATCACCGCGCTCGTGCAGCAAGAGCTCGGCTGACCGTCCCGGCGCGGGGACGGCAACAAGGCCGGGCTTTTCGCATTGGTTGGGATTTCCAGGCATTTCACCGATACTTGGAGAGGAGCCAACGTGTGCGGGATCATCGGATACGTCGGAGAACGGACGTGTAAGCCGCTCCTCCTCCAGGGGCTCGAGCGGCTCGAGTACCGGGGTTACGACTCGGCCGGACTTGCCCTGCTCGAGCCGGACGGGCTCGACTACGTCCGCGCCGTCGGCAACCTCCAGAAGCTGAAGGGAGCCGCAGCGTCGCTACGCTCGACCGCGACGACCGGTGTCGGCCACACGCGCTGGGCCACGCACGGCGGTGTCTCGCTCGAAAACGCGCACCCGCTGACCGGTTGCGAGGACGGCGCTCTGTCGATCGTCCTCAACGGGATCGTCGAGAACTTCCGAGAGCTGCGTGACTCGCTGCTGCAGGATGGGCACACGTTTTCGTCCGAGACCGACGCGGAAGTCGTCTCGCACCTGATCGAGCGCTACTACAAGGGCGACGTCGTCGCCGCCTTCCGCAAGGCCTACCAACAGCTAGAGGGACACTTCTCGATCGTCGCGATTCACCGCGACCACCCCGGCACCCTCGTCGGTGCAAGGTGCCAAACCCCGCTCGTCGTCGGCGTGGGCAAGGGGGAGATGTTCCTCGCTTCCTCGATCGCCGCGTTCCTGCCGGAGACGCGCCGCGTCCAGTTCATCGAAGACGACCAGGTCGTCGAGATCAGGCCGGAGGGAGCGACGTTCCACGGTCCGGACGGTGAGCTGGCCGCGCCGGAGGTGACCGAGATCGACTGGGACGACGAGAGTGCCGAGAAGCAGGGCTTCGAGACGTTCATGCTCAAGGAGATCTACGAGCAGCCGACGGCCGTGCGCGAAACGATCGGCGATCGCGTCCGCGGCCACCAGCTGATCCTCGACGATCTGGCCCTCACCGAGCTCGAGATCCAGAACCTCCGCCGAATCGTGATCGTCGCCTGCGGCACCGCCTACCACGCAGGCGTCGTCGGCCGGTACATCGTCGAGGAGTGGGCGCGCCTGCCGGTCGAGCCGGACATCGCCAGCGAGTGGATCTACCGGAACCCCGTGCTGACGAAGGACACCCTCGTGATCGGCATCTCGCAGTCGGGAGAGACCCGAGACACGGTGAACGCGATGAAGCTCGCCCGTGAGCACGGCGCGCGCACGCTCGCGATCACGAACCTGATGGGCACCCAGATCACGAGGGAGGCAGATGCGGTGCTCTACACGCGTTGCGGCCTCGAGATCGGCGTGGCAGCGTCGAAGACGTTCACGGCGCAGGTCGCCCTGCTCTCTCTGCTCGCGCTCAAGCTCGCCGAGGTGCGCCGCACGCTGCCCCAGGGGCAGATCGACTACATCCTCGACCGGCTGCACGAGCTCCCGAACAAGATCGCGGACTTCCTCGCCGGCGACCATCCGATCGACGAGATCGCGCAGCGCTACTTCGACCGGCCGTTCTTCCTCTACCTCGGCCGGCACATCGGCCTGCCCGTCGCGCTCGAGGGCGCGCTGAAGCTCAAGGAGATCTCCTACATCCCGACCGACGCGTACTCGGCCGGCGAGATGAAGCACGGGCCGATCGCGCTCCTCGAGCCGGGCACGCCGGTGGTCGTCGTTGCCACCGACATCCACGTCTACGACAAGCTCGTCTCCAACATTCAGGAGACGCGCGCGCGGGGAGCGAAGGTGATCGCGATTGCCACCGACGGCAACGAGGATATCCAGCACCACGCTGACGACGTCATCTTCGTTCCCAAGACGCCCAACTTCCTCCAGGCGGCGCTCGCGGTCGTTCCGCTCCAACTGCTCGCGTACCGGATCGCGCGTCTCCGCGGCCTGAACGTCGATCAGCCGCGGAACCTCGCCAAGACGGTCACAGTCGAATAGGCGTTGGCGGCCGGACGGCCACCTCACCTTCGCCTGTAGCGCCGCCGGCTGAGCGCGGTCTTCGTCGCCGCGACCGACATGGCGGGCGCGGCACACGACCGCGTGCCGTGAGAGCACAGCTCTTGGGGAAGGGGGTTCACGGGGGAAACCGGCTGTTTCCCCCGTGCGAGCGAGCAAAGGGCGCGAAGCGCGCGGCGAGCGTTAGAGCGCCCGGACGAGAACCGTCCGGTCGACTCGGTTTCCGTTCGCGTCGTTCGCGTCGATCGTGATGTAGTAGTCGTGGTTCTTCACCGCCTTGAACGGCGCACGGAACGACACCCAACCGTCCGGTCCGATCACGGACGTCGGCTGCGCGGTCTTGAGCACTTTCCCGTTGTCGTAGACGGCGATCGTCATGCCGACCTTCGCGCCGGTGCCGGAACGCGACCACAGCTCGAGCGCGGCGTACTTCACGAGCGGCTGATCCGTCCCGCCCTTGACGAACATCTGCGGGCCACGCCCGTCGTACTGCGTCGCGAGACCCTTGAAGGCCGCAAAGGCGGGCTTCTTGGTCCCGTCGCGCTCAACCAAGCCGCTCTGCCAGGCGCTCGTCGGGTCGTCGCGCAGGATGAACCAGATGAAGATGCTGACGTTCGGATCGCCCGCGACGAACCTCAGCGCAGTGCGCAGGTAGGCCGCCTGCTGGGCGTAGCTGACACCCTTCGGCTCCTCGGGTTTCGTCTCGTGCCCGTACTCCGTCACCCACATCGTCACCTTGCGCTTGAACCACTTGCCGAGGTCATGCTCGAACCGGGGGAGGTTCGTGAGCGTCACGTTCGGCCAGCGGGTGTTGGCGAGCGGCTTGCCGCCGATCGAGGTCGGGTACGGGTGGTGCGACCAGGCGTCGAACTTCAGCGCCGGGCGCTGCTTGGACAGCAGCTCGGCGAACTTCCCCGGAGACTCCGTCTCCTGCGTGCCCGCCCTGCCCAGGAAGCGGTCGCGGCCGCGCGCCGAGGTCTCCCCGATCCCGACCAGAGCGCGCGCGTTTCCGGCCTTGATCCCGGCATACGCCGCCCGGTACAGCTTGGCGTAGATCGCGGGCGCGGCGGGCTTCCCCTTGGCGTCGTACTGCGGAGAGAGGAACTGGCCGAGGTTCGACTCGTTCCAGACGGTGAAGTAGCGGACGAATGGGTAGCCCTGGTAGCGGCCCGAATAGCGAGACGCCAGGGCCTTGGCGAAGTTCTGGAGGGTCGAGTAGTTCGTCGGCGCGTAGTTCTGCCCCTTGCCGCCGTTCGCCCATGCAGGCGTCCCCCAGATCGTCAGCATGACCTCCATCCCGTGGAGTCCGGCGTTGCGGACGAACTCGTCAAGATCGTCGAAGCGGTAAGCCGGATCGAACGGATTGGCGCCGTTCGCCGGTCTGGTCTGCGCGATCCTCGACCAGTAGACCGTCGTACGGACGATGCCTGCGTTTGCCTGCTGCGCAAGGTCGAACACGGCGAGGCGGTCGTCCCGCCACCGCAGGCTCGGGTCGTCCTGGAATCCGATCAGCATCCGCGGCTGCGCGGACGCGCTGACCGGGAACAGGACCGCCGTCACGCACGCAGCGGCAAGGAAGAACAAACGCAGACGCATGGGCTGATGCTCCCTTCGGTCGGGTCGAGACAGACTAGCGACGCCTTTCCCGGAACCGACCGGTTCTTACTCATTTCTTACGTGGGTGGCCGTCGTAGACGCTTCGTCTCCGATCGGCGCCGCTTCTGCTCGAGCCGGCGCTCGCGAGATGCTGCCGTCGGCGCAGTCGGGCGGCGTCTCCGCGGCACCGCGAGCGCCGCGCGAAGCGTCTCGACTAGCCGTTCCACGGCCAGCTCGCGGTTCCGCCACTGGCTGCGCTCGTCCTGCGCGACGGCGCGCAGCACCGGCCCTGCCTTCGCGACTACGCGGCGCTTTTGCGCGTCCGTCAGCGCCGACGAGGCCTCGACGTCGAAGACCGCTTCGACGCGGCTCTCGGTCCGCTGAGCGTGTTGTCCGCCCGGGCCGCTCGAGCGCGAGAACCGCAGCTCGATCTCGTCCACGGGCAGGCTCACCGACCGGGTCACGCTAATAGACTCGCCGGGCATGGCGGCCATTCTGCTCGACGTCGAAGGGGTCCTCCACGTCTCCGGCGAACCGCTCCCCGGCGCGCGCGAGGCTGTCGCAGAGCTGCGGCGGGCCGGGCACCGGCTCCGATTCGTGACGAACAACACGACCAAGTCGCGGAGAGCGCTCGCAGACGAGCTCCGGGCGTTAGGGATCGAGCTCGACGACTCTGAGCTCCAGACCACGGCCGGCGCCGCCGCGCGGACGCTGGCCGGCCGCCGCGTGCTCGCGCTCGTGATGGCCGCACTCGTCTCCGATCTGGACGCGATCGAGCTCGTCGGCGACGGGGCTGAGGCGGTCCTGCTCGGCGGCGCGGACGAGACCGACGAGACGGGACGGGTCTTCAGCTACATGAACCTTGCGCGGGCGTTCGCCGAGCTCGAGCTCGGCGCAGACCTCTACTGCCTGCACAAGAACCGCTGGTGGCAGACGTCGCGCGGGCCGCTGCTCGACTCAGGCGCCTTCATCGCCGGGCTGGAGTACGCCTCGGGGGTCGAGGCCACCGTTCTCGGCAAGCCGAGCCCGGCCTATTTCGAGGCTGCGCTCGAGGCGCTCGACGCCGAGCCCGAGCTGACCTGGATGGTCGGCGATGATCTCGACTCCGACATCGCCGGGGCGCAGCGCTACGGACTCCGTACCGTCCTCGTCCGCACCGGCAAGTTCCGCCCGGACGACCTGGAGCGGTCGACGATCGTGCCGGACGCGGTCGTCAGCTCGATTGCGTACCTACCCGAGTGGGTGGAGCGTTCTCTATGACAGTCGGCGTCGACCTGATCGAGATCGCGCGCATCCGGCGTGCGCTCGACCGCTACCCGTCGTTCCGCGAGCGGTGCTTCACGGACGCCGAGCGCGCGTACTGCGACTCGCGTCCGAACCCGGCGCAGCACTACGCCGCTCGATTTGCCGGCAAGGAGGCGGTCGGAAAGGCGATCGGGTTCGGCGTCGCCAGGGCCTTTGCGTGGCGGGACGTCGAGATTGCCGGTCGACCTAAGCCGCAGGTACGGCTTTCGGGACGGGTGGCGGCCTGGGCCGAG
>JBKPPY010000065.1:0-47189 GCA_046733845.1 Actinomycetota bacterium | reverse complement strand
GCCCGAGCGCGAGCGCGCCGTTGCCCGTGATGTTCCGGTACGTGCCGGGCTCGAGCTCGGCGGCCTTGACCTCGTAGTGCACCGCGAACGCTTCGGTCGTCTCGCCGAACGCCCAACCGGCCTGGAGCGCGCGAACGTTCGCCTCCGCGATCTCCGGTCGCTTCGCGAACTTGCGCTGCAGGAACGCGACCGTGTTGTCGATCGGGCGGCTGTAGAGCCACGACATCAGGCCGAGCGCGAACATGTTCTTCGCGCGCTCCGCCTCGCGGCTCGTCACCCCCGCGTCCTTGACCGCCTCGAGCGTCATCGTCGTCAGCGGGATCGAGTGGACGTTGTAGTCGGCGAGCGAGCCGTCCTCGAGCGGGTTGGACGCGTACCCGGCCTTGTCGAGGTTCTTCTCGCTGAACGCGTCCGAGTTGACGATCAGCGTCCCGCCCTTGGGCAGATCCTTGACGTTCGTCTTCAGCGCCGCCGGGTTCATCGCGACCAGCACGTTCGGCCGGTCGCCGGGCGTCAGGATGTCGTGGTCGGCGAAGTGGATCTGGAAGCCCGACACGCCCGGGAGCGAGCCGGCCGGCGCGCGGATCTCGGCGGGGAAGTCGGGAAGCGTCGAGAGGTCGTTGCCGAGCACTGCCGTCTCGCTCGTGAAACGAGCGCCGGTCAGCTGCATGCCGTCGCCGGAGTCGCCCGCGAAGCGGATGATCACCTGGCTGATGCGCTCGACCGTCTTGGCCATCCCTGCTCCCTACATATAGCGCAGGAGAGGGCAGTTCGGTTCGGTGTCCAGTACGGTGGCCACTGTGGGCTGGCGGATCGAAGGCGACTACTTCGAGTCGTGCAACTGCGAGGCGATCTGCCCGTGCCGGACGGTGGGCGGCATGTCCGGCGGCCGCTCGACGTACGGCATCTGCTTCGGGGTCCTCTCGTGGCTCGTCGGGAAAGGGGAGGCAGACGGCGTGTCGCTCGACGGCCTCGGGACCGCATTCGCGATCCGCTACTCCGACGACGAGCCCGGCTCGCCGTGGACGTTCGTCGTCTACGTCGACGAACGCGGCAGCGAGCAGCAGCGCACCGCGCTCGCGGAGATCTTCACCGGGCGTCGGGGCGGCGAGCTGATCCTGAAGCTGCCCTGGGTCCGGAAGCCGAGCGAGCTGGTCGACGTCCGCCCCGCGGCGATCGACCTCAGGTTCGAGAACGGCGACTATCGGCTGCGCGTCGGCTCGGCGATCGAGCTCGAAGCCTCACGGGCATTCGATACAGACGAGCGGGTGAGCTGCGTGATCCCGGGCCACCACATCGCCGGGCGGGAGCACTACGCCGACCGGCTGACCGTCGACGACGATCCGTTCTCGTGGGACCTCGAAGGCAACTGCGCCTTTGTCAGCACGTTTGGCTATTCCGGCTGAGACTCGCTGCGGTGGATGCCGAACGCTGCTCCGGTCGGGTCGGTGAGGACGGCATACCGGCCCACGTTCTCCATCGACTCGGGAGGCACGACGACTCCGGCGCCGAGCTCCATCGCCTTCGCCGCCATCGCGTCCGTGTCGTCCACCGCGAAGTAGCTGAGCCAGTTCGCGACGGGGGAGTTGCTTCGCTCTTGCATCAGCCCGCCGACCATTGTCTCGCCGGCACTGAAGACCCGGTAGCCCTCCGCGAAGTCGGACGTCGTCCAGCCGACGACGTCGGCGTAGAAGCCGGCGGCGGCATCGAGGTCGGTCGCATGCAGCTCGTCCCAGGCGAAGACGCCGCTCGGCGGCTCCTGGCTCCAGGACATGACGCCGAAGGATGCACGTTGCGGATCGCCCAGCACCGTAAAGCGCATGCCGGCAGCCGGGACGTCCGCGGGGCCGGTGTACACCTCGGCACCCCGGGCCTTCGCGGTCTCGGTCGCTGCATCGACGTCGTCGACGAGCACGTAGGGGTACCAGTGCGCCAGGACGTGCTCGTGCTCCTGGTCTTTCTTGAAGAAACCGGCGTGCGTCCCGCCGTCCTTCTTCAGCATCGGGTACTCGAAGTCGCCCATGTCCGCGGTCTCGAGCTCGAGGCCGAGGAGCTCGGTGTAGAACCCCGCCGCCGCGTCGACATCGTCCGTGTACAGCTCGCGCCAGGTGATCACGCCGTTCATGTCTCCTCCTTCGTGATCGCAGGAAAGACGAGGGCTCCGGCGAGCCACCACAGAGCGTATGCGAGCCAGGGCACGCCGATTACGTCGGTTTGGACAGCGAGCGCAAGGGTGGCGGCGAGGGCGGCGGCGACGCCGGCGGCAGCGCGATCGCCCCGCCAAGCCGTTGCCACGAGTCCCAGGAGCAGGGCGGCGCTCCAGGCGATGAACAGGAGCGCACCGACGATTCCTGTTTCGACTCCGAGCTCGGTGTAGTTCGACTCCCCCGCCTTCAGCGTCACGCCGAAGCGCTGGGCAGTCGTCCCGGCGTTGCCGAGCCCGTAGCCCTGCGGGTGGTGGACGACCGTCCTGATCCCGTCGCGGAGGCTGTCCAGGTGGCTCTTGATCGACGGCTCGCCGAGGCTGACCGTTCCGGAGAGGCCGCTCCCGCGCGGCAGCGGCCCCTTCGCCCTCGCCTGAGCCTGCTGGTAGGGCAGGTCGGAGGCGAACCAGTGCGTTCGCGGCGCGATCGTGTGGAAGATCGCGGCGAAGCCGAATCCGACCGCGACGACGGCGACCGCGGCGGCGAGCGGCCACCAGCGCCGGCGCGCGCCTGCGAGGACAACGAGCCCAATAGCCAGCGCGACGATCGACGAGCGCGAGAACGTCCACAGCAATCCGGCCGCGCAGAGCACGGCGAGCACGACTGCAAGCGGGCGCAGTCGGCGGACGGTTGCAAGCAGGAGCAGCGCGACGACGAGCATGTAAGCGGCCGCAAGCGGCGAGACGAACGTCGAGACCAACCGCCGGAAGAGTCCGTCGCTCGTGTTGAAGGCGAAGTTTTCCGGCAGTCCGCCCGGGCCGTGGTAGTCGTAGCCGAGCTCGCGGTGGAAGTAGCCGACCGCGCCGGAGTGTCGCCACCACTCGATCGGTACCGAATACACCTCGACGAGCCCCCAGACCGCGACCGCAGCGGCAGCGCCCGCGATCAGCCAGCGGACCCGGCGCACGTCGAGCGGGACCGAGCGGCCGAGAAAGTAGGCCGCGACGAGGACGAGGTCGTGGCGAAGGCCGTAGAGGATCGCCCGGGCGCCGGCGTTGCCGTCGAGAGCGCTCTGAGGGAGGATCGCGTAGAGGACGACCACCGTCGCGTAGGCGAGAGCGAGCCAATCGACGAGGTGCGGCGTGAACGGCATCCGGCGCGCTCGGATCGCTGCAACTGCGACGGAGGCGAGGGCGGCGGCGAGCAGGACTTCCTTCCAGGCCTGGACGGCGTCGAGCGCATGGCCGCGCACGCCGCCGCCGTAGAGGAGCGACATGACGATGTTGTGCAGGGGCAGGCCGAGGACGAAGACGTAGAGCGCCACGATCGGCCGGCGGAAGACGGCGACCGCGGTGACGGCGAGCAGAACGCCGTAGACGGCGAGTGCAGCCGGTGTCATCGAGCGGAGAGCCGCAGGAAGCGGTCCCGGCAGGAGCGGTACGCCGAGGGCCCCTCATCTTCGGCGACAACGCGGAGGCCGGCGTCGTCGAGTGCGTGCCGCAGCTCGACACGAGTCAGGCGGTAGCCGCGGAAGGCGGCACCGTGCTGCGGCCGTCGCGCCAGCCGGACGAGCGGTGCGCGGAGCGTCCGGCGCGCCCGCCCGACCCATCCCTCGAGCACGGGGATCTGGACGTAGGCCTCTCCGTGCGGCGCGAGTACGCGTGCGAACTCGCGCAGGTATGTGGTGACGACATGCGCGTCGGGTAGGTGCTGGAGGACGAGGTAGCAGACCACCACGTCAGCCACACCGTTGTCGACACCGTCGAGTCGCTCTCCCGACACGGGTTGGAAACGGACATTCGCGGCGGTCACGTTCGCCCGTGCCTGCTCGAGCATCGCGGGAGAGACGTCGAGGGCAATGACGTTGTCGAAGCGTTCCGCCAGCGCGCCTGTCATTCGACCCGGCCCGCAGCCGACCTCGACACAGGTACCGCCGCGCGGATCGCCGCCGAGCCGCCCGAACAAGCTCTCGAGCTCCACCGCGCCGCGGGCCGGGTCGCCGACGTACACCGCGGTCTCACCGGCGGCGAGGGCGTCCCACGTCCGGCGCATCTCCAAGCTCGGCAGAGGGTATCCGGCGGCCTCAGCGGACACGTCCGGTGCAGGCGACTATCCTCGCCGCATGGTCGGCGCCGACCTTCGCCCTCGGGGGCCGTACTCGCTCGCCTTCTCGGCCCGAGGGGCATCAGACGCCACTCGGACCTTCCGGGACGGGATCCTGAACGCGGCCGTTCCCGGGGGGCGCGGCGTCGCCTGGCAGCGGCCGGACGGCGTTGTCTGCCTCCGCGCCACCTCCGAGCAAGCGTTCGAAGAGGTTCGCTTCTGCCTGGGGATCGACGACGACCACACGCCGTTCGTGCTCCGCTTCCAGCGCGATCCGCTGATCGGCACGACCGTCCGCCGGCTGCGGGGCCTGCGACCGCTCCGCCTCGGGACGGTCGCTCACGGCCTCCTCCGTGCCTTGTGCGGACAGCTGATCCTCGCCAGCGAGGCGCGGGCGATGGAGCGGCGGATCATCAGGGCGGCAACGCAGCGCCGCGACGGCCTCAGCGTCCCCCCGACCACCGCCGACCTCGCCCGCTTCTCGCCCGCCGAGCTGCGCCGCCTCGGGCTGCACGCCCGGCGCGGCGCAACCCTCGCCCGGCTCACCCGCTCGGTCGAGCTCGAGCGGCTGAAGAGCCAGCCCACCACAGCGGTTGCCGACCGGCTCGAGCGCGAGCGTGGCCTCGGGCCCTGGTCGGTCGGCGTCGTCTGCCTCGAGGGACTGGGACGCTTCGAGCGCGGCCTCGAAGGCGACCTAGGGCTGGTGAAGCTGCTCGGGACGATGCGCGGGCGCCGGGTCGAGGGCTGGGAGACGGCCGAGCTGCTCGAGCCGTACGGCGAGTGGGCCGGGCTTGCGAGCGTCTACCTCCTCGCGGGCTATGCCAAGGGTCTGCTCCCGGCCGCTGGAAGCGTCGCCAGCGAAGCAGGCTACGCCCGGCCAGAGGTTCCCGGCGCCTCCGGCGCCGGTGGGTGCGCCGCCGCGTGAGGCCGCTTCTCCCGACTGGGTCGGTGACCCGCAAGCCCGATTTCACCGACCATCTCCGGATCCTCGAGCACGTGCCACCTCTCGACCTCGAGCTCTCGATCTACGACGTCTGGGACGAGCGCGTGATCGACGACCTCAACGGCCTGCCGATCGTCACCGCTCACGCCGAGAAGACGATCGGCGCCACCCTCTCCGGCGACGAGCCTGCGCTGGCGCAGTTTGCCCTCAACTGCCGGATTGCGAGCGCGCTCGGCGCCGAGACGCTCGTCTTCCACCTCTGGGAGCTCCCGGACGGCGATCGCTATCTCGAGCGGAATCTCGACCGCCTACCAGGGGTGCTCGATATCGCCGAGGACAACGGCCTCACACTCGCGGTCGAGACGATCCCCTGTACCGTCGGCACGCCGATCGACAATGTGTGGCGGGCGTGCGAGCGCGACCCGCGCTGCCGGGTCACACTCGACACCGAGTTTCTCGCCCTGCACGGGCAGCTCGACCGCGCGCACGAACTCGCCGACCGGGTTGTCCATGTCCACGTGAAGGACTTCGACCCGGCCGTTTGGGGCACGAGGCCGCGCCGCTACCTGCTCCCCGGCGAAGGGATCCTCGACCTCGACGGCTTCCTCGAGCGCCTGCTCTACGACGGGACCTTGACGCTCGAGCTATCCGCAGTGCGGGAGGACGGCGAGATCGATGCCGACAGGCTGGAAGCCGGAGCGGCGTGGCTCCGTAGACTGCGCCCATGAATCGGCGGATCGCCATCCTGGGCTGCGGAAAGATCGGCGAGTCGCTGCTCGGCGGCCTCCTGAGCGCGAAGTGGCGCGAGCCCTCCGAGGTCGCCGCCACCTCGCGGCGCGAAGAGCGGCTCGGCGAGCTCCGGGGACACTTCGGTGTCGAAGCCACGCTGTCGAACGGCGACGCGGTCGCGGGCGCCGGCCTGGTCGTGATCGCCGTGAAGCCGCAGGACATCGAGCCGCTGCTCGGCGAGATCGGGCCCCTGCTCACGTCGGAACACACGGTGCTGTCGGTTGCGGCCGCGATCCGCACCTCGCGGATCGAAGCGCGGATCGCCGAGCCGGTCCCGGTCGTGCGTGCGATGCCCAACGCGCCTTCGATCGTGCACGAGGGAATCGCGGGCATCTGCGCCGGCGCCCATGCCGACGAGCAGCATCTCGCCCTCGCCGAGGAATGCCTCTCGCATCTCGGCGGCGTGGTGCGGGTCTCCGAGCCGTACATGGACGCCGTCACCGCGGTCTCGGGCTCCGGGCCCGCGTACTTCGCCCTCCTCGCCGAGGCGATGATCGAAGCGGGAATCCTGCTCGGCTTGTCCCGGGAAGTCACGACCCGCCTGGTCGTGCAGACGATGCTGGGGACGGCGAAGCTCCTTCGCGACGAGCACGTCCACCCCGTCGAGCTCCGCGAGGCGGTCACCTCGCCCGGCGGGACGACTATCCGGGCGATCCGCGAGCTCGAGTCCGCCGGCGTGCGGGCGGCGTTCCTGAACGCGATCGCCGCGGCGATGGAGCGCTCGAAGGAACTCGCGGAAGCCGAAGAGTGACCCGTCGCTCGGCTCCGCCTCGCTCCCGCGGGGGAAACAGCTGGTTTCCCCCGCGAGCCCCCTTCCGAGCTGCGGCGCTGGCTTCGCCAGCGGCGTTCGCGACTGATTTCACAGTAAGCCGCGCTGGGCCGCGCCCGCCATGTCTGTCGCGGCCACGGAAACCCCTCGGAGAGCGGAACGCCAATCCATGAGCGAAGTCTGCATCCGGATCGTCGACACCGCCGAGCTCGCAGGCGAGGCGGCGGCAGTGCTGATTGCCGAAGCAGCCGGCGCTGGCGGCCACATCGGGCTGTCCGGCGGGTCAGGGCCTCGCGCCGCCTACGAGCGCGCCGGCATCCTCCGTCCCGACTGGAGCCGCGTGACGCTGTGGTGGATCGACGAGCGGTGCGTGCCGCCGGCGGACGGCCGCTCGAACTACCGGATGATCCGTGAGTCGCTGCTCGACGGCCTCTCACGCCCGCCCGAGATCCACCGGATCCGGGGCGAGCTCCCTCCGGAGGACGCGGCAGCCGCGTACGACGCGGCTCTCGACGGAATCACACTCGACCTCGCCCTGATGGGCCTCGGCCCCGATGGACACACAGCGTCGCTCTTCCCGAACGCACCGACGCTCGACGAGGCCGAACGCCGCGCCGTGGCCGCCGAGCCCGGGATGGAGCCGTTCGTCCCGCGGGTGACGATGACGCGACCGATCCTGGGCGAAGCGCGGACGATGGTCTACCTCGTCACAGGGGAGGGCAAGGCCGAGGCGGTCAAGCGTGCGTTCGCCGACGAGCCGTCGCCGGCCACGCCTGCAAGTCTCGTGCGAGGGCAGCAGACGATCGTGATTGTGGATCGAGGCGCCGCGGCGAAGCTCTGAGGGGACAGACCCCTTCGGGGTCAGTCCCTACGACTCACTTCGGGAAGTAGCCCCACTTCGCCTTCACGGGTGACTGCAGGTCGCGTAGCTCTTCGAGCTCTTCAGGGCTTGTCCGGCCGAGTCGCTCCAGCTCCCTGCGGCGCTTCCGCTCACGCCGCTCGGACCGCCACTTCCGCAGAGATCTCATGGCAGGAGATCAGACGTCAGATCGTCGGCCATGTTGCGTCGGGCCGCCAGGGCTTGCAGCACGATCACGGTGTCCGCGACCGGAACATCCTCGAGGTACTCGTCGCGCGTTTCGAACGACTCGAGCACCGACTCGACCGACTCGGCGTACCCGACGACGTCCTCTGCGGCGATCATCGCCAGGGCGTCCCCGACGTCGCGCGGGAAGTCGTCCCGGATCCGGAGCGCGTCCGCGTGTAGCCGCATCCCGACCCAGTCGCCGAGCACCGCGCAGGCGAGTGCAGCGGCATAGCGACCGATCGGAGACTCGGACTCTGCTGCACCTTCCGCGAGCGCCCAGCGCGCCGACTCCTCCGCCCCGTCCCAATCGTCGGCGATCACCAGCGCCTTGATCGCCCCGATCGGCCGTCCCCAGCTTCCGGGAGGCGCGTCGGCGTAGCTCTCCCGCCAGCGTTCGGCGGCACGCTCGAGCCATTCCTTCGCGTCGTCGCCCTCCATCAGCAGGCAGAGGCCTGCACCCCAAGCGGCATTTCCCATCCGGGTCAGCTGCCGCTGCCGCTCGTCGCTGCCGTCGCCCAGGCGCGCTTCCCCGTCGCGGTATCGCCTCGACTCACGCTCGAACAGCGCAGTCCAGTCCACGCCCGCAGTATGGCGCCGACAGGTGGCCGGGCACCGCCGCAGTGGGTATGCTGTGTTCGTGACGCCCGGCTGTGGTGTTCGGGCGTTCTCTCCGATGTAGCAGCGCACCCGCGCTGCGCCTATGCAGGAAACGATCGATCAACTCTCGACCGCGCCTGAGGCGACGGGCCAACTCGTTGCTTCGGCACAGCGCGCCGCCGACTGGGCAGGCGAGCCGTTCCTGCACCCCGAGGAAGATCCTGGCCAGGTGCTCGCCCCGGGAACCGCACGTCGGCGCGCATTGGACGACGCGCTCGCCGAGATCGAGGCCGGCTCGGCCGAGCCGTCGTCGGAGTGGAAGATCCGCTACGCACTGATGCTCGGGCTCGAGCGGGTGCTGAGCGAGAAGCCGCCGCACCTCAAATCCGGAACCGAGCTCCGCCGCCACCAGGTCGACGCGCTGGCGGGGATGCTGACCGAGCTGATCGCGGCGGCGCAACGCCAGCCGGAGCCGGTCGCGGACGAGCCCGACGAGGACTACGAGGAAGAGGAGTACGAGGAGAACGGCGAGAACGGCGACAACGGCGACAACGGCGATCACGCCGAGAACGAGGACCTGGAGCCGCCGGAGGTGCTCTCGCCCGAGCACGATCCCGGCGCCGTCCGTCGCTACCGGTTCCGGCACCCGACTGCGTCCGGCAAGACGATTGCCGCTGCCGGCTTCGTCGAGGCCGCCCGCACGATCGGCGTCCTGATCCTCACGCACCGCCGTCTGCTCGTCAGCCAGTTCAACCGGGAGCTGAAGGCGGAGGGCTACGGCGACCGGATCGTCCCCGAGATCACCGGCAAGGGGACCCCCTCGCACCGCAGCCCGATCACGATCCAGACCTACGCCTGGTTCGCCCGCCACGTCAAGGAGCTGAACCGCGACGCCTACCAGCTCGTGATCTGCGACGAGGCGCACACCGCGCTCGGCGAGAAGACGAGCGCAGCGATCCGCAGCTTCCCGGAACCGATCTACGTCGGCATGACAGCGACCGAGCAGCTGATCGCGAAGCAGGTCTCCGACGTCTTCCCCGCCTCGGTCGACGACCTGCCGCTCGCCGACGCGGCCCGCCGCGGCCTGATCGCGCCCCTGCGGTGCCTCCGCGTGCCGCCCGCGGCGGCGATCAACTCGGTGCCGATCGTCGGGGGCGACTTCGACCAGGTCGCACTGGCCAAAGTGCTCGACCACGTCGCCCTCAACCAGGCGGCCGCAAGCCTCTACCGCGATCGGTTCGACTCGACCCCCGGGATCGTCTACGCGGCCGGCGTCGACCACGCGTACAACCTCGCGCAGGAGTTCCGCGCCGCGGGCCTCAAGGCCGAGGCGGTGAGCGGTCGCACGCCGCCGGTCCGCCTGGCGGAGATCCTCGCCGGCTACGAGCGCGGCGACATCGACGTGCTCGTGAACGCCATGCTGCTCGCGGAAGGCTGGAACTCGCCGCGCGCAACGGTGGTCATGCACCTCGCCCCGACCGCCAGCCGCCGCGTCTACCAGCAGCGGATCGGCCGGATCATGCGCCTCCACGCGCGCAAGGAGGCGGGGATCGTCGTGGACTTCGTCCAGAAGGGCGCCACCCATTCGGACCGGGTCGTGACCCTCCACTCGCTGCTCGGGGCGGACTTCTACCGCGAGGGCGCCCGCGTGACGCCAGCCCCACGCCGCCGGGTCCAGCGCAAGGCCCGCCGCCGGCTCTCCCCGGCACCCTGGCTTGTGCCGGTCACCCCGGATGTCAACCGGCGCCTCGCCGTGATCCAGCGCGAGTGGCAGCGCGTCGACCCGCGCTATCTCGACGAGGAGGAGCAGCGTTTCTGGGCCCGCATCGCCGGACGCCAGGCTCGCTTCGACGATCGCGTCGCGCTCGTCGAGAAGCTGAGCGCGCGCGCGAGCAAGGCCGCGCTCGACCAGTTCCTCTTCACCTGCGCGGCCGAGAACCCGAACCGTCGGCTGCGGCTCATGGCGCTCTCGGACCGGGTTGCGACGCCCGTCGACCGGATGAGCTTCGACGACCTCGTCACGCTGGTCACCCAAGCGCCGCCGTGGGAGAAGGATCGGGTGCAAGGCGTCCGCGTCCTGCTTCGGGCGATCGGCGAGGGCAAGCCGGACGCGCCCGACCAGATCCTCGCCCGCTGGACGTGGCGGCTCGCCCGCGCCGTCCGCAAGGTGCTCGACCGCAAGGCAAGCGCCGAGTTCCCCGAGGCGAAGCGGCTACTCGGAGCGCTCGCGAACTCGCGGGGCCAGCGGCACGAAGAGAACGCGGTCAAGCTCGCGACGGCCGCGAAGGAGCTGCCGATCGGGACTGCGGCGGCGTTGCTCGCCTCCGCCGAGGGATACACGCCGAGGGCGAACCACCATCTCGAGGCAGCCCGTGAGGAACTCGGCACGATCGGCGAGGTCGCGAACGCGCTCGCGGACGACCTGCCGGCACCGAAAGCCCATCCTGGCCGCCGCCGCCGGCGCCGGCGCAAGAAGAAGCCGGGTGCCGCGGCCCAGACGCCCCAGGGCGGCGCCGAGCAGAACGGCGGCCAGCCGACTGCGGAAACGCCGGCGGATGGAAACGACGCTGTAACAACCGGGCAGGCTTCAGCGTCCGAATAACCAACGATGGTCCTCGCGATCGTCTTCGCGTTTGTGGCGGGACTGATCACGGCGGTCTCGCCGTGCGTATTGCCGGTTCTGCCGATCGTCCTCGCGGGCGGTGTCGGTGAGCGTAAGCGCCGGCCGTTCGCGGTCATCGCCGGGCTCGCCGTCTCGTTCTTTCTCTCGATCCTCTTCGCGACGTGGGTCCTCGACAAGCTGGGCCTGCCGAAGGACCTCCTGCGGAACATCTCGATTGCGCTTCTCTTCCTGATCGCGGTCGTCCTGATCGTCCCCCAGGTCGGCGAATGGATCGAGCGCCCCTTGGCGCGACTGTCCCGTCGCCCGTCGGGGGACTACGGCGGCGGATTTCTGCTCGGTTGCGCGCTCGGCTTCGTCTTCGTCCCGTGTGCAGGTGTGGCGCTCGCCTACGTCACGGCATCAGCGGCGTCAGGCGAGTTCGGGCCGAAGGCGCTGCTGGTCGCGGCCGCCTACACAGTTGGCTTCTCAATCGTCCTCCTCGCAGTCGCTCTCGGCGGCCGCGCGGCAAGCCAGCGCCTCCGTGCGGGCGTCGAGCGTTTCCGAGTCGTCTTCGGCGCAGTGATCGCCGCGGTTGCGTTCGCACTCGTCTTCAATCTCGACGAGGACCTCGCAAAGGTCTCGTTCCCGACCTCCGGCCTGCTCGACGACCTCGGCAAGCAGCACTTCAAGCGAGGCGAGAACGTCGCCGAGGATCGAACGCCCGCGGCAACCGAGCTGCCCGGTCTCCCGGACTACGGCACTGCGCCCGATTTCGCCGGGATCTCACGCTGGTTCAACAGCAAGCCGCTCACGCTCGCGCAGCTGAAAGGGAAGGTCGTGCTCGTCGACTTCTGGACGTACTCGTGCATCAACTGCCTGCGGACGCTGCCGCACCTCGAGGCGTGGGACCGCATGTATCGGAAGGCCGGGCTCGTGATCGTCGGCGTGCACACTCCCGAGTTCGCCTTCGAGGCGGTGCCGTCGAACGTCGGTGCAGCAGTGAAACGGCTCGGGGTGCGCTACCCGGTCGCGCTCGACCCGAACTACGACACCTGGAACCGGTACGGGAACCAGTACTGGCCGGCCGAGTACCTGATCGACAAGAACGGCAATGTCCGCCGGGCCCACTTCGGCGAGGGGGAGTACGACGTCACCGAGGAGAGCATCCGCGACCTGCTCGGTGAGAAGGCCGCATCTCCGGCGTCGGATCGCTTGCGCGACCTGACGCCGTCCGGACCGATCACGCCCGAGTCCTACCTCGGTTACGCGCGTATCGACCGCTTCACCGGTTCGAAGATCCGCCCGGACAAGGAGGCCACCTACGCATTCCCGGCGGCACTTGGCCGCGACGACTTCGCCTACGCCGGCCGCTGGACGGTCCACGCACAGCGGATCGTCGCCGGCGAGGATGCGCGGCTGAAGCTCCATTACCACGCCCGCAAGGTCTTCCTCGTCCTCGGTGGCAAGGGGACCGTCGAGGTGCTCGTCGACGGGAAGCCGCACGGCGTCGTGCAGGTCGACTCCGACCGGCTCTACACGCTCGTCGATCGGGACTCGCTCGACGGCGCGGTGCTCGAGCTGCGCTTCACGCCGGGCGTCTCGGCCTACGCGTTTACCTTCGGCTAGCTATTGCTCGGTCGCGGCGGGGCCGTCCCCGCGTTCCTCGCGCTCGCGGAGGAAGCGTGAGAGCTCGGCGGCGAGGGACTCGCCCGACGGGATGTCCGACTCATCGATCTCGTCGACCCGGCGCTCGAGTTCCTCGACGTAGGCGGCCGTCTCCTCGTCGGTCGCGATCGCCTCGCTGACCTGGTGCACGTACGCCTCGGCGGCTTCGTCCAGCTCCGCCGTGTCGATCTCCGCTCCGAGCAGATCGGCGAGGCGGGCGCAGAGCGCCGACGCTGCCTTCGGGCTCGGGGCGAGCGAGACGTAATGCGGAACGGCCGCCCAGAGGCTGGCCGACGCGATGTTCGCCCGCTTACAGGCGTCGTGGACAACGCCGACGATCCCGGTCGGACCCTCGTAGCGGGATGCCTGGAGGCCGAGCTGCTCGATCAGCGCGGGATCGGTGGCACTGCCGGTGACGGGCGCATCGCGCGTGTGCGGGACGTCTGCCAGCAGGGCGCCGAGAGTGACCACGAGCTCCACCTCCAGCTCGCGAGCGAAATCGACGATCAGGCTCGAGAACGTCCGCCAGCGGAGGTTCGGCTCCACCCCGAGCAGGAGGACGGCGTCCCGGTCGAGCCCGCCGGGGCGCGCATGGTAGAAGATCGTCTCCGGCCAGTCGATGCGGCGCGTGTATCCCTGCTCCAGCCGCACCTGCGGCCTGGTCGACTGGAAGTCGAAGAACCCCTCCGGGTCGATCTCGGCGAACCGGCGCGCGTCCCACGCTTTCGCCAGGTAACCGGCGGCCAACGATGCGCCCTGCCCTCCGTCGTTCCAGCCGCGGAATGCCGCAATCAGGACTGGTTTGACCAGTGCCGGCCGCCGTGAGACCTGCAGTTCTTCCATTGAGAAAGTCTATGTGCGGCTGGAGGCCAATGGTCGCCACATGAGCGTGACGAAGGCGACCGTCGCCGCCCAGACGGTCGCGGCCGCTGCCACATGGACGAGTACGAGCCCCCACGGCAGATGTGTCCGGTACTGGATGTCCCCGATCCCCATCTGCACGAGCAGGAGCAAGGCCACCCCAACCGCTCCCTCGGCGTAGTGCGGACCGATCGTCGACCGGCGGGCGAACAGGTACCCGATCAGAAACATGAGGCTGCATCCAAGAACGGCGACGGCGGTCCCGTGAAGCAGCAGCGCCGGGTGGAGACGCCAGAGGCGGTACACGTCCTTCCCGCCCGAGTGCGGCCCGGCGGCGGTGGCGATCGTCCCCGACACGAGCAGCAGGAAGCACGCGGTTGCGACTGCCAGCCCGGCGAGCCTCGGCTCGCGTCCGAGCGGCTCGGCATGGCCGCGGCCAAGCGCCAGCGCCTCGAGGCCAACCACGACCGCTGCTCCAAGCACGGCGACCGAGAGCAGCAAGTGCGGGATCACGAGCGCGGGGTGCAGATGCGCGTAGACGGTAATCGCCCCGAGCGGCGCCTGCGCGGCCGTCCCGACGAATGTCGCGACGGCGACCCACCGTGCCCACCGGGGCAAGCCACGGGTCAGCCAGGCTCCGACCGCGAGCGCCAGCGTGAGGATGATCGTCACGCTGGCGACCATCCGGTTCCCGAACTCGATGTAGGAGTGGTAGCCCTTCTCGGGAAACGGCTGACCAGGCTGGCAGCCGGGCCAGTGCTCGCAGCCGAGACCCGAGCTCGTCAGCCTGACGACCGCGCCGGTGGAGACGATCACCCACAGCGCCGCGACCGACAGTCCGGCGAGCCACCGGAATGCGGCGGGCGACAGCTCGTAGGAGCGCAGGCGCGAGAGACGCGTGGTCTCGACGTGCACGCGCTCGAGTGTAGACAGGCTTACGCTACGGCTACGCCGGCGCCGGTGTCGACGCGGCCGATCCGCTCTGCGAAGAGGCCTCGTGCGCCGAACTCCGCCTCCAGTGCCGGCGCTTTGTCCGCGGGCAGAGAGACGAGCAGACCACCCGCCGTCTGCGGATCCCAGCCGAGCGTGAGCAGCTCCTCGGGAACGCCGTCTGCCTCGACCTCCGCCTCGGCGAAGTCGCGGTTCCGGCGGTCGCCGCCGGTCTTCTCGCCTGCGCGCACGACGGTGAGCGCGCCGTCGAGCGCCGGCCACGCGTCCGAGTCGAGGACGAGCCGCACACCGCTCCGCTCCGCCACCTCGTGCGCGTGACCGAGTAGTCCGAAGCCGGTGACGTCGGTGACGGCGTTCGGGCGAAACGCGCGGAGGACGTCCGCCCACTCCGCGTTCAACGTGGTCATCCAGGAGACCGCGGCGTCCACTTCGTCGTCGCCGAGCAGCCCGCGCGCGGCACCGTGCAGCACGAGGCCTGTGCCGAGCGGCTTGGTGAGGAACAGAGCGTCCCCGGGCTTCGCGCCCGCCTTCGGCCAAAGCCCGTCGGGATGGACGGTGCCGACAACCGCGAGCCCGTACTTCGGCTCCGGGTCCCGGATTGTGTGGCCGCCGGCGAGGATCGCTCCCGCCCGTCGCACCTGCGCGTCGGCCGCACCGAGGATCGCCGCCACCGTCTCCTGCGGCAACTCCTCGGGGAACTCCGCGATCGACAGAGCGAGCAGCGGCCGCCCGCCCATCGCGAAGACGTCGTTCAACGCGTTCGTCGCCGCAATCGTCCCGAAGTCGCGCGGGTCGTCGACGAGCGGCGGGAAGAAGTCGAGCGTGAAGACGAGCGCGGTCTCGTCGTCGAGCCGGTACACGGCGGCGTCGTCGGCAGGCGACAGCCCGACCAACAGATCCTCGGCCTCGGCCGGGACGAAGCCGGCGAGGAGCTCCTGGAGCCGCGCTGCGGGGTACTTCGCCGCGCAGCCGCCAGAGGTAACGAGCTCGGTGAGCTTCACCGCCACGCCGAAATCGTACGTGGGCGGGGGCAGGCCCCGGCCATGTCCCGACCCATCGTCAGCGGACGAGTTTCGACCGCACCGCTGCGGTGAGCTCCGCCACCGATACGGAGCCCTCGAAGCGCTGTTTGATCCGCCCGTCGCGGCCGACGAGGAACACCCACGGCTCGCTCGGCAGTCGCCACTCCCTGAACCAACGGTTGGTGCCCTGCGCCGGGTTGTTGTCGGTGTAGACCTCGACGTGGATGAAGCGCACGCCGGTGCTGGCGAATCGCCGCTGGACGGCCTGCGCGACGTCGACCTCCGGACCGCACGTCCGCGACGTGCAGAACTTCGGCGTCGCGAAGACGAGCACGAACGGGACGTGACCAGTCATCGAGTCGGCGACCGAGTAGCGTAGAAGGCTGAGATCCGGCGGGCTGGCCGTCGTCAGGCCGGCGACGTTCCCGTGTGCCGAGGCGAGCGTCGGTGTACGAGAGGGAATCGCCCTGTCGCCGACCGCGGGTGCCTGTGGGTGCCGAGCGACCCGGAGCTTCGCGAACCCCTGGATCTTCTCCCCGTCGGGCTCGGCTACGAGCGTGTAGGTCCCCGGCTGCGGAAGCCGGAACCGGGCGACGTAGATCCGTGAGACACCGCCGGTGGCCGCCTCGGATTTGCCCGGAATGCCGATCGGCTCGAGTGTCGCCTCGGTGGACACGAGCGGTACAGCAGCGAGCGAGCGCCCGACCCACACGCGGGCCCGCGGCCGCTCGATCGAGCGCGACTTCGAGTCGATCACGAGAAAGGTGACCCGGACCGGACCCGTCGCGTAATCAGAAGTGCCCTGGATCAGGGCGACGTCGGGACCAGGACGCGCCAGCTCGGCGCCAAGCGTCCCCTTCGCTGCCGATGGGGCGTTGTTCCCACCCCCGCAAGCCGCGGCGCCGAGCGCCGCGGCCAGGACGACGACGAGGCGCGCCCAACGCACGCCTCGAGTCTAGTAATGAGCACAGGGAGGGGACTGGCCCAACGGACCTGTCCCCGGTTCCGTTTCGGGGCGCACACAGGGACAGGTCTGACAGACCTGTCCCTGTTCCTCAATTTTCGGCGACCGTAGCCGGAGACGCGGACTAGCGGGGGCCGTCGGAATAGGCCTTGACCAGCACCTCTATGTCTCCTTTCGGCTAGAAGCGGAAGTCCTGCAGCGCCTCGGCCGCCCGCCGGTAGAGGCGGGCCGCCTCACGATCTGCATTGCGCTTCTGTGCGAGATCGCCCTGTGCGACCCAGGCCGCAGCCCGGTGGCTGACCGACGACAACTGCTCGAAGCTCTTATCGGCAGCGCGCAGGATTTCTTCAGCCTCTTTCAGACGATCTTGCTCGAGCAGTGCGCGACCAAGAACGAGCTGCGCAGTGCCGATTCCCTGCAGGTAGTCGGGCCGATCGCCGAAGAGCATCAGCGCCTTCGACGCCTCATCTTCAGCCAGAGCCGCCTCGGAGACATCCAAGTGAACCTGGGCCAGCGAACACATGGCGAGACCGGCCTCGGGCTGATCGCCCGCCTCGAGCGCCACGTCGTATGCGCTCGACAACAGCTCGACTGCACGCTCGGAGTTGCCGAGCGTGAAGTTCAGGCCGCCGAGGTTGTTGAGCAGCCTGCCGACGTTCGCACGATCCTCGAGCTCCTCGTAGTAGCCGCGGGCACGCTCCGCGTACGTCCGCGCGAGCAGCCAGTGGCCCTCGCGCTCGGCAACAAGCGACGCCTGAAAGTACGCCTGGGCTGCCGCACGGACGTCCTGGGCGGATTCGGCCAGCTCGAGGGCTCTCTCGACGTCCTCGCGCGCCGCTTGCCAGTCACGCTGGCGCCGGTAGCAGCGCGACCGCCAGTCCAGAATGTCGCCGCGGAGCTGGTCGCAGGGCAGGCCGGAGCGATCGGCGAGGTCGAGCGCTGAGGAGAGCAGCGACACCGCCGTCGAGATGCTCGAGAGGTTGTAGCGGCACACCCCCATTCGGAACAGCACGTCCGCGCGGTCGAGGTCGGAGAAAGCCGGCCCCTCGCAGATCTCCCGCGCCCGGCTCAGCTGATCGAGCGCTTCCTGGACGCCCCCGGACCGGGCGAGGGCGAGCGATTCGCCCAGCAACAGACGAAGCTCGAGGTCGGCCACGGCGGTGGCGGCGACCTCGTGACGGCACTCGGCGAAGGCAAGCGCAGCCGCGGCGTGCTCGCCTTGCTCGGCCAGCGCCTCGGCCCGGGCGAGCGCCGCCTCGACGCGCCCACGCTCCTCGATGCTGACCCCGCCGAGCAGGTACGCCGGATCGACGTCGAGCCTCTCTGCCAGCCACTCGAGCGTCTCGGCCGCCGGCCGCGTCTTACCACGCTCGATCTGGCTGACGTACTCCTTCGAGAACCGCCCGTCCGCGAGCTGGCTCTGCGTCAGGCCGGCCGCGACGCGGAGGGAGCGCAGGCGCTCGCCGACTTCACTCGCTCCCATCGCCTCATGTGAATGTATGGCGGAAATCCTTTTTGCCATGCGCTTATCGCCAGTGAAGTAAATGTTATCGCAGATCGCTTCACTTGACTACTTGACAAGTTGGAACATGGCTTCTATAGTCCCAGCCACTTCAACAGCCGCCCGCCGCAGGAAGTCAGGGTGGCTGCAGGGGAAGTCTGATCAGAGAGAGCCCCGGGGGCCGCAGCCGGGGCTCTCGGTTATTTGTGAGCCGAGAGGGACCGCCCCTACGGGCCTGTCCCCGATTCCGAGCCTTGACGGCCCGTCAGCCAGGCCCGCCGCGACTCGCGGATCCGCTCGACGTCGTCCGGCGGCAAGGCCCCGAGCCGGCCGGCGACCGCGGTCAGCAGGCCGACCGCGATGAAGATCCAGGCCTCCGCGCGTGGGTCCCGGTCCGGCGGGATCGCCCCCGCCGCCTGACAGCGGCGGATGACGTCGGCGACGAAGGAGTGAACGTCACGGAGATGGCGACGCAGGTAGCGCCGGATCTCCGGATCGTCGCCCGACTCGGTCAGCGCTCGGAGCCAGAGCTGCGCGACCGCGGAGCGCTGCTCCTTGAAGTCGAGAAAGGCGTTCGCCATCGCCTGCGTCCACGCGCGCGGATCGGGCTCGGCTGCGACCGCCTCGTCCCACGCTGCGCGGACGCGCTGCCAGGCGGTCTCGATGCACGCGAGGTACAGCGCCTGTTTCGAGGCGAAGTGGCGATAGAGGATCGGCTCGGTCACGCCCGCCTCGCGGGCGATCTCCGCCGTTGTGGCTCCGCGGTACGAGCAGCGGGCGAAGACGCGGCTGGCGGTATCGAGCACTACCGCGCGCCGCTCCACTGCCGACAGCCGGGGCTTCATCCCGCCTCGGCGAACGCGGCCGCGCGCTCGGGCTCGCGACGAGGCCGCCCGGGCAGGGTGAAGGCCGCGATCAGCGCGCCGAGGACCGTGATCGCTGCGGCGGTGATGAGCGCGTGGTGGAAGCCGCGCACGAAGGCGGCCGGATCGACCTGCCCCGGCGTTGCCGACGCGGCGACGATCGCGCCCATGATCGCGATGCCAAGCGATCCGCCGACCTGACGCATGCTGTTCAGGACGGCCGAGCCGACGCCCGCCTTGTCCGGCCGGACCGACTGCATGGCCGCGGCGGTGACCGGTGCCATTGCAGCGGACATCCCAACGCCCCCGAGCAGCATCGCGGGCAGCAGATTCCAGAACGTCGCGTTCTCGCCCAGGCTCGCGAAGATCAGGAGCGACCCCGTGATCACGACCATCCCGCCGACGACGAGAGGGCGCGGGCCGACGCGGTCCGAGAGCCGCCCGGCCATCGGGGCGAGGACGATGATCAAGACCGTCCAGGGTAGGAACGACGCACCGGCCTCGATCGGCGAGTAGCCGATCACCCGCTGCACGTACAGCGAGACGTAGAAGAAGACGCCGAACATCGCGAGCCCGACGAGCAGCATCACGGTGTTGGCGCCCGCGAAGCCTTTGTTGCGGAAGAGGCCGAGCTCGAGCATCGGCAGCCGCTGGAAGTGCTCGAGCACTACGAAGGCTGTGAGCGAGACGGCGGCGATCCCGAAGGAGATCAGGATGCGAGCAGATGTCCAGCCGTAGTTGTTCGCCTCGATCAGGGCGTAGCTGAGCGCAAAGAGGCCGAGCGTCGACGTGACGAGGCCGGGCACGTCGGGCCGCTGCTCCTGCGAGGTGTCGCGCGACTCGTCGATGAAGAGGTACGCGGCGGCGATCCCGAGCACGCCGACCGGCACGTTGATGAAGAAGATCCAGCTCCAACTCAGGTTCTCGGCGATCACGCCGCCGACGAGCGGACCGATCGCCAGCGCAAGCGCGGAGACGCCCGCCCAGATCCCGATCGCGGTACCGCGCTGGCGGGCAGGGAATGTCGCGACGATGATCGACAGGGTCGCCGGGTTCATCAGGGCGGCGCCGACCCCCTGAACGACGCGGGCGCCAATTAACAGCGACGCCTCGTTGGCGAGCCCGCAGGCGAGCGAAGAGGCGGTGAAGATCACGAGTCCGACGACGAAGATGCGGCGGCGGCCCATCAGATCTGCGAGCTTTCCGCCGGTGAGCATCAGCGCCCCGAACGTGAGGGCGTAGCCGGTGACGACCCATTCGAGCTCGGAGATCTGGAGGTGCAACGAGCTCTGGATCGTCGGCAGCGCGACGTTCACGATCGTGTTGTCGAGCATGATCATGAAGAGCCCGAAGGAGACCGCAACCAGCGTCCACCACTTGCGGTGCTCCTCGTTGACTATGCTGGCGAGGATCTTCGCGCGCACTGTTAGTGGATGCTAACAGGGGTAGGCTTGGCCCCGTGGCGGACGTCGTCTGGAGGCCGAACGAAGAGGTACTCGACCGCGCCAACGTCGTCCGGCTGATGCATGCGCACGGCTTTTCGACGTATCGGGAGCTCGTTGCACGCTCGATCGAGGATCCCCAATGGTTCTGGCCGGCCGTGGTCGACGATCTGGGACTCGAGCTGTACGAGCCGTGGTCGCAGGTCGTCGACGTGTCCCGCGGGCCCGAGTGGGCGACCTGGTTCCGCGGCGCGAAGCTGAACATCGCCTGGAACTGCGTGCACCGCTGGCGGGGCGACCGCGTCGCCGCCGTCTTTCGGGGCGAGGACGGGGCGCGGCGGGAGCTGACCTTCACGCAGCTCTCGGACGAGGTGACGCGGCTCGCGGAGCGGCTCGCCGCGCTCGGCGTCGAACCCGGCGACCGGGTCGCAATCTACCTGCCGATGTCTCCCGAGGCTGCGATTGCCTCTCATGCCTGCGCCCACGTCGGCGCCGTACAGGTGCCCGTGTTCTCCGGCTTCGCGGCACCCGCGGTCGCGCAACGCCTGGTCGATGCGGGCGCGAAGGTGGCGATCACTGCGCGGACGTCGCTGCGCCGGGGTCGCGAGGTGCCGATGCTCGAGATCCTCGAGGAGGCCCGTCGCGAGGCCCCCGCGCTCGAGCACGTGATCATCGCGCCCTGGCACGACGAGCTCGCCGACTATCCCGGCACGCTTGCGCCGCTCCCGGTCGAGTCCGAGCATCCCTACCTCCTCACCTACACCTCGGGCACGACCGGTAAACCCAAGGGCGTGCTCCACGTGCAGGGCGGCTTCCTGATCTCGATCGCGCGGGAAGCCTGCTACCAGGCCGACGCGCACGCGGACGACGTCGTGCACTTCTCGACTGACATGGGCTGGATCATGGGCCCCTGGACGGTCGTCGGCTGCGGCGCGATGGGGTCGACGCTCGTCTTCGCCGAGGGGGCCCCGGACTGGCCTCCCGATCGCTTGTGGCGACTGGTCGAGGAGGAGCGCGTCTCGATTCTCGGCTGCTCGCCGACGCTCGTGCGCGCGCTCATCCCGCACGGGGAGCCGACGGCCGATCTCTCGTCGCTGCGCGCGTTCGTGACCACCGGCGAGCCCTGGAATCCTGAGCCGTACCGCTGGTTGTTCGAGCGGGCGGGCGGCGGCCGCGTTCCGATCGTCAACATCTCGGGCGGGACGGAGGTCGGCGCGTGCTTCCTCTCGTGCTGCGTTGCCGAGCCGATCAAGGAGTGCTCCCTCGGTGGTCCGGCGCTCGGGATGGCAATGGACGTGCTCGACCCGGAGGGACGGTCGCTCGTCGGCACCGGTGGGGTCGGCGAGCTCGTCTGCCGGGAGCCGTTCCCGGGGATGACCCGCGGCTTCTGGGACGAGCCCGAGCGCTACCTCGACACGTACTGGCGGCGGTACCCGGGGATCTGGACGCACGGAGATTGGGCTTCGGTCGATGCCGACGGCTACTGGTTCCTCCACGGCCGTTCCGACGACACGCTGAACATCGCCGGAAAGCGGATCGGTCCGGCCGAGATCGAGTCGGCGGCGGTTGCGCACCCGGCGGTGACGGAGGCGGCCGCAGTCGGCGTCCCGCACGACGTAAAAGGCGAGGTCGCCTGGGTGTTCTGCGTCCTCGCTCCGGATGCGAACGCGTCGGAGGAGGATGTCGCCGCACTGGTCGCGGCCGACCTCGGCAAGGCGTTCGCTCCTGACCGAGTCGTCTTCGTGCCGGCGTTGCCGAAGACGCGCTCGGCGAAGATCGTGCGGCGCGCAGTTCGGGCAACGGCACTCGGCCGCGACCCGGGCGACCTGTCGTCGGTCGAGAACCCAGAAGCGCTGGACGCAATCGCCGCGGCCCTCGCCTGATATGGTTTTCGACTGAAAGGCGAAAACCATATCATGAGACTCGCGCTCGCCCAGATCAATACGACCGTCGGCGACCTCGACGGCAACCGCGACCTGATCCTCGCGCGGCTCGACGAGTCCCGGGCCGCGAGCGCCGAGCTCGTGCTGTTTCCGGAGCTTGCTGTCACCGGCTATCCGCCCGAGGACCTGCTGCTCCGACCCGCATTCGTTCGTTCGGCGCGGCGCTCGCTCGACGAGATTGCGGCCGCGACCACCGGGATCTCGGCCCTCGTCGGCTTTCCTCACTTCGAGGGCGACCTCTACAACGCGTGCGCGGTCTGCTCCGACGGTGCGGTCGAGGCCGTCTACCGCAAGCGGTTCCTGCCCAACTACGGGGTCTTCGACGAGGAGCGTTATTTCGCCTCGGGACGCGAGCTCGTGATGCTCCGCCTCGGGGAGGCGCTGATCGGCGTGACCATCTGCGAGGACATGTGGCAGCCCGGACCGCCTGCCACCGACCTTGCCCTGGCGGGGGCGCAGCTGCTCGTGAACATCTCGGCCTCGCCCTTCCACGTCGGTAAGGACCGCGAGCGCGAGGAGATGTTCCAACAGCGGGCACGGGACACGTCCAGCTTCGTCGCGTTCGTGAACGCGGTCGGCGGCCAGGACGAGTTGATCTTCGACGGTCATTCGGTCGTGCTCGACGACGAGGGCGAGGTACTCGCCCGCGCCCCGGGATTCGAGGAGGCGCTACTCGTCGTGGACGTCGACCCGACCGCAGCGATGGGGCGCCGGCTGAGCGAGACGCGGCGACGGGCACTGGCGCGGGAGCGCGAGGTGCCGCCCGAAGTCGAGATCGTGGAGCTCGGCGGCCGGCAGAGTCAGACCACTGCGGGGTCAGATACGTCGAGGCGGGTGTCGCCGCTACTCGACGACCTCGAGCAGATGCGACTCGCACTCGAACTCGGGCTGCGGGACTACGTCGGCAAGAACGGCTTCGGGGAGATCGTCGTCGGCCTGTCCGGGGGGATCGACTCGGCGCTGACCGCGGCGCTCGCGGTCGAGGCGCTCGGCGCGGACCGCGTACACGGCGTCTCGATGCCGTCTCGCTTCTCGTCGGAGGGAACGCGGGCCGACGCGCGGAGGCTGGGCGAGAACCTCGGCATCGACTTCCGCGAGGTTCCGATCGGCGAGGTGGTAACGGAGTTCGAAGGCACGCTCGCCCCCAGCTTCGGCGAGCTCGAGCCCGACCTGACCGAGGAGAACCTCCAGGCACGGGTCCGCGGCGTCCTGCTGATGGCGCTGTCGAACAAGTTCGGCTGGCTGGTGGTCGCCACTGGCAACAAGTCGGAGCTTTCGGTCGGGTACGCCACGCTCTACGGAGACATGGCAGGGGGGTTCGCGCTGCTCAAGGACGTGTTCAAGACCGACGTCTTCCGCCTGGCGAAGCACCTGAACGAGCGCGCAGGGCGCGAGCTGATCCCGCAGACGATCATCGACCGTGCGCCGAGCGCCGAGCTGCGGGCAGATCAGCTCGACCAGGACTCGCTGCCGCCGTACCCCGAGCTCGATCGCGTGCTGGAGGCCTACGTCGAGCTCGACCGCTCCCGCGAGGAGCTGCTCACGGACGGCTTCGATCCGGAGGTGGTGGACGCGGCACTGGGGATGATCGACCGGGCCGAGTACAAGCGCCGCCAGGCGCCTCCCGGCGTGAAGCTCCGCCCGAAGGCCTTCGGCCGTGACCGGCGGACGCCGATCACGAACCGCTGGCGCGGCTAGGCACGGGGGAACAGCCGGTTTCCCCCGTGGGCCCCCTTCCGAGCTCCGCCGCTGGCTGCGCCAGCGCCGTTCGCGATTGTTTCACAGCCAGCCGCCGGGGGATCGGCGTCACGGCACGAGCTCGCGCAGCGCTCCGAACCAGCGCAGCCGCTCCGCATATGGAACCGCGGCATTTGCCGGCGAGGTCGACGGCAGCACGAAGAGGAGCGTCTCCCCCAGCCGTCGCTCCTGCAGTCCGTGCTCCGGCCGCTCGCGGAACGAGCCGCGGTACGCCTCCTTGCCGACGAAGCCGATTGCGCCTGGCCGGAGCTCGACGGCCAATCGTTCGAGCCGCTCGGCCGCGCCCGCGAAATCGCCTGCGCGCAGGTCGCCCGAACCCGGCGTCGTTCTGAAGGCGGCGTTCGTCAGGCCGATCCCGTAGCGCAGCACCTCGAACTGATCGTCCGGCGCGACGAGCCGCGGGGTGAAACCGGCGTCATGCAGGAGCCGCCAGAAGTCGTTGCGGGGATTCGCGAAGTGCGCGGCCGCCGCAGCCGACACGCGGCCCGGGTTGATCCCACAGAAGACGACCGACAGCCCGGGCGCCAGGACGTCGGGGACGGCGCTCGCGATTACGCCGCTTCGACCTCGGGAACCTCGTCTGGCCAACCTTCGAGCTGGTGCTTCTCGAAGAGCTTGAGGAGCTGCTCGCCGAGGAGCCCGCCGCTCGGCCGCCCAGGCTCGGCCTCCCGGATCACCGAGACCGTCGAGTCACGATCGCCGTACAGGCGCGTGTAGCACTCCGATTCACTCAGGGGCCGGAGCCTCGTCACGCCCGGAACGTAGCTGCGGGTCCGGACGGACCCGCTAGGTTCTCGCGCATGGCTGAGCCAAGACCGAGGGTGTTCGAATTCGAGGTCGCGTACGACGGGACGAGCGCGGCGACCGCGAAGCAGGTGACGCTCGACGTGCCGGAGGCGTGGTCGCCTGAGCACCTCGTCCTGGCCGGGTTGCTCGACTGCTCGCTGACGAGCCTCCGCTACCACGCGAAGCGCGAGGGCGTTGCCGTAACGGCGGCCGGCGAGGCGAGCGGGACGGTGACCCGGCGCGACGATGACGGCCGCTTTGCGTTCGTCGACATCGAGGCTCGATTCGACGTCCGCTTCGATCCCAGACCACTCGACTCTGGCGAGCTGCTGCGGCTGGCGGAGCGGGACTGCTTCATCGGCGCTTCGCTCACCGCCAAGCCGCGCTACGTCTGGAACGTCGCGTGAGACTGCTCCTGATCGGCGGGCCCAAGTTCGTCGGCTTCGCGCTGATCGAAGCGGCCCTCGCCCGCGGGCACCAGGTCACGACCTTCAACCGCGGGCAGACGCATCCGGAGCGCTTCCCGGAGATCGAGAAGCTGATCGGCGATCGGGACGGCGGGCTGGCGGTTCTCGAGGGCGGGAGCTGGGATGCCGTCCTCGACACCTCCGGCTACGTCCCGCGGCACGTGCACGACTCGGCCGAGCTCCTGGCCGACGCAGCAGGTAGGTACCTGTTCGTGTCCTCGATTTCCTACTACGCGGACTACCGTGATCCGAGGGTCGAGAGCGATCCACCGGAGGAGCTCGGCGACCAGCCCGCCGATCGGCTGCTCGAGGACTACTCGAACTACGGGGCGTTGAAGGCGCTGTGCGAGCAGGAGGTCGAGGCCGCCTTCGGCGACCGCGCGGTGCTCGTCAGGCCCGGCCTGATCGTCGGCCCGAACGACCCGACCGACCGCTTCACGTATTGGCCGCGGCGCGCCGAGCGCGGCGGTCCGATCCTCGCCCCGCCCGACCAGCCGGTGCAGATGATCGATGTGCGCGATCTCGCCGAGTGGATGATCCGGCTCGCCGAGGACGAGCGGAGCGGACCGTTCAATGCGACCTCCCCGCCGGGGGCGATCACCTTCGACTCGATGTTGGAGGCCTGCGGCGCGCGCGACCTCGTCCGTGTCACGCCGGAGTTCCTGACGGACGAGGGCGTCGAGGGCTGGAGTGACCTTCCCTGCTGGATACCGCCGGCGGAGGACGAGTTCGCCGCTTTCCAGCTCGTCCCCGTCGACCGCGCGCTCGAGGCGGGCCTCACGTTTCGGCCGCTCGCGGAAACCGCCCGCGACGTCCCCGAGTGGACGGGCAAGGCCGGTCTGGCTCCCGAACGCGAGGCGGAACTGCTCGCGGCATGGGAAGCTCAGGCTGCATGAGCTACGACGTCGCCGCCGTCCGCGCCCGGTTCAGCGCGCTCCAGCGCGATCTCGTGTTCTTGGACGCCCCCGGCGGCTCGCAGGTACCCGACGAGGTGATCGAGGCAGTCGCCGACTACTTCCGGACCTCGAACGCGAACGTCAGCGGCCCGTACGAGACGAGCCGCCGCACGGAGGCGCTCGAGCAGCGGACGCGGGAGACCGCCGCGCGCTTCCTCGGATGCGCGCCCGAGGAGACGGTCTTCGGACCCAACATGACCACGCTCAGCTTCGCACTCTCCCGGACAGCAGGACGCGACTTCGAGCCGGGCGACGAGATCCTCTGCACGAGGCTGGACCACGACGCAAACGTCTCGCCCTGGCTCGAGCTCGCCTACGACCGTGACCTCACCGTCAGGTTCGTCGACATCAACGACGATACGTCGCTCGACCTCGAGGATCTCGAGCGCCAGCTCGGCGCGCGGACACGGGTCGTTGCGTTCCCGGTCGCCTCGAACGCAGTCGGCACGCTGACCGACGTACCGCGGATCGCAGCGCTCGCGCGCGAGGCAGGCGCGATCGCGTGGGCCGACGCCGTTCACTACGCGCCGCACGGCCCGATCGACGTCGCCGCCCTCGGCGTCGACGTGCTGATCTGCTCGCCGTACAAATTCTTCGGCCCGCACCTCGGCGTCGCGTATGCGCGCCGAGAGCTGATGGAGGCTTGGCGTCCGTACAAGGTGCGCCCGGCGCCCGTCGACCCGCCGGGAAAGCGGTTCGAGACCGGGACGCTCGCGTACGAGCTGCTCGCCGGTTTTGTCGCCGCGGTCGAGTACGTCGAGTCGCTCGGCTGGGAGGACATCGTCGCCTGGGAGCGCGTGCTGGGCGAGCGCTTCCTCGCCGGGCTGCCACCGTCGATCCGGCTACACGGACTGCCCGGAATAGACGGCCGCGTCCCGACCTTCGCCTTCTCCGTCGACGGTATCCCCGCCTCGGAAGCGGCGGCGCGACTCGGCGAGCGCGGCTTCGCGGTCTGGCACGGCAACTACTACGCGCTCGAGGTGATGAAGCGGCTCGGGCTCGAGGACGACGGCGGCGCGGTCCGGGTCGGCTTCGTCCACTACAACACGGCCGAGGAGGTCGACCGACTCCTCGTCGAGCTCGCCCGGCTCGAGTGAGTCACCGGCGCGAATGGGCGGCGCTCGCCGCGCTCGTCCTCTTCTCGACCGCGCTTCGGGCGTGGGCGGCGGTCGAGGTCCCGGTGCCGTGGATCGCACCCGACGAGATGGTCTACGGGATGCTCGGCCGCAGCCTCTGGCTGCACGGCTCCCTGTCGATCCTCGGCGGGCCGACGCCGTACTACTCGCTGCTCACCCCCCTGCTCGACGGCTTCCCGCTGGCGGCGTTCGGACTGACCACCGGCTACGACGTGCTGCAAGGGCTGCAGGCATTCGTGATGTCGCTTGCCGCCGTGCCGGTCTACCTGTGGGCGCGCACGTTCGTCTCGCGCCGGGGCGCGTTCGCCGCGGCGGCACTCACGCTCGCGACGCCGGTCCTTGCCTACTCGGGGCTCCTGATGACGGAGGTGCTCTTCTACCCATTGCTGGTCACGGCCGCGTGGGCCGGGGCGGCCGCGATCGCACAACCGACGCGGCCGAATCAGATCCTATTGCTTGTCGCCTTCGTCGCGGTCTGTGCGACCCGGCTCCAGGCGATCGTGCTCGTCCCGGCACTAGTCACCGCCGCGCTTCTCGATGCCACGATCGCCCACTCGTGGACCAGGCTTCGGCGCCACCTCCCAGTCGCTGCCGGGTTCGCAGTCCTCCTCGTCGGGTGGGCGGCCTGGCGGCTCGCTTCCGGCCGGGCGGCACTCGGCGGATACGAGGTGGTGGCGAGCACGTCGTACAGCGTCGGCTCGGCGGCGAAGTTCGTCCTCTACCACGGCGCGTCGCTGCTGATCCTCTGCGGACTCTTCCCAGCGGCGGCGGTGGCGCTCAAGCTCGTGGAAGCGCTGCGACGCGGGGAGGTCGACGAGCAGGTGCGGGCGTACCTCGTCGTCGCGTCGTCGCTCGCGGTCTGGTTGGTGCTCGAGGTCGGCGTGTTTGCGTCGCGCTATTCGGACCGGATCGTCGAGCGGAATCTGATTGGCCTCGCGCCGGTGCTCTTCATCGGCCTCGTGCTCTGGCTCGAGCGGGGCCCGGACGGCGGCTACATGGAGCGCGGGATCGTTGGAGCGCTGGCCGTCGTCGTGCTGGTACTGCTCCCCGTCGGCACCTACGTGAACGTCTACGGGACACACGATGCGCTGACACTGATTCCCCTCTACCGGCTGTCGACCGAGACCTCGGTCTCGACCATGAAGGCCGTCTACCCCGCCGTCGTTCCGGTCCTGGCGATCGTGTTCGTGCTCGTTCCGCGTCGGCGCCTCCGCTGGCTCCCCGCCGCGCTCGTGGTCGTGCTCGCGGGCGCCTCGATCCTCGTCAGCCGCTTCGTCGTCGACCAGGCGCGCGTCCAGCAGGTCGCCTTCCTCGGAGCCGATCCGTCATGGGCCGACGACAACGGCGCCGAGCGGACCGCGTACCTGTACGACGGCGAGCCCTCGTGGCCCGGGGTGTGGCAGACGGTGTTCTGGAACACCTCGATCGACCGCGTGTACGACGTCGGCGCACAGGCCGTCCCGGGGCCTCTGCCGCAGCAGCGGGTCTCCGTGCGGCCGGACGGGACGGTGGTCGTCCCGTCCCGGCGCGACGACGGGCCGCACTACGCAGTGGCGTCGAACTGGATCGAACTCGCGGGCAAACCGTCCGGGGAGGTCGAGCAGCAAGGGCTGACGCAGCGGGGGCTCGTGCTCTGGAAGCTCGACGGGCCGCTGCGGCTGCGATCGCAGACGTCGGGCCTCCAGCTGAACGGCGACATCTCCGGCCAGGCCGTCCTCGTCGCGTACGGGTGCAGGACAGGCACGTTCCGCGTGACGCTGCTGATCAAGCAGGCCGAGCAGATCGACATCCGTGTGAACAACAAGGTGGTGAAGCACCTCGACTTTCGGTCGCCGTCGGAGAACCAGAGCTGGCACGGCGACTTCCCGGTGGTGGGTCAGCTGGGCGGCGCCTGCTCGATGTCCGTGACCGCCGGTGGGCTGACCGGGACGACCGTCTTCGAGTTCGACCGCGGCTGACCGCGCGCTCGTGGCTACGATCCGAGACATGCCCGCTTTCGAGCGCCAGACCCTGCCCAACGGCCTCCGCGTGTTGACGGCCACGATGCCTCAGGCCCAGTCGGTGTCGTGCTTCGTGATGCTCGCGGCCGGCTCGCGGTACGAGACGCACGAGTCGAGTGGCATCGCCCACTTCGCCGAGCACATGTTCTTCAAGGGGACGGAGCGGCGGCCGACCGCCCGCGACATCGCCGGTGAGGTCGACGCGATCGGCGGGGAGTTCAACGCCTTCACCGGCAAGGAGTACACGGGCTACTACGTCAGATGCGCCGCCGAACACCGCGACGTCGCGCTCGACGTGATCGTCGACATGCTCCGCAACTCCAAGTTCGACGCGGACGAGATCGACCGGGAGAAGGGCGTGATCATCGAGGAGATGAACATGTACTTCGACACGCCGCGTGACTTCATCGACGGCGTGTACGAGGAGCTCGTCTATGGGGGCGACCACCCGCTCGGCTGGGACATCATCGGCCGCAAGGAGACCATCCATGCGGCGACACGTCAATCCTTCCTCGACTACCTCGGGCACTGGTACAAGCCGTCGCGAATGGTCGTCGGTGTGGGCGGCCAGACCGGCGACGGCCTGATCGAGCGGATCGCCGAGCTGTTCGGCGATCTCGAAGACGCGCCGACCGGGACCCCGCTCGCCGCGCCGGACGTGTCCCTGAACGGGTCGCGCGTGAAGGTGCACACAAAGCAGTCCGACCAGGCGCACATCTGCCTGGGTGTGCGTAGCCGGCCGATCGCCGATCCGGACCGCTACGTCCTGACCGTTCTCTCAACGGTGCTCGGCGGGGGCATGTCTTCTCGGCTCTTCACCGAGGTCCGCGAGCGGCGAGGTCTCGCCTACTACGTCTTCGCCACGAATCACGCCTACACGGATGCCGGGTCGCTGTACGCCCAGGCGGGGGTCGACATCGACCGGATCGACGATGCGGTTGGCACCGTCGCCGCCGAGCTGCGCAAGATCGCGACGGAGGCTGTCCCGCACGACGAGCTCCACAAGGCGAAGAGCTTCGCGAAGGGTCGCTTCGCACTCCAGACCGAGAGCCCGCATGGGCTGATCTCGTTCGGCCTACGCCGAGAGGTGCTCGAAGGGCGGACGCCGGAGCCGCAGGAAGTCCTCGACGGAATCGACGCGGTGACGGCCGAGGACGTTCAGCGGGTCGCGACCGCCCTTATCGAGGACCGGGCGCTTCGGCTGGCGGTAGTCGGCCCCTTCGAGGACGCCGACCGCTTCGCGCAGCTCCTCGGCTGAACGCGTCGAGTCTCCGTCGGCGGCGAGCCAAGAACGTTTCGATCCGGTCTCTGAGACCGGGGGGTGAAACATTCCTGGAACGATTCGTCCCAAGGCTGACGGGACGTTGGCGTGGTTCGGGCAGTTCCGCCCCGGTCTCTGAGACTGGAACTGAAACGTTGGTGCAACGATCCGCCCACAGGGCTGTGCGAACGGTGCAAACCTCGCCGCCGCTGGCCCGGCGTACCACAGCGCCCGGCTCGTCACGGCCGGGTACGGCGTAAAGCCGGGAGCCGCTCTCGGAGCGGCCTGCTCACTCCTCGCTTTGCTCGGCTCCGGCCCGCGTCTTGATCTCTTCGACCACGGCGGGATCCGCCAGCGTCGTCGTATCGCCCAACGGCCGTTGCTCCGCGACGTCCCGCAGCAGGCGCCGCATGATCTTGCCGCTCCGGGTCTTCGGCAACTCCGGAGTGAAGACAAGGTTCGCCGGCTTGGCGATCGGCCCGATCACGTGGGCCACGTGGTCGCGGAGCTCGTCCATCATCTCCACCGAGCCCTCCTTGCCGCCACGGAGGGTGACGTAGGCGACGATCGCCTGGCCGGTGAGCGAGTCGGCGCGGCCGCAGACGGCCGCCTCGGCGACCGCCGGATGATCGACCAAGGCGGACTCGACTTCGATCGTCGAGATCCGATGTCCGGAGACGTTCATCACGTCGTCCACGCGTCCGAGGAGCCAGAAGTCACCGTCCTCGTCGCACCGGGCTCCGTCGCCGGCGAAGTACATCCCGGGGAAGCGCGACCAGTACGTCTCCCGGTACCGGTCCGGGGCCTTGTAGATCCCGCGCAACATCCCCGGCCACGGCCTGCGGAGCACGAGGTAACCGCCGCCTCCGGGCGGTACCTCCTGGCCCGACTCGTCGACGACGGCCGCGTCGACTCCCGGGAAGGGACGAGTCGCCGACCCCGGCTTCAGCGTCGTCACGCCCGGCAGCGGTGTGAGCAGGATCATTCCGGTCTCGGTCTGCCACCAGGTGTCGACGATCGGGGTGCGGTCGCCGCCGATGTGTTCCCGGTACCAGATCCAGGCCTCGGGGTTGATCGGCTCACCGACCGTGCCGAGCAGCCGCAGAGACGACAGATCATGTCGCTCTGCGTACTCCGCCCCCCACTTCATGTGCGCGCGGATCGCGGTCGGCGCGGTGTAGAGGACGGTCACGCCGTAGCGCTCGATGATCGCCCACCAGCGGTCCTTATCCGGGTAGTCCGGCGTACCCTCGTAGATCACGCCCGTCGTGGCGTGGGCCAGCGGCCCGTAGACGATGTACGAGTGACCGGTGATCCACCCGACGTCCGCGGCGCACCAGTAGACGTCGGTTTCCGGCTTGACGTCGTGGACGTAGTGATGTGTCGACACCGCGCCGACCAGGTAGCCCCCCGTCGTGTGGGCGATGCCCTTCGGCTTCGCGGTCGTCCCGCTCGTGTACATCAGGAAGAGGAGATCCTCGGCGCCCATCGACTCGCACGGACATTCCGCATCCGAGACCGCGACCTCGTCCCACCAGACGTCGCGCCCCTCGGTCATCGCGACGTCGCCGCCCGTCCGCCGCAGGACCACACAGGTCTGCGCTCCCGGCACGTCGGCGAGCGCCTCGTCGGCGATCGCTTTCAGCGGCACCGTCGTCCCACGCCGCCACGCCTCGTCCTGCGTGATCAGCACCTCGCACTCCATGTCGTTCATCCGCGCCGACAGCGACTCGGCGGAGAACCCGCCGAAGATGACCGTGTGCGGGGCGCCGATTCGGGCGCAGGCGAGCATCGCGATCGGCAGCTCCGGGACCATGCCCATGTAGATCGCGACCGGCGTTCCCTTCCGCACGCCCAGCTCCCGGAGCGCGTTCGCGAGCCGAGTCGTCTCGCGGAGGAGGTCGGCAAACGTCAACACGCGCCGGTCGTCCTCGGGCTCGCCCTCCCAGTAGTAGGCGATCTTGTCGCCGCGGCCGGCCTCGACGTGGCGATCGACGCAGTTGAAGCAGGCGTTCAGCTTTCCGCCCAGGTACCACTTCGCGAACGGCAGCTGCCACTCGTAGAGCTCGGTGAAAGGCTCGAACCACGTGACCCGCTCGCGCCCCTCTCGTTCCCACAGCTCCTCGAACGGCACGTCGTAGAGGTCGGCCTGGGCGTTGGCCTGAGTGGCGAAGTCCGGCGGCGGCGGGTAGCGACGCTCCTCGTCGAGGAGAGTTTCAATCGCCGCTTCTTTCACGGCGCGAGCTCGTACGGGTAGTCGGTCAGGTTTTCGGCGCCGTCCTCGGTGACGAGTACAAGATCCTCCAGCCGCACGCCGCCGTAGCCGTGGCGGTACAGGCCCGGCTCGAGCGTGACGACGTCGCCGGCGACGATCGTTCCCGGGGCGCGGGAGAGCGAGGGCTCCTCGTGCACCTCGAGCCCGACCCCGTGGCCGAGACCGTGGTAGAAGCCGTCCTCGAGCACCTCGCCGGGCTTCTTCGAGAGCTGCGTCGGCTCGCCGGCCTCGTGGAAGAGCTCGCACACCAGCCGGAACACCTCTTGAGCGGCGCGGCCGGGCCGGACGGCGTCGAGCGACCGGTCGAGCGCCTCCCTACAGAGGGCGTGGTAGCGCGCGATCTCCTCCGACGGCTCGCCGACCACGTACGTCCGCGTCATGTCGGCATAGCACGCGGTCTCGATGTCCTTCGGCCAGAGGTCGATCACGATCGGTTCGCCCTCGGCGATCGGGCCGGAGCCCATGTCGTGGCCCACCGCGCTCTGGGGCCCGTGAGCGACGATGAACTCCTCGGCCGCCACCCCGTGGGCCGTGAAGGCCTCCAAGATCGCTGCTTTCACGCGCTCCGACGTGAGCGGTGCACCATCGATGACCAAGCCGCCGCCGTTGGTCTTGGCCTGCCGGAGCAACGCCCGCGCCGCGTCCATCCCTGCCTCGGCCGCCCTCTGCGCCCGCCTGATCCCGACGAGCTGCATATCGGTCTTCACCCGCCGACGGTCCTGGAAGAGCTCGAGCTCGGGCCGAATCGTGACGCCAGAATCTCGCAACCGGTCGGCGAAGCGCGCCGGGAACGTCCAAGGCACCGCGGCCTCCGTCACGCCCAGCTCCCGGCAGGCGTTGACGGCGACCTCCAGGTAGACCTCGTCCCGGGGAAGTCCCTTCGCAATCAGTTCGTCGTAGCCGAACTCCTCGTATGCGTGCGGCATCGGGGTGCCCGGAACCGCCCGCACGCGGTCGATCTCGAAGGACGTGAGGACGACGTGGCGTGCACCGTCTCGCTCGATGTACAGGAACGAATCGGGGATGCCGACCGGCACCTCCTGCCGCATCTCCGGCGACCGGATGGTGTCCGCGTAGATCAGGACGTCTGGCACGCCCGGGCAATCTACCTAGACTGGGAGCTATGGATTCGGTCGCGCGGGCGCGGGAGCTGATCGAGAAATGGGATGCCGAGCTGCGCCGCGAGCTGCCGCCTGATGCGCAGATCTTCGACGCGCACCTGCACCTCGGCCACGACATCGACGGAATGGCCGGCGACTACGACGAGCTCGAACGCGTCATGGCGCGCTACGGAATCTCGCGGGCGTTCATGTTCTGCATGGACGAGCCCGACCGCCACCCTGCCTTCCGCGCGCCCAACGACCGGACGCTCGACTACGCCGCCCGCAGCGAAGGACGACTCATCCCGTTCGTCCGGCTCGACCTCGCCGAGGAGCCGATCGAAGAAGCGAATCGCTGCCTCGACCTCGGCGCGAGGGGGATCAAGCTGCATCCGCGCGCCCAGAAGTTCCTCCTGAACGACGAGCGTCTCGCACCGGTGTTCGCAGTCGCCGCGGAACGCCGCGTGCCGATCCTGATCCACGGCGGGCGAGGCCTGCCGCCGATCGCCGACGACCTCGCGCGGCTCGTCGACACCTACCCGGAGGCACAGCTGATCATCGCCCATGCCGGCATCGCCGACCTCGGCGCGCTGATGCGCCACTTCGCCGGGAAGGCGGGCGTCTACTTCGACACGTCGGCGTGGAGTCCCATCGACCTTCTCGACTTCTTCCGACAGGTCTCCCCGGAGCAGGTCCTGTACGCGTCCGACTACCCCTACGGTCAGCAGCCGGCATCGCTCCTGATCGCGCTGCGCACCGCGAAGGTGTCCGGCCTTCGCGACGACCACATGCGCGGCATGCTCGCCGGGAACGCGAACAGAATCGCAAACGGGGAACCGCCGCTCGAGCCGACGCCGGCGAAGGGAAGCGACACCTTCACCCAGCCGATGGTGCTCGCGCGCATCCACCAGTACCTCTCGATGGCGTCGCCCCTGCTCTGGACACGGCAGCCGGACACGGTCGGGGTCCTCGGCCTGGCACTGAACGCCTGCGAGGAGAACGGCCACGCGAGCAGCGACCTCGATCGAATCAGGGAGCTGCTCCTGTGCGCCCAGGACCTCTGGCGCGCCTCACCGGACATCGAGGACGAGCGAGACCGAATGCGCGCGATCCGCAGCACGTTCCGACTGATCCACCTCGCCGACATCCTGGCCGTGACGCCAGGCGCGGACTAGGCGAGAGCGAAGCACGAGCCAGAGTCTTCTGGCCCTGGCATTTCCCGCGGGGAGCGCGAGCGCGTGGCCGGGCTTGGCCCGGCCACGCTGCGATCTAACTAACTACTGGTGCTGACGCTTCGCGCGGGTCCTGAGGGTGACACCGAACGCGATCAGCACGAGGCCGATGGCGAGCGGGACCCAGAGCGCGAGACCCGTGAAGGGCAGCTGCGTCGACGGCTTGGCCGACGTCTTCGCAACCGCCTCGGCAGCCTGCTTCGGCTGCGCCTTCGTCGCCGTCTTCGGCGTGAACTTCGCAGCCGTCTTCGGCTTGTACGTCGTGTACTGAGCCGACGCCGACGTCGCCTTGTGCTTCGTCGCGGCGGTACCGATCCCGCCGAACGATGCGACTGCGACCACGACCAGGCCCGCAAGCGCCAGCCACAGGCCGACGCGGACGCGCCGAACGCGGCCTCTGACGTCGCCGGCCAGCGAGGTGACGAACTCGGAACGCGGCTCCGAACGGCCCGCGTGAAGCTCGCCCTCGAGATCGAATCTTTCGTCCTTCACTCTCCCCTCCCTTTGAGGTTCCCGGTGTTCATAAAAAGCCCTACATAGAGAACTATCGCGGCGGGGCCGAAATCCTTACAGCCCCCCGGCATCGCGCAGCGGCGCCGGCTCTGCCTCCTCGGTTTCGAGCAGGCGGCGGAGACGAGCGAGCGCGCGGTGGAGCGCTACCTCGACCGCGTTCGTCTGAATATCCATCACCTGCGCGATCTGGGCGGCGGTCAGCTCGGCTCCATACCGCAGGGCGACCAGCTCCTGATCCCGGTCGCTCAGTTGCGCAAGTGCCGCGGCGAGGGTGAGGCGGCGGACACTGTCGTCCTCCATGCTGGCTGCGCCGGCGGTGTCCTCGAGCTCGCCCTGATCACGAGGCCGGGACCGAAGCGCGCCGTCGACGCACCGCCGGGCGATCCCGAGCAACCAAGCGACCGGCTCGCCTTTCGACTCGTCGTAGCTCCCCCGGTACCGGATCGCCCGCTCGAAGACCTCGCCGGTGACGTCTTCCGCGTCGTGGCCGTCTCCCAGGCGGTAGGCGGCGTACGCGTACACCTGAGGGATCAGGGTCTCCGGATCGGCGAGTGGATCGCGGCCGCGCAAGCTCCTCATCCGCCGGCCCCCGGCTTCAGCCGGTCGTCCAAGGGGTTGAGCCTCGACGCCTCGGCGTAGGCACGCTGGCGCTCAGCGCCCCGACTCGCCAGCGCGAGCTCGTACCAGAGCGTCCAATCGCGGGGATCCTTCTCGATCGCCTTGCGGAAGCTCACACGTGCCGCGGCGACGTTCCCGGAGAGCTGCTGCGCTTCGCCGAGCTTGCGCCACGGCTCAGGCGACCAGGACGCGTAGCGCATTGCGTCGTGCGCCTGCGACACGGCCCGCGCGAAGTGGCCGCCGTCGGTCGACTTCGAGCTGGCCGAGACGGCGCTGTTTCCGAGCAGCCCGAGGAGCGCGAAGCCGAACAGGCCGACAGTTGCGATCAGGCCGGTAAGCCGCACGCTGCGGCGAAGTTGGTTCGGCTCGCGGTCGGGGCGTCCCGCGGCCAACAGGCCGATCCCGCAGAAGAGAGCGGTTAGCGTCACCGCCGGAAGCTCCCAGTCCCAGTCGCCTGCGGCGTGCAGGAGGTAGGCGCAGTAGGCGCCGCAGACGATGGGCACCAACGGAGCCGAGCGGGCCCTTCGCACCGCTGCAAGCGGCGTCGCGAACACGAGCACGATCAGCGCCAGCCCGAGCGGCCCCAGCTCGGCAAGCGACTCGAGGTAGAGGCTGTGGGCATCGTGGACGGTGTCCGGCACTCGCCTGTTCTGCATCCAGAACTGGGCATAGGTGCCCGGGCCGTCACCCACCACGGGATGCGCCTTCACCTGCTGCCAGGCGGTGTGCCAGTTCTCGACCCGCCCGTTCGCCGAAAGCTTGAACAGTCGGCTGTTCAGGTCGTCGGCCGTCGGGTTGAGCGGTGCAGCCGTGAACGCGTCGTACCCCTTCTTGGCCAGCGTGGGCGGGAAGCCGTACCGGCCGAAGAGGACGATCAGGAACGCGGCGAGGAGGAACAGGAGCGTGCCGGCGTAGACGCGCCGGGCGCGGTACGAGAAGGACACCGCCGAGCCGATCCAGTCGACTGCGAGCATCGTCAGCGACGCGACCACGACGAGGCCGATCGCGATCACCGCCAGGCCGTGCCCGTCGACGCTCGCGGCCGCCAGGTCGGTCGTCTGATGCGTCAGCGCCGCCGACGACGAGGCTACACCGACGGCGATCGCAGACCACGGCGTGAGCACGAGCGTCGTGGTCATGAGCTGAAGGCGCCGGGGATCGAGAGCGATCGCCAGCGCCAGGCCGAGGAAAAACGCGATCCAGCTCCCTCGGCTATACGTGAAGTAGAGGACGAGCATGAAGATCACCGTCGACCCCGCTGCGAGGCACCGGACCAACGCGCCGCTGCGCGCGGCCAGGCCCAGGGCGAGCAGCCCGCCCATTGCGGCCAGGATGCCCAGGCCGTTCCAGTACCCGACCGGCGAGGTCAGCCGGTAGCCCGAGATCGGGTCGAAGGTTCCCAGCTGGTCGGGGAAGAGCCTCGTCAGCAGCGCGTACGTCACCACCACGGCGGAGCCGAACCACAGGCCGATGATCAGCGAAGCAACCGACCGCCGCCGGACGAGCAGGAGTCCCGCCGCACCGGCGGCCAGGTAGACGATCATGCGCTCGCACTCCTGGACCGTCAGCGGGAAGCTGGCCGTCCAGAGGAGCGAGAGCGCAATCCAGGCCGCGAGGGCGCCGAGAGCTCCGAGAAACAGTACGTCCAGGACAGCGAGCTCGACCGCGACACCTGCCGCCAGGGCCACCGCGGCGACGAGGAGCAGCGCGAGGCTCGCCCAGCCCCACGAGACGGGGAAATAGCCGCCGTTGGCGAAACCGAGGGCGCCCACGCTGGCGCAGGCGGCGATTGCAAGCGGGATTCCGGCGAAGGTCAGGACGCGGACAAACGACATCCTCGCCGCGGGCAGCTGTGGGCGAACGGCGGTGACTTCAGCCATCCGTCACAGCGTAGGGCAATCCCCGCGCGGCACAACCACCGGGTTTTGAGATCCCCGAGCAACCCGTGTCAAGAGGTTAAAAACCACTCGTTTGGGGGAAAGGCGACGGTTGATCCCTCCCCGACCGAAGATCATCGTAGGATAGGCCCCTTCAAAAGCCCCTCCCGGCTCCAGCATTCGGACTGAGGCAGTGCAGTCCGGTGCAGGGGTCGACAATTTCATGTCGAAGCCGCCCGTGCGCCCCTTTATCGACACCGCCCAGTTGCCGATAACAACCCCAATGAGGCGTCTGCTGACCGGTCTCACCGTGGCCGCCGCCTTGGCGTTGGCCGGAATGATCGCGGTTTCGAGCAGCGCTGCCACGTCGACCCGCTCCGGCTCCAGCGCACGATCGAGCCAGCGCGTCGGGCTGCCGCAGCTCCAGAACCAGGTGCTGGCCGGGATCAACGACTTGCGCCGCAAAGGGGGTCTCGTCCCGCTCAGGTTGAGCGCGACTCTGACCGCGGCGGCGTACGAGCAGTCCGCATCGATGGCGGAGCACGGTTTCTTCTCCCATACGTCCTACGGGGGATCCCCCTTCTGGAAGCGCGTCGCCGCGAAGTACGCAACGCGCAGCAGATCCTGGAGCGTCGGCGAGAACCTCGTCTGGCGCTCGCCCTGGCTCGACTCGCAGATGGCACTCGCGCTCTGGCTGCAGAGTCCGGAGCACAAGAAGAACATGCTGTCGCCGATGTGGCGTGAGATCGGACTCGGTGCGGTGCACGTGGCGTCGGCGCCCGGCGTGTACGAAGGGCGCGAGGTCACCATCCTGACCGCCGACTTCGGCGTTCGGCACTAGCCCGGCAAGCGCCTGGCCGTCAGGTTGTGGGCCGCCAGGCGACGGCAAACGACCGGCCGTCGGGCGACAGCGACCCGGGCGTAGCTCCACCCGAAGCACTCGGGGACGGTAGGGGCCGTTCGTTGAGAGGCTGGTAGGAAAGCCGGCCGCTAGGAGCCGCGTGGGCAGAATCCGCCGGAGATGATCGATAAGCAGCGAGAGCCGCCGCGGATCGCCGGCGTCGTGCTGGCCGCCGGCGCGGCCACTCGGTTCGGTTCGCCGAAGCAGGCGCTGATGCTCGGCGAGGTGCTCGGGCGCCTGCGGCTGAGCCGCGAGGTCGGCGAGATCGTCGTCGTGGCCGGCGCCTGCGACGTGGAGGCGCGGGAGCGGGTCGTTGCCTGCCCGGAGTGGGAGCTGGGCCCGGGTGCATCGCTGCGATGCGGGCTCCGCGCGCTCGATCCCGCAACTCCGGCCGCGGCCGTCATCCTCGCCGACGGGCCTGACCTCTCGCCGGACGCCGTCGACCGGGTGGCCGAAGCCTGGCGATCAGGTGTCGGCGACGTCGTCGCCGCGTCCTACGGTGGCGTCCGCGGCCACCCGGTCCTTCTGGGCCGCGGGGTCTGGGACCTGGTGCCGGACGAGGGCGCACGAGCGCTCGTGCCGGTGCTCGTCCCCTGCGACGATCTAGGCCCCCCGGGCGACGTCGACCGCCCCGAAGACCTACCCGAGCGCCTCCGCAACGAACGCCTCTAAAGCGGTGTCCGCAGCGCCGCGAGCTTCTGCTTCAGCTCAGGCGGCATCTCTTCCGAGCAGACCTGGCGGACGAAGATCCGCAGGCTCTCCTCGAAGCGGTAGCGCTTGCGGCAGTACCCGCAGCCCTCGAGATGCTTCTCCGCCTCGGCGCGTTCCGCGTCGTCGAGCTCGCGGTCGAGGTAGGGCTGCATCCACTCTTCGCACTGGTCGCAAATATCGTCGTACACCAGCGTCAACCTCCGACTGTCTCCTCGGCGAGCGCCGTCTTCAGGATACGCCGACCACGATGCAATCGCGACATGACGGTGCCGATCGGAATGTCCAGGATCTGCGCGGCGTCCTGGTATGTGAAGTCGCCGATGTCGACGAGGACGACCACGTCACGGAAGTCGTGCGGCACGGACGAAAGGGCAGACACGACATCGTCCTGCGAGAGCCGATCGACGACGAGGTCCTGGTCCGAACGCGGCTCCCGCGAGGACTCCTCGAGCCTGTTGTAGAGGAAGTAGTCGCCTTCCTCGAGCGGCTGCATCTCGGGCGCACGCTGCCGGCGCCGGCCGCGATCGATGTTCAGGTTGGTGAGGATGCGCAGCAGCCAGGCGCGGAGGTTCGTCCCCGGCGTATACGACTGCCAGCTCCGGAAGGCACGAGCGTAGGTCTCCTGCATCAGGTCTTCCGCCTCCTCGCGGCTGCCGACGAGTCGTCTCGCCACCCGGTACACCTGATCGGCAAGCTCAAGCGCTTCCTCCTCGAAATGCACGCGGTCGCGTGCCTCTGTTGCCAGACGCTGGGGCTCGGTGGGGGTGACCTCGCTCACTCGCCCACCCTAGCAACGCCTTCGAAATACCTGCAACGAGCGGCCTGGCCGGTCTATTCCCGTTAGCGATGCGGTCGTCTCGGGTAGAGCTAGAGGAGCGAACCCGAGGAGGACGAGCGTGCGTGGATACGAGGTGGTGACCAGCGACGACCGTGTCGTCGGCAAGGTCATGGACGTGCGGCACGGCTTCCTGATCGTCGAGTCAGGCCGCGTGCGCAAGTCGCGGCATCCGGTGCCGCGAGAGTTCGTGCACGTCGTCGACGAAGCGGCAAAGGTGTTCGTCACGGTTCCGCGGCGGATCCTGATGGACGCCCCAAGGGCTGACAAGAACGGTGAGTTCGACCGCAGCGAGGCGGCCAGGCACTTCGGCTTGGCCGAGTCCTACCGCCACCCGCCGACGGCGGGCGAGGGTGAGTCGCTCCCGCACGAACCGGCGTTGGGCGCCGATCGAGATTCGATCGCTGTGGGCCGGCCCGCCGCCGAGCACCGGCGGGCGGAGGTGCGCAAGCACATGCGGCCGGGATACCCGGACGAGCACCACCGCAGCTCGACTGCGCTTTTCGGCGACCGGCGGATCGACGACCGCCGGGTCCGGAGCGACTAGACGACGACGGGTTCGTGGAAGCCGCCCTGGGCGAGCCGCGCGAGGATCGCTTCGCGATCCGTGCGCTCGTCGTCCCACGACAGCGTGACCTGACCGATCAGGTTCGCGGTCGCCGACTCGATGCCCTCAGCGCCTTCGAGCACCTTGCCGAGGCGCAGCACACACCGCTCGCAGCGGATCCCGGTCACCTGGATCGTTTCCGTCTGGACGGCCACCGTCCTAGCCTAGCGTCCGCTGGGCCACGTCCCGTGGAACTGCAGCGATCCCGTCCGTGGCCGCCACCTCGAGTTGCCGCTCGGCCTCCGGACGACCCTCGAGCACGAGGTGCGCGAGCCCGCGGTCGTCGGCTTCGAGGACGGGGTCGATGCGTGCGGCGAGGGCCTCCACCTCGGCTGGGTCGGGCGGGAGTCTCGTGGCCTCCTCCCGGCGCCGGGCGTAGAGCCCGCGGTCGTACGGCTCCTCGACCGTGCCCGGCAGCGTCTGGACGAGCGCGCGGACGATCGCCGCGAACCCGGCCGAGCGGCGAACGTCGGTCTGCATGTCCATCACGCGCACCTCCAGCGTCCCGTACTCTGGCCGCGGCCACGCGTCCCAGTGGCGGCGGGTCGAGTCCCTTCCCGTGGCGGCGCGCCAGTCGTCCCAGCTTCGGAGCACCGGAGGCGTGCCGCCGGTCGGCATCAGGATGAGACGCTCCGCTCGCTCCGAGCGCCGCCCGGTCTCGCCGCCCTCGACGAACGGTGAGTTTGCCGAGAGCGCGAGCAGCGTCGGCAGCCACGGAACGACCGCCTCGTAGACATGCAGCGCGGTCTCGTCGTCCGGGATCGAGACGTGGACGTGAAGGCCGCAGATGAGCTGCTGCCACATCGCGTCCCCGATCGAGGCGAACAGCTGCTCGTACCGCGGCAGCGGGACGACCGCCTGGTCGGTTCCGCAGGCGAGTGGATGACTGCCCGCCGCGTACAGCCGTAGGCCGTGCGCACCCGCGCGTCTGTCGACCTCGACGCGCAAAGCCGACAGCCGGTCGAGCACGGACGCCGCGTCGGGCAGAACGGTCGTCGTGAGCTCGACCAGACTCTCGAAGACCTCAGCCTTGACCCGCTCGCCGGGCTCGCCGACGACGAGCGAGAACCCGGACCGGACGTCGAGCGACTCGGCGTCGACGAAGAAGAGCTCCTCCTCGACGCCGAGCGTCCAGGGCGCGGCGCGCCCGAACCCGGCTGTGACGCCTTCGGCGTCACGACATCGCCTCGCACCAAGGCAAACAGCTCCGCCGTCGCCTTTGTGCTCGGCTTCGTCTCTCACTTGCCGCGGACGCCGTGGACGGGACGGCCGGCAGCCTCCCACGCGTAGTACGAGGCGCTGGGGCCGAACGACCGCTCGTACGAGACCACCCGCGGGTTCCGCCCGACCTCCCGTGCTCGCCCGGCGTGGCGGAGCAGGTTGGGGTCGTCGCGCTCCTGCCAGACGAGGATCAGGTGGGCGGCGGTCATGAACTCCGCAACGAAGATGCACCCCGGAGCCGGGCACGGGAACGGATCGGTGGCGACGCAGAACCAGCCGATGTAGTCGGCCTCGTGGTCGTCAGTCCAGAGCTCCTCGGCCTCCTCGAGCCCGAGCTCGTCGAGCAGCAACTCGCCGTACCCGCGTTCCTCCTCGGCCATAAAGAACACCCTAGGAAAAAGCGAAGGCCCCCGGGCAGGCGATCGGGGGCCTTCGTCCTGTCCGCCGCGCCGCGCCGGCGAAGAGGCGGCAGCGGCGGCTCTTCACCCCCCAGGGCGGGGGGTTCTTGGGGCAGCTAGCCGCTCGGCGTCCCAGGCTGCCGCCCGAGCTTCACCTCGACCTCCTTCTTCTTTCCGTCGCGGTAGACGACGAGGTGCACTGCCTCGCCCGGCTTCTTCGCGGCGACGATGTCCCGGAGCGTGCTCAGGCTCTCGACGGGTGCGCCGTCGGCCTCGACGAGGATGTCGCCTCCGAGGTTGTAGCTCTCGCCGGCGAGGACGACCTGGGTCGTTCCCGCCTCGAGCCCAGCCTTCGCCGCGCCGCTTCCGGGTTTGACGCTCTGGATGAGCAGGCCGTGGGAGACGGGGAGCCGGAAGACCCGGGCCAGGTCGCGCGTGATCGGCACCGCGCTGACGCCGAGGAACGCGCGGTCGATGTGGCCCTGGCGGATGAGCTGGGCGACCACGGTCTTGACCGTGTTCGAGGGAATCGCGAAGCCGACGCCGACGTTGCCGCCGCTTGCGCCGTTGTCCCCGGTCTCGATCTGGGAGTTGACGCCGATCACCTCGCCGCGGCGGTTCAGGAGGGGGCCGCCCGAGTTGCCGTGGTTGATCGCCGCGTCGGTCTGGATCACATGGTCGATCGTGTAGCCGTTAGGAGCCGTGATCGCCCTCTGGATCGCGCTGACGATCCCGGCGGTCACGGTCCGGTCGAGTCCGAACGGGTTGCCGATCGCGACCACCGGGTCACCGACCTCCATCGCGTCGGAGTTGCCGAGCGGGAGCGGCGTCAGCGCCCGTGAGCTGGCGTCGATCTTGAGGACGGCGAGGTCGCTCGAGGGGTCGCTGCCCTGGACGGTCGCCTTCATGCTGGCGCCGTTCGAGAAGCTCACCCGCACCTGCTTGGCTCCCTCGATCACGTGGTAGTTCGTGACGATGTGTCCCGCCTTGTCGACGACGAAGCCCGAGCCGAGCGACTGCTCTTGCTCCCGCTGCGGCAGGAAGGGATTGGCGAAGAAGTCGGGCTGGACGTTCACGACTGTCGTCGAGGTCACCTGCACGACGCCGGGGGCGGCACGCCGGTAGATGTCGTTGATCGAGAGCGCCCGGCCGGGCACGGACGCCGCCGCCGGCGAGGCCTCGGCCGCGACCTCGCGTACGGTCGTTGTCCCTCCGTCCAGTGCTCCGACCGCGGCGGCGCCCCCGAGCGCGACCCCGGCACCCAGCAGGGCGGCGCCCAGCAACGCGGCGCCGGCGAGGGTGCGGGTGCGTCCCACCACGCTCGTCCTTATAACCAGGGGCGTGTTGAGCCTCGGTAGCGCCTGCGTTAAGGCTCTGTTGCGTTGGAAACGGAGCTGCTAGCGAGGGGGAACGATCCGGATCGGCGCGTCGAAGTCGGAATAGCGATGCCGCATGAAGTGCGCCTGGGCGGTCATACGCAACGCCTGCATCCGGTCGGTCGCCGGATCGACGTACAGGACGAACCAGGCGGGAAGCTGGGGGTCGTAGAACGAGACGACCTTCACCCGGCGGCCGCCAACGGTCGACGTCCCGAGCAGGTGGGCGTTCGTCCGCGGGTCGGAGCCCCAGAACGGCTCGGGCTGGCGGATCGGCTCCGTCTGCGACCGTTCCCAGCGCCCGCCGGGAATCTTGTCCCAGCGCGTTCCTCCGATCACGACCGCCTTCGCCCCGTTGACGATCGAGTAGGTGAGGCGATTGGGTGCCACCAGCCGGTAGGTGGTGGTGATTGCATTCGTCGCGCTGGAGGCGAGGTGCTCGTGGATCACGACCGAGCGCAGCGAGCGGAACACTCGGTCGACGCGCGTGACCAGCCCGGCGGCGACAGGTGCAGGCCACCGGCGCGGCAGCATGAAGCGGAGAGTCGCTCGCTTCGCGCCTGCGCCTTCCAGGCGGACGTCGATCCGGCGCGGCGGCGAGGGCAGCGGGATCCTCCGGGCGTAACATCCAGGCCCGCAGGGTCGGGCCTGCCCGCCTGCGATTCCGACGCGGAGGCCGTCGATCCCGTTCCCGTCTTCTCCCAGTGCCGTCACCCGAACCGCGACGTCTTTCCCCCTCGGGGAGGCCGCGAGCCCGACGGCGACGTCGTCGTCCTCGCCGGCGAGCACGACCGCATCTGGAGGAGGCGGCGCCGGCCGGGCGGCCCTCGCGGGTGTGGCCGCGGTTGCGCGGAGCGGCGGGCGAAGATCGGTCAGGACCGCGATTGCGACGACGAGCGCGGCGAGCAGGCCGATCTCCGCAGCGAGGCCCACCTGCGCGAAACGGCGGCGATTCCACCAGGCGAGGAGCAAAACGGCCGCCAGTAGGCCGGTCTTGACCAGCACGGTCCGGCCGTAGGAGGTGTGCACGACCGAGGCGAGCGAAGGGAACGCTGCGATCGCGCGCGGGACGGCAGCGGCGCCGAGAACCGCGACGGAGGCCAGCGCGAGCACCGGAAAGCGGGTGCGGGCCCTGCTGCCGCCGCCCGCGACGAGAAGGACGAGACCGCCGATCCACACCGCCGCTGCAGCGACGTGGACGAAGTCCGCGAGTGCGACCAGCGAACGGAGATGCCGCGGGTCGAGGGCGTGCCCGGCGAGGGTCGGCGCGGCGAGCTCGAGCGCCCCGGCGACCGAGACGACGAGCGCGAGCGGCGGAAGCGCGATCGACGCCAGCGCTGCCGCGACGCCGACTGCAGCGACGATCGCCGCAGTCTCCGTCACTCGGCCGAAGCGCGTGGCGTCGGCGGCCGGCTCGATCGCAAGCAAGCCGAAGCCGCCGCCGGCGACGAGCACGAGCCCGCCGGCGACCACGGCGGTCTCGACCCGCCGGCGCGCCGGGTCGAGCAGGTACCGCCCGGTCAGCGCGGCACCGCCGGCGACCAACACGCCGCCCAGGAAGAGGAAGCGGAGGGCGAACCCGGACAGCGACGTCCCGCCGCCCGCAGACAGGGTCGGCACCGGTCGCGGCGACCCCGTGCCGACGGCGAACGCGAGAACGCCGGTGATCACGTGTCCGTCATCCGACACGATCCGCCAGCGAGCGGTGTAAGCGCCTCGCGGCAGGCCCGCCCGGAGCGGCAGGACGAGCGCCCGATCGTTCCCCGGGAGCCGACGGGCCGGGCCGGCCAGGACCGACCGGCCCCTGGCGTCGATCGCACGGTCGCCGCCGGCGGGGCGGATCTCGTCGTCGAAGAGCAGCTTGATGTCCCGAGGAGCGGTGGCGAGGACGGCGCCGTCGGCCGGCTTCGACCCGACCAGCCGCGCGTGCGCAGCCGCTCCCCCCGGAAGCGCCAGCGCGAGAAACAGCGCGGCGACGACCGCGCGCGTCAGCCCGAGTCTAGGTCGCGTGCGGGAGGACGAGGACGTAGAGGTCGCGGGCCGTCGGGGCAAAACCCCGCCGTCGGTAGAAGGAGAGGGCCCGCTCGTTGCCGGACTCGACGACGATCTCGAGCCGCTCGGCCCGCCCGGCGATCGCGTAGCCCTCGGCCCACTCGAGCAGCTGCCCGCCGATTCCTTCCGCCTCGTGAGCCGGATGCACACAGAGCTGTTCGATCCGGAAGGCATCCGCGGTTTCTTCGAGGGCGACGTACCCTGCAGGCTCGCCGGCGAGCTCGGCCACGAAGACCGTACTGCGCGTGAGCGTCGCGATCGTCCGGTCGTCGTCCTGCTCGCCGAACGCGAGCTTCGCAACCCCGAACAGCAGCCCCTCGTCCTCCCGGCGGAAGGGCCGCATCGTCACCTTGCGGTACGGCACTCCGAGGATTGATGCTACCGCGAACGACCGCGCGGAAAGGAGCACGATGGGTTACGCGTTCGGTTCGCTCGACGAGCTCGGCGAGGGATACGGGTTCCGCAAGATCCGGCGCGGACTCGGCGTGACGGCGTTCGGTGCGAACGCGGTCGTGATGCCGCCCGGCTACGAAGGGTTTTTGCACTACCACGACACCCAGGACGAGCTCTACTTCGTCCACCGGGGGACGGCCAGCTTTGCGATCGACGGCGAGGAGCACGTCGTCGGCGAGGGCGGCCTCGTCCACGTCGAGTCGACGACGCCCCGGCGGATCACGAACAGCGGCGACGGCGACCTCGTGCTCTTCATCGTCGGCGGGAAGGGCGGCTACGTCGAGCGCGACGGCCACCTCGTCGACCCCGACCGGGACCTGGAGCGGCGCATGGCGTTCGGATCCTGACCCGGTAGCATCTCCCGTCACGGGCGATGGGGCTCGCCCTCGACCGCCGGCCCGGCTGATGGC
>JBKPPY010000064.1:0-4937 GCA_046733845.1 Actinomycetota bacterium | reverse complement strand
CCGCAGGCCGGCGTGAGCCGGCTGCCGCAGCTGGCTCCTGTGCAATGCGCATTCCGCTACCTCAACCCGAGCGCCTCCGTGCTCTCGCGCTCGTCCGACCGTCTCGGGTAGCCGGAATAGCGCCTGTAGTAGCCGTACCCGTAGCTCTCGTCAGCGTCGGCGGCCGTGACGATCAGGCCGAGCGGTTTCGCGGGCGAAGCCTCCAGCGTCCGCTCGAGCTCGCGAACGATCGGCCGGCGCAGCCGGTCGATCCGGGCGACGACCAGCATCGCCTCGACCTTCGCGCTCAGCGCCAGCGCGTCGCCGACGCTCAGCAGTGGGGCCGCGTCGATCAGCACCAGGTCGGCGCGGCCGGCGAGCTCGGCCAGGATCTCGTCGAGGACATGCGAGCCGAGGAACTCGCCGGGGTTGGGCGGCAGCGGCCCGGTTCCGATCACCTCGAGCGTGCCGGCGATCGTGACCGCACCGTTCCCTTCGCGGTTCCTGAGCGACCAGCTCGGCCCGTCGGTGAGCGGGTACTGAGCGAGCGCATCGTCGATGGAGACGTGTCGGAGCGCGATGTCGGTCAACCCCGGCCGCCGGCCGAGCGGGAAGAACTTGTGCTGGAACGGTCGTCGCAGGTCGAGATCGACGAGGATCGCGCGCTTGCCGCTCCGCGCGAACGCGACTGCAAGGTTGGCGACCGTAGTCGACTTCCCTTCCTCTTCGAGTGCGCTCGTCACCATCAGTGTCTTCGCGTTCAACTCAAGGTTCGCGAACTCGACGTTGGTGCGAAGCACCCGGAACGGCTCCGCGGACGTCCCGTCCGGGTCTGCAAGCATGGCCAGCCGGTTCGTGCTGCGCAGTTGTCTAGGTGGCGCAGGGATGCGCGAGAGAATCGGCAGCCCGAGCTTTCGGGCCACCTCGTCGCTCGTCCTGACCTTCGTATCGAGCGCCTCGCGCAGGAAGGCGAGCCCGACGCCGAGGACCAGACCGAGCATGAGTCCGAGGATCGCGTTCCTGGCCGGTCGCGGCTGCACTTGCGACGCGCCCTGCGCCTCTCGGACGAGCGACGCGTTCGCAGTCTGGAGCGCCTGCATCGTCTGCAGTTGCTGGTCGCGCTCGACCAGGCTCGCGTACAGGGCGGATTTCGTGTCGCCGCCAAGCTCAAGCTGGGCGATGCGGTCCTGCACCTGCGTTCGTGCCTTCGCCAAGGCCTGTGTGTCGAGCTGCGTCCGGTAGGCGATGTACTGCCGCGCGTACTCGGTTGCGAGCCGGGCGGCCAGGGCGGGATCGTGGTGGGTGAACTTGAAGGTGAGGAGATCGGCGTCGGTCTTGGCGGAGACGCTCGAATCGGCTGCGAACTCGGCGGGCGTGATGTCGTCGACCTGTGCCGCGCTCAGCGACCGCTCGATCACCGGTGGAACTTGGGCGAGGTCGGCCTGCGTCTGCGCGAGGCGGTCGGGCTGGATCGAGAGGCTCGGATCCTGGACGCCGTTGAGCGAGTTGCTCAGGTTCTGGCGGCTGAGCAGCACCTCTGCGGAGGCCTGGTACTTCGACTGCTGCTGGGTCGAGAAGGCATACGCCGCAGCCGGAATGACTACCACCGCGGTGATGACGATCCACTTCCGGCGCCGGAGTACCTGGAGGTACTCGCGGAGCGCCGAGTGCTCGTGCGTCTGCGCGTGGCCGTCCATCAGCAGGCAGCCTTACGGCAAAGACGCGTTTGGCTACGCGCCGCGGCTGGCGGCACCCCCCCGTTCCGCTCGGTCAACCTCTTCTCCTCTCCCTTGCGTCGAGGTCCCCAGTGACCGTGTCGGATCTCCCTGCAGGTTTACAAGAAACTGCCGCTCGCGCAAGGAATCCGATCCGAACTGTGCGAACACAAGATCTTTAGAAATGGCTGGCACCGTGTACGAGTGAGCATGGTTCGCGCACTGATCGTCATGTTCGCGGCGCTCGTGTTCGCGCCGGCGGCCTTCGCCGGCGGGCCGCGCATGCTGGTGGGCGCCGTCGACCAGGAGGCGCTCCAGTCAGACGACGCGCTCGACCTCGCCCACCAGGCGAACCTCGGCGACGCCGTTCGCGTGACCCTCACCTGGGCGCGCGGCCGGCGCGCGCCCGATCAGGACAGCGTCGACCGCCTGCGGGACGTCGTCGCCGCCGCCGCGAAGACGGGCACGACGGTCTACGTCGCGCTGTACCCGTTCGGCAGCTCGCAGACGCCGCTCAGCGATACCGACCAAGGCGACTTCACCGCCTGGGTCACGGCAATCGCACGGGCGGTCCCCGGCGCCCGGCACTTCGTGATCGGAAACGAGCCGAACCTCAACCGGTTCTGGCTGCCGCAGTTCGGGCCGAACGGCGAAGACGTCGCGGCCGGCCCTTACGTCTCGCTGCTCGCGAGGAGCTACGACGCACTGAAAGCGGTCTCGCCCTCGATCGAGGTGATCGGCGGCACGCTCTCCCACGCGGGTATCGACCGGCCGGGCAGCGGACGGGACACGCACTCACCGACCGCGTTCATTCAGGACATGGGAGCCGCGTACCGGGCGAGCGGCCGGACGGCGCCGATCATGGATGCCTTCTCGTTCCACCCGTACATGCTCCGCTCGGACGAGGCTCCCACCCTGACCCATCCAAACGACACGACGATGACGATCGCCGACTATCCCAAGCTGGTCGCGACCCTCGGCCAGGCGTTCGACGGCACGGCCCAGAAGGGCTCGGCCCTGCCGATCGTCTACGACGAGTTCGGGGTCGAGAGCCAGATCCCGTCCGACAAGGAAGGCCTCTACACCGGCGTCGAGCCGACGACCATCCACCCGGTCGACGAGGCGACGCAAGCCGCGTACTACGCGCAAGCGATCGGCCTCGCCTTCTGCCAGCCGAACGTGAAGGCGTTCCTCGTGTTCTCGCTGATCGACGAGCGCGCGCATCCCGGGTGGCAGTCGGGCGTCTACTACGCCGACCGCACGCCGAAGTCGAGCCTCGCGGCCGTTGCCGCCGCGGCCGATCGGTCGCGCCGTAACGACCTCGTCTGCGCCGGGCTTCAGGTGACGCCGCGGGTCGGAGTGCGCTGGTTCCCAGAGGGGCGCCCGCCGGCGAATCCCGGTACCTTCCCGATCTCGCTCACCTGCGACGTCGACTGCGTCTACCGCGTCCGGATCGAGCGGGCCTCCACCCACGGAACGACGCTCTCCGTCCGCGGCCGCGCGACGGGGCGTAAGCCGCTGCGGATCGAGTTCCCGAGGTCGCGGCTCGCCCGCGGCGGCTACCGGATCACCGTCTGGACGCGCGCGATCCTCAACGTCGGCCCGCCGGCGACTGCGCAGAGCCCGGTGTTCGCGGTCAGGCGGCGACCGCCGCCCGGCTGAGCAAGAGCTCCGCGATCTGGATCGCGTTCAGCGCTGCGCCCTTGCGCAGGTTGTCGCAAGCGAGGAAAAGGACGAGGCCGTTGGGATCGGTTAGATCCTTCCGGATTCGACCAACGAGGACTTCGTCGATGCCTTTGGCCTTTCCGGGAGACGGGAATTCCTCCAGGCGGACACTCGGTGCCGCCCCGAGCAGCTCGTGGACGTCGTCCTCGGAGAGCGGCGTTTCCATCTCGACCCAGACCGTCTCGGCATGGCCGACCATCACCGGAACGCGGATGCAGTTTGCGCTGATCGGAAGATCAGGAAGCTCCATGATCTTCCGGGTCTCCAGGCGGAGCTTCTCCTCCTCGTCGAACTCGACACCGTCGTAGTCCCACTCCATGAGCAGGTCGAGGTCGTCGGGCTTCGTGTCCGCGAGCCGTTTCATGTTCGACGCGCCTGCACCGGACATCGATTGGTAGGTCGCGACCCGGACTCGCCGCAGCGTTGCCGCCTCGTGCAACGGCTGCAGGACAGAGGTTAGGGGGATCGTGCAGCAGTTCGGGTTGGCGACGATGCCCGTGTTGTCGAACGCGCGCCCGCCGTTCACCTCCGGGACGACTAGCGGGACGCCGTCGGCGAGCCGGTACGCGGCCGACTTGTCGACCACGACCGCACCGCCGGCGACCGCGTGCGGCACGAGCTCGCGCGACCCCGACGTTCCGATCGAGAACAGGCAGAGGTCGAGGTCGCCGGCCGACAGCGCTTGCGGCGTCGCCTCCTCGACGACGAGCGCCTGTCCGCCGAACGCGACCCGCGTTCCGGCCGAGCGCGCCGAGGCGAACGCGCGCACGTCGTCGTAGCCGCGCTCGGCGAGCAGCTCGAGCGTGACCGTGCCGACCGCGCCGGTGGCGCCGACAACGCCGATCCTAGGCACGGGCCCGCTCCTCGACGACGAGCTGGAACTTGTCGTGCACGGCCTGGACCGCCTGCTCGACCTCGGAGGAGCGGACGACGCAGGAGATCCGGATCGACGAGGTGGAGATGATCTCGATGTTGATGCCGGCGTCGGAGAGGGCCTCGAACATGTCGGCGGCGACGCCGGGGTGGGAGCGCATGCCGGCGCCGATCAGCGAGACCTTCGCGATCTCGGAGTCCTGTGTCCAGCCCGAGGCGCCGACGTCGCCACAGGCGGCTTCGAGGATCGGCTCGGCGACGGCGAGATCACTCTTCGGCAGCGTGAACGAGATGTCCGTCAACCCGGCCGAGGACACGTTCTGGACGATCATGTCAATGTTCACGCCGGCGTCGGCCAGCGCGCGGAAGACGCGGGCGGCGACGCCGGGCCGGTCGGGCACGCCGACCAGCGTCAGCTTGGCCTCGGAGGTGTCGTGGGTGACACCGGAGATGATCGCCTTCTCGAGCAACTGCGCGTCCTCCTCCAGGATCCAGGTGCCTTCCTTCTCGCTGAACGTCGACCGCACGTGCAGGCGCACGCCGTGGTTGCGGGCGAACTCGACGGAGCGTAGCGCCATCACCTTCGCGCCGGAGGCGGACATCTCCAGCATCTCCTCGTAGGTGACGGCCGGAAGCTTGAGCGCG
>JBKPPY010000063.1:0-10148 GCA_046733845.1 Actinomycetota bacterium | reverse complement strand
AGTCTGCTCCTTCCTGCCCGTTCGCGTACAGGCGAACCCACGGGCCGCGGTTCACACCGCCGATCTCTTGCGGATGCTGCACGAGGTGCTGTCGGGCGTACGCGACCACGGCCGTGCCGAGCTGGCCGTCCGAGGCGATCGGCGCCAGTGCGGCGATCATCGGTTGGACGAGCCTCTCGTACGTCGCCTCGTCCACGATGCCGGTGACCGGGAGCCCGTTGGCTTTCTGGAACGCACGGACCTGGCGAGCGGTCGCATTGCCGTACTCCCCGTCGACGACGAGCTTGAAGCCGTTCAGGGAGAGCCAGCCTTGGATGAGCCTCACTTTCGAGCCTGACGACCCCGGTTTCTTCGGCGCATCGAGCTCGAGGTCAGGGAAGGCCGGCCCCGGCACGTCGCGCGGCGATGGCGGCAACCCGGCTCCGCGGATCGCGCCGAGCGTCTCGGGGCCGACCTCGCCGTCGACGAGCAGCCCGTTTCGTTGCTGGAAGTCGCGGACTGCCCGTTCGAGTGCGTCACCGAATACGGGTCCGTCTGTCACGCCGAACGATGCCCACGTGCCGGGCAATGCCTGCTCGTACCACGCCTCGAGGTCCCGTTTGAGCTGCGTCACCGTCCGCCCGCGGCTGCCGCGTCTGACGATGCGGTTCCCGGCCGAAGGCTTGTGCTTCGGCCCCCGAGCCGAGTTCCGCGCAAGAGTGCGGCGTGTGTCCGGGCCGACCTCGCCGTCGACCAGCAACGCGTTGCGCATCTGGAAGTCGCGGACGGCGGCGGCGAGCGCGGCGCCGAATATCGGCCCCGGCGTGACCCGGAACGTTGGCCACACGCCGGGGACCGACCTGTCGAACCACGCCTGCAGCTGGTGCTTGAGCCGGACGACGTCGGCGCCCCGGTCGCCCTTGCGGAGAATCCGGCCACTCGACTGCGGGCCCGTCCCGTTTCGAGCCTCGATCGCGCCCAGGCGATCGAGGACATCGCGACCGTAGTCGCCGCCCGTCGTCTTTCGGTCGCAGTCGCCGCTCCGCTGGCCGTCGAGTGCGCCGCCGGGGCCGGCGTTGTAGGCCGAGCAGGCGAACCTGAGCCGATCCGGCGCCGGGACGCCGTGCTGCTCGGCGAAGATGAGGTTCGAGGCGAGCATCGACGCGGCGAAGTCGGCCGCGTCCTGGAGCCTCGGGGTCATGCCCGGGCCGAGGGCGCCGTGGGCCGCGAGCCAGTCGGCGTGAGACCGATCGTCGATCTGAAACAGCCCTCGCCCGTGGCCCTTGTCGCCGACGACGTCCTCCATATCCGTCTCGCGCGAGGCAACGGCAAGCAGAAGACCCGTCGGCAGGTTATGCCGGTTCTCGGCCTTTCCCATGAGCCGTGTCCAGCCGCGCGCGCGGGCGCGGCTGACTTGCTTGCCCAGTTGATCCGCTCTGACGTTCATCGCCCCTCCGATCTGACGGCTTCGCCACATGACGCTGGGCCGCAGATCCCTCCCGTCGGAGAGGGCCTCCAGCTTGCACATTTCCACCGTGAGACCCGCCGGTCAAGGGGCGGCGGGTTCCTCAGCAGTCCCTGCCGAGGTCACCTTTCTCGGCTGCCCGTGCTGCTTCGCGGACGGGGCCGAGGCTCGGTTTCGGTGTTCCGTCGGCGTACCGGACGCCTGATTGCCAGCCGGTCAACGTCGGTTCGTCCTGGAGGTGGAAGAAGAGCACGCCGGCTACGTTCGGCTGGCACACGGCGAGCTCGAGCGTACGACGGTAGGCCGCAGCCTGCCGCTGTGCGGTGGTGGTCGACGTGATCTCGGTGTCGCTGTAGAGGTCGTGCTCGGCGGACGGAATCGCCGTCTCGACGCCGATCTCCCCGTAGAGGATCGGGAGGTCGCTGCCCTTCTGGGCGGTGCCGTCGAAGGCGGTCCCGAGAAGGTTCACGAGCTTGCGGTAATCGGCCAGGCCGATCGTCTTCACGCGCGGATGGCGCAGGTCGATCGGCACGTTCGCCGACTCCGGATATGGGTGATGGACGAATCCATCCATGACCGGCCGGTCTCGGCCGCTCTGCCGGTAGGCCGCGCCGAGAGCCTGGATGAACGCGGTTGGAGATGTCGTCGCCCGCGCTGCTCCCGGCCGGTCCGATCCGCGCGGTGCCGTGGCGCCGCCCCAGACGCGGACGTCGTCGCGGGTCCGTTTGACCGCGTCGTACGTCGTTGCCAGCAGCCGAAGATACGCGGCTGCCGACACATTCTGTCCGCCGGAGCCGAACTGGGGGAGCCAGAAACGGTTGAGGTTCGGCTCGTTGCCGACGATCAGGTCGCGGACGGTCGGGATCTCGTCGGCGACGGCGGCCGTGTAGGCCGCGAATTCGGAGCGTGCTTCGGCGGTGAGCGGTGTCGTCGCAGAGCCCGGGTGATAGACGATCACGAAGAGGCGAACGCCCGCGGCATCTGCAGCCGCGGCGACTCGGCTGAGCACGGCCGACTCGTCGGCGTCAGGTGCGGTCTCACCCGGCTCCCAGACGCTTGAGACGGCAAGCGCGTCGAAGCCGGATCGGGTCAGCTCGTCGAGGAAGCCGGTCGTGTCGCCCGACCGCGCGGCGTCGTCGACGACGCCCACGGCGAGCGTGTTCGCGCCCGCTCCGCACCCGGCGACAACGAGCATTACCGCGAGCAGAGCCCAGATCCGTCCGGTGGTCGACACATTTCGTCTTCCCCGTTCCGCCGGTGCCGCAATCGTGCTCCGCGAGACCGCAGCTATGTGGCCAGCGGCTCCCGCGGGTCATGCAAGGCCCCGTAGCGCTGAGCCCAGTGCCGGCTACGGGACGCTCAGTGCGTGACCCTGACTAGCTCGAACCGCTCGTGTCCGCCCTGGACGACGGTCTCCGCAACCTCACCGAGGCCGGCCACGTAGATCTTCTGCTCCAACTGTGGCTCCACCGGGCTCCACTCGACGGTGACGAGCGGGTGCTTAAAGGTTCCGATCCGCGTGCGGGCCGTTCCCGACCGCCCGAGGACCCGCGCCTGGTCGAGCGCCCCGCCCGGCGGGTAGTACTCCTGCCGGTAGACGTCGCCGGACCGCGGATCCGCCTCCATGATGATCCCCGGCTTGGCGCCCGCAATGCCCGCCTCCCACGAGTCGTCAGCGCGGACGAAGCGGCCGTTCTTCAGCTCGAGCGAGTCCTCGCCCATGTACCAGACGTTGCCGTGCTTGTCCTGCGCATACCAGTCGAAGGTCCGCTCGACCGGTTTTCCGCCCTGGGAGACCGTGTCCCTGACCACCGTGCACTTGACTCCCAGCACGACCTTGACCTGGTGCGTCACCACCATGTCATCCGTCTGCGCGGCCGCGTCTTTGAAGCCGCGGTAGTGGAAGCCGGTGCCGGGCTTGAGGGGGAAGTAGCGGTTGTCGATTCCGCTCACGAAGTTCGCCGGGTTGATCGCCGGCGAGTACGTCCCGTGCAGGGTCCAGCTCGGCGGCGCTGGCTTCGCGGCCGCCGCCGTCGAGACGATCCCTGCCGACGCGAAAATCGATACGACCACCGCCGCGAGTACCTGCTCGTACCGTCTGCGTTTCGAGGTCATAGGCCCTCCGATGTCCTTGATGCGATCGCCGGTCAGCCTGGAGGTTGCTCATGAACCGCTCATGAACCGGCTCCCTCCGAGCCGGATCAAGCGGCCGCGGAGGAATCGACGGCCGCATCGATCGCGGCCTCGATCTCGGCTGCGACCGCGTCGACGTTCGGCGGCAGCAGAAGCCGGGAGTGCTCCCCGGGCAGCCGGGTCCAGCGCCGCGGGCGTTGGACGATCGACTCCAGGTACCAGGCCGGCAACATCGTCCGGCGGAACTCGTCCGAGACGACGACTGTGGCCGGGATGTCGAAGGGGCGGATCGGGTAGTCCTCGCGGACCCGCGCAAGCGATTTCGAGATCTCCGCTACTTCCGGGCTTGCGAGCTTGCTTCGCAGCCGACGCCCGACCGCCTGAAAGAGCTGCCGCTCACGAGTACGGCGCCAGGTGAGCGCGAGGTTGCGCCGGCTACGCTCGAGTGCGAGCGTGGCGTCGCGGCGCGTTCGCCACTTCCGGTAGCGGACTCCGGTGGGTTCGCGGAACCGGGGATCGAGCAGAACGAGCATCGCCACGTCTTCACCGGCGGCCTCGAGCTGCAGCGCCATCTCGACCACCACCGGGGCGCCCATGCAGTACCCGCCGAGCAGGTACGGCCCACGCGGCTGCACCTGGCGCACCGATTCGACGTAGTCGGCCGCCATCCGGTCGACCGACGAATGGGGCTGCGTCTCGTCGTCGATGCCTCGCGCCCGCAGTCCGTACGCCGGTTGATCCGCATCCAGCCGTCGCGCCAGCACGGCGAAGGAGAGCACGTCGCCGTCGGCCCCGTGGACAAGGAAGAGCGGCCGGCGGCTGCCGGACGAGCGCAGTGGAATCGAGCCCCAAGACCCCCTGCCGACGCCGGCGAACGCCTCCCGCGCCATTGCCGCAGGGGTCGGCGCTCTCACGATCGACGCGAGCGGGAGATCGGGATCGCCGATGAGGTTGCGAACACGCGCGACCGCCTCTGCACCCAGGATCGAATCGCCTCCGAGTGCGAAGAAGTCGTCGCTGACGCCGACGTCGCGCCGCCCGAGCACGTCTTTCCAGATGCCGACGAGTTCCGGCTCGAGAAAGCCGGACGGAAGCCGGTTGGGATCGGCGGCGGCCGGCTCGCCGGTGCCGAGACGCTCCGCCAGCCCGATCCGCTGGATCTTCCCGGTCGGTCCCTTCGGGATCTCGTCTACGACGACGATCCGCCGGGGCACCTTGAAGGGTGCGAGCTGCGCAGCGACGAAATCCTGGAGCGCCCGCTCGTCGGCAGGGGCGTCCGGCACGAGCACAACGGCGGCGGCGACCTCCTCGCCGAGGCGTGGGTCGGGGATCGGGAACGTGACCGCTTGCTCGACGGCGTGGTGCCGCAGAAGCGCGTCGTCGATCTCGAGCGGCGAGATCTTCTCGCCGCCGCGGTTGATGATCTCCTTGATCCGTCCGCGTAGCGTCAGGTACCCGTCCTCGTCGAGCGACCCCTCGTCGCCGGTCCGGAACCAGCCGTTGATGAAAGCGGCCGCGTTCGCCTCCGGGTTCGCCTCGTACCCGGAAAAAACATTCGGGCCGCGGATCGCCACCTCGCCGACCTCACCGGTCGCGAGCTCGGTGCCGGCCTCGTCGAGGATCGCGATCTCCAGCCCCGTCGGCCGGCCGACCGACCCTGGCTTGCGGATGCCGGGAGGAAGCGGGTTGGACGCCATCTGGTGCGCGGCCTCGGTCATTCCGTACGCCTCGATCACAGGCACGCCGAACGCGTCCTCGAGCCCCTCGAGCACGGGAACGGGGAGGGGCGCCGACGACGAACGGATCAACCGCAGACGGCTTCGGGCCAGGATCGCGGCATGGTCCTCAGCCCGGGCGAGCACCGCCGCGTGCATGGTCGGCACCGCCGTGTACCAGGTAGGCGCGAGCTCGTCAACCCGCTCGAAGAACCGGAGCGGGTGGAAGCCCGGCGCACACGCGACCGACGCGCCCGCCGCCAGCGAGCCGAGCAGGGCGGCGACGAGCCCGTGGATGTGGAACAGCGGCATGACGTTGAGGCAACGATCGGACGAGTCGAGCAGCAGTGTCTCGGCGACGTTCCGTGCCGAGGCGTCGAGGCGACCCTGCGTCAACGGCACCAGCTTCGGGCGGGATGTCGTGCCGGACGTGTGCAGGAGGAGCGCGATCTCGTCCGGCTCACGGGCCACTTCGACTCCGGTGCTCGGGGCGACGCCCTCGAGCCTGAAGAGGCCCGCAGGGTCGGTGGGATCGACGTGGAGCTCGATCACCTCGATGCCGCGCTCTGCGGCGACCGTGCGGGCAGGCGAGTCGAGGGTCGACCCGATGACGACCACGTCGGCGCCGATGTCCTCGAGCGAGAAGACCAGCTCTGCCTCGCGGTAGGCGGGGTTCAGCGGCGCGACTGCCGCCGCCCGGCTGATCGAGAGAAAGGCGGCCGCTGCTTCCGGTCCGTTCTCGACCACCAGGGCGACACGGCTCTGAGGGCCGAGGCCGTGCGCGCGGAGTCCGCCGGCGGTGGAGGAGACGAACTCCAGCAGACCCTCGTAGGACAGCGGGTCGCGGCCAGGAGCGAGGAGAGCCGGCGCGCCCGGCTCGCGAATGCCTGCCCACTGGACCATCTCCGACCAAGTGTGCGAGCACTGACGGAAGGCGTCAATTCACACAGCGGCGTGGTTGCGTTCCTGCTGCGCATTTGCAACACTAGTGATGCATGAATGAATCACAGGAGTTGCAGCCGCCGGTCGTCGACGAGACGCTGCGGCGGGCGACGATCGAGGTCCTGCGTGAACGCGGATTCGGCGGTTTGACACTCGAGCGGGTCGCGGAAGTCGCCGGTCGTGCGCGCTCGACGCTCTGGCGTCAGGGTCTGACCCGCGAGCTCCTGATCCAGGCGCTCGTCGGCGATCTCGCGGAGGACTTCCGGGACACGATGTACCCGGTATTGACCTCGGGGGGCACCGGCCGCGAGCGGCTGGCACTGGCTCTCGAGCGACTCTGCGAGCTGCTCGACCGTCACCTGCCGCTGATGTTGGCGACCGACGAGGCGTTCCACCAGGAGACCCGACCAGGTCAGCCGCCCGACTACCTGCACCCGTTTATCCGATTCCTCCGCGAGGGGATCGAGGACGGGTCGCTGCCGGCCGTCGCGAACGTGGTCGAGACGGCGGACGTCGCGTTCAACGGGGTCGCGTGGCCATACGTCCATCTCCGCGGACGCCACGAGTGGCCGGCAGAGCGGGCGCGCACCCGCATCGTCGACACCGTGCTGCACGGGATTGCCGGGTCTGAGCTCCAGAAAGGAAGGGGGACACGATGAACAACTCGATGACGCTGCCGTACCGCGAGCCGCTCGTCCCACGCGAGCCGGCGGAGCGGGTCGTTCCCGAGCCGCCGCGCCGTGGCGAGCCGGGCGGGCCTCCCTGCGCGATCTGCAGCGGCGCGACGACGAGCGCGGTCTGGTCCGACGAGAACTGGACGCTGCACGCGCCGGTCGGCGGCAGCCTGCCGGGGGCGGTGTGGCTGGCCAGCAGGGAGCACGTCGACTCCTTCGCCGACCTCTCGGAGCAGCTGGCCGCCGACTTCGGCCGCATCGCGGCCCGGGTCGAGCGGGCGATTCTCTCGCTCGGCGGCGTCGCCCGCGTACACCTCTACCGCTGGGGCGACGGCGGTGCGCACTTCCATGTCTGGTTCCTCCCTCGGCCGCTCGGGATGGTCGAGGCGTCGGGAATGATGCTCCCGCTGTGGGAGGACGTTCTGCCCAATGTCTCGGACGCCGAGCTCGAGGCCGCCGCGAGGCGGATCGCGGACGCGATGTGACCACGGCGGCGCTCGTTCGCCGCCTCGGGACCGGGGACGCCGTCGTCATCGGCCTCGGCTCGATGATCGGGGCGGGGGTCTTCTCTGCCTTCGCGCCCGCGGCCCGGGCTGCCGGCAGCGGGCTGTTGATCGGGCTCGCCCTGGCAGCCGCGGTGGCCTATTGCAACGCCGTCGCATCGGCACAGCTCGCCGCGCAGTATCCGACCTCGGGCGGCACGTACGTCTACGGTCGCGAGCGGCTCGGGGAGTGGTGGGGTTTCCTCGCCGGCTGGGGGTTCGTGGTCGGCAAGATCGCCTCCTGCGCGGCGATGGCGCTCACCTTCGCCTCGTACGCGGTCGGCGGGTCCGAGTGGGCGGTCCGTCTGGTGGCGCTCGCGGCCGTGATCGCGTTGACTGCCGCGAACTACCGCGGCATCGCCAAGACTGCGGCGGCCGCCCGCGTGCTGGTGGCGGTCTCGATCACGGCACTGCTGGTCGTCGTCTGCACGATCGCGGCCGACCACGACCAGGGTTTCGGTCGGGAAGGGCTCAGCTCGTGGGGGACGGGCGGCCTGTACGGGATCCTCCAGGCGGCAGGCCTCCTCTTCTTCGCGTTCGCGGGCTACGCGCGGATCGCGACCCTCGGCGAGGAGGTGCGTGAGCCGGAACGGACGATTCCGCGGGCGATCCCGATCGCGCTCGCGATCGCGATCGGGATCTACGCCCTGGTCGGGATCGCCGCGCTGATCGCCCTCGGGCCGGACGCGCTCGCCGCGAGCACGAAGCCCCTGTCCGACGCGGTGGATGCCGTCGGTGCCGCCTGGGCGGTGCCGGTCGTTCGGATCGGCGCCGCGGTCGCGAGCCTGGGCGCACTGCTCGCGCTCGTTGCGGGTGTGGGGCGGACCAGTCTGGCGATGGCGCGGAACGGAGATCTGCCCCGATGGCTGGACTCGGTCCACCCGCGGTACCGCGTGCCCGACCACGCGGAGCTGGCGGTCGCCGCGGTCGTCTCGGTGCTCGTCCTGACGACGGATCTCCGCGGCGCGATCGGCTTCTCGTCCTTCGGCGTCCTCACCTACTACGCAATCGCGAACGCGTCGGCGTTCACCCAGGATGCGGCGCATCGCCGCTGGCCGCGCATCCTCAACGTGGCCGGACTCATCGGCTGCGCGGTGCTGGTCGTCACGCTGCCGTGGACGGCGGTGGTCGCCGGCGTGGCGGTCTTCGTCGTGGGGATCGCCGGGCGGGCTGCTACGGGCTTTCTACGCGGGGTCGACGGCTGACGACGGTGAGCGCTTAACATGGCCGCCGTGGAGTCCGCGGCGGTCACGCCAGCATTCGAGGAGCTGGAGTCGTATCGGCGGGAGCTGACGGCGTACTGCTATCGGATGCTCGCCTCGCCCTTCGAGGCGGAGGACGCGGTCCAGGAGACCCTGCTGCGCGCGTGGCGCGCGCGAGACCGCTTCGAAGGCCGTGCCGCACTGCGGTCGTGGCTGTACCGGATCGCGACGAACGTCTGCCTCGACCTGCTCAAGGGACGTGATCGTCGCGCCCGGCCGATGGATCTAGGCCCGTCGGTTGAGCCGATCGTCGAGAACCTGAACGAGCGCTCGGAGGTGACCTGGATCGAGCCGACGCCCGATCCTGCCGACGCGCTCGTCGAGCGCGAGACGATCCGGCTCGCGTTCGTCGCGGCGCTCCAGCACCTGCCGCCGCGGCAGCGCGCGGTGCTGATCCTCTGCGAGGTCCTGCGCTGGCAGGCGAGCGAGGTCGCCGAGCTGCTGGAGACGACCGTCGCCTCGGTGAACAGCGCCCTCCAGCGCGCGCGGGCGACGCTCGAGTCGGCCGACGTGAGCGTCGACGATCCGGCACCGGCCCTCGACGAGGCCGACCGAGACCTGCTCGCGCGCTTCGTCGAGGCGTTCGAGGCGTACGACGTCGACCGGCTGACGGCGCTGATCCGCGAGGACGCGACGCAGTCGATGCCCCCGTACGACCTCTGGCTCTCCGGTCGAGACGACATCTTCGCCTGGTGGTTCGGCCCAGGGATCGGCTGCAAGGGATCACGCGTCATCCCGGTCGGCTCGGCGAACGGCTCGCCCGCGTTCGGCCAGTACAAGCCGAGCCCTGACGGTGGTCACGAGCCGTGGGCGCTGATCGTGCTCGAGATGTCCGACGGGCGGATCGGCGAGCTGACGTTCTTCCTCGACACCGACCGGCTCTTCCCGCTCTTCGGCCTACCGCCGCGGCTCGATCCGTAGCACGTCCTCGAGCCCGACGAGCCGAATCAGCCGCTCGAGGTCACCCGAGGCTCCGCGCACCCGGATCCTGCGGCCACGGCGTCGGGCATCCAGGTGTTTCCGGGCGATCAGATCGATTGTCGCCCCGGTCGGCGCGAGCGAGCTCGCGTCCAGGACGATCAGGCCTGGGCACACAGGCATCGCAGGAAAGACCGTGCAAACGCGCAAAACTCATCGGCTCGCGACCGATGATTCACGACGCAGAGGTGAGTCAGATCGGTAGAACCGAAGAAACACCTATGTCCATCTCCGATACCCGCACCCGCTGGCTTGCCCTGATCGTCCTCTGCCTCGGCGACCTGATGATCGTCCTGGACACGACGATCGTGAACGTGGCGCTCCCGTCGATCCGGGACGACCTCGGCTTCACCGAGACCTCGCTGGCGTGGGTCGTGAACGCCTACCTGCTCACCTTCGGCGGCTTCCTGTTGCTCGGCGGCCGGCTCGGCGACCTCTACGGGCAGCGGCGCCTGTTC
>JBKPPY010000062.1:0-8994 GCA_046733845.1 Actinomycetota bacterium | reverse complement strand
CGCGCGCAGGACGAGAAAGACCCCGACGCCGCCTGCCGCCCCAACTGCGATCGGATCGGGGACGTGTGCCTGGGGGCAGCCGCCGTTCGCGCATTTCGCGATTCCAGTTCCGATCATCACGTAGGTCACCGCGACGAACGCGTAGGTAGGGAGTGCGAACGCAAAGCCGGACTCTCGGACGCCGCGCAGGTTGACGACGGTCAGCACCAGGATCAGCAGGAGGGAGAGGCCGACCTTGTGGGCGCCGAGCGACGGCGCCGCCGACGTAATCGCGAGCACGCCTGCGGCGACCGACACCGAGACGGTCAGCACGTAGTCGACCATCAGCGCCGCCGCCGCGACCAGACTCGGCAACGTTCCCAGGTTCTCCTTGGCGACCACGTACGCGCCCCCGCTCGTTTCGTACGCCTTCACCGTCTGGGTGTACGAGAGGACGACGATGCCGAGAACGGCTGCGATCGCAATCGACACCGGCATGACCAGGTGCGCGGCACCGAGCGAGGCGCCGACCAGGACGACGAGGGCGGCCTCGGTCGCGTACGCAACGGACGAGAGCGGATCGGCTGCGAAGATCGGCAGCGCGAGCACCTTCGAGAGGAGCGTGTCGTGCAGCTCGCCCGTCGGGCGTGGCCGCCCGATGAGCGCGCGCTTGACCGTGTCGAGCCGTTCCGGGCGCTCGAGCGGTGGTCGCGTCGGTGTTTCTTCGGTGGCGATCATCGCCTGCGTCGTACGCGTTCCACGCTAGACGCACGGAGGGGCCGCAAACGGCTTGGCGACGCGATCTTGAGGGCTTCTTAAGGATGCCCCGGCGAGCCTATGCTGTGGTCATGCGCACGCCTTTCCTGGCTGGAGCGGCGGCGAGCGCTGCAGCGGTCGCGATCGCTACGGGTGCGGTCTATGCCCTCCGCCCGATCGCGCCGGTCCTCAGCCTCGGTGTGCTCTACCTATTCGCCGTGCTCCCGGTCGCAGCGATCTGGGGATTGGGGTTCGGCGTCGCGGTCTCAGTCGTCAGCATGCTGACCTTCAACTGGCTGTTCCTACCGCCGCAGCACACGTTCCATCTGGCCGAGTCCGAGAACTGGGTCGCACTTGCCGTCTACCTCGTCACTGCGGTCAGCGTGAGTGCGCTTGCCGCCCGCGCCCGCCGCCGCGCCGAGGAGGCGGAACAGCAGCGACGGGAGGCGGCGTACGCGGCTGACGTTGCGGGGCTCCTGCTCGGCCGGACCTCCGTCGAGCCGCAGCTCGCCGAGATCGCGGTGAAGACGGCCGACCTCCTCGGGGTCTCGCACTGCTGGATCGAGCTCGGATCGACCCGCGAACCGGATCCCGACGAGCAGGCGCGCGACCTGGTCGCCGGTGGGCGTCACCTCGGGCGACTGTACGTGGACGCTGCAGGCCCTGCCGACGAGGACCTGACCGCTCGGGTGCTCGCGGTGCTCTCGTCGCTTCTGGCGACGGCGATCGAGCGCGAAGAGCTGAGCCGGAGCGACGCGACGAAGACCGCGCTCCTGCGCTCGGTCAGCCACGACTTGCGCTCTCCGCTGACCGCGATCGGGACCGCGAGCGAGATGCTCGCCGATCCCGACGAGCTCCTGTCGGCGCCCGACCGCATGGAGCTGCTGGCTTCGATTCGCGATCAGGCCCGGCGGCTCGACCGGCTGGTCGCCAACCTGCTCGACCTCTCCCGCCTCGAGGCGGGCGCGGCCAGCCCTGTCGCCGAGCTCTGGAGTGTCGACGAGCTGGTTGGGCGGTCCCTCGAGGCGATCGGTGACGACGGCCGTCGCGTCGTCGTCTCGCTTCCCGAGGAATATTCCGCTGTTCGCGTGGACGCGGCCCAGCTGGAGCGCGTGCTGATCAATCTGGTCGAGAACGCCCTGCGGTACTCGTCGCCTGCGGATCCGGTCGAGGTCAAGGTGGGCCAGTCCGGAAGCGAGGTCGTCGTCTCGGTGGTCGATCAGGGGCCGGGGCTCACACGTGCGGAGTGCGCATCGATCTTCGAGCCGTTCACCCGTGGACAGGGAGCGGGCGAGGGTTCAGGGCTCGGGCTCGCGATCGCCCGTGGATTTGCGGAGCTGAACGGCGGCCGGCTCTGGGTCGAGTCGGTGCCCGGTCGCGGCGCGACGTTCTCGCTCGCCCTACCGGCGGTCGAGATCGACGCCAAGGTCCCTGCATGAGCGGCGCGCGCGTCCTGGTCGTCGACGACGAGCCGCAGATCCTGCGTGCGCTCCAGCTGAAACTGCGGACCGCGGGCTACGCCGTCGACACAGCGGCTACTGCGGCCGAGGCCCTGATGAAGGCGGCGATGCGGCCGCCGGAGGCGATCATCCTCGACCTGCTGTTGCCCGACGGGAGCGGCACCGAGGTATGCCGGGAGCTGCGTACCTGGAGCACGGTGCCGATCGTCGTTCTCTCGGCCGTCGGTGAGGAGGGCGAGAAGATCGCCGCACTCGATGCCGGCGCCGACGACTACGTCACGAAACCGTTCAGTGGTGACGAGCTGCTCGCCCGCGTGCGTGCGCAGCTTCGCCGGGGGTCGCCGGCGAGCCGGCCCGTGATCGAGGTCGGCGACCTACGGGTCGATCTCGACAAGCGGCTCGTGACGATGGCGGGTGAGCCGGTGTCGCTGACGCCGATCGAGTACGACCTCCTTCGCCTGTTTGCCGCAAACGAGGGCAAGCTGCTCACCCATCCGGCAATCCTCCGGGCGATCTGGGGCCCGGCGTACGGTGATGAGTCGAACTACCTGCACGTGTACGTCTCCCACCTTCGCCGCAAGATCGAGCCGGATCCAGCTCGGCCGCGCTACCTGCTCACCCAGCCGGGCGTCGGCTACCGGCTGGTCGGGCCCGATTCGGCTGCTTAAGGGCTCGTTAAGGCCGAACGGCCGTTTTTCAGCCCGGGTTTGGGAGTGCAGCCCTAGCGTGAGGGCATGCCTTCAGGACGCCGTCTGGTGGTCCCGCTCACGCACTCGCCACAGCCGGAGCGAGTGGTGCAAACCGTCTGTGCGCTCCCGTGTGACGACGCATCGGTGATCGGGGTCGTCGTGATCGAGGTCTCGCCGCTTCTGCCCCTCGACGCCCAGATGTGCGAGGAGGAGGCGGCCGCGCGCGCTCTCCTGGCCCGGGCGCGGATGGTTGCCGTCTCGTGCGGGGTTGGATTCGTGCCACGGATCGTTCGCGCCCGCAAGCTGGTTCCCGCGCTCCTCGAGCTCGCCGCAGAGGAGGACGCGGAGATCGTCGTCGTCGACTCGGGCGGCCACCACCTTCGCCGTTCCGAGCGGCAGCTGGTGCGGAAGGCCCCGGACCGTGTCCTGGTGATTGCCGCCTAGCGCAGCATTCGGTCGAGGAGGGTGAGCGCTCCCGCCTTGTCCAGCATGTCGTTCAGGTTCCCGCACTTCGGCGACTGAACGCAGGAGGGGCAGCCGTGCTCGCAGGGGCAGCCGGCGAGCAGCTTGGCCGTGTCTGCGACCCAGCCCTCGAAGGCCTCGAAGCCGCGCTCGGTGATCCCGACCCCGCCCGCGTGGCCGTCGTAGACGAAGATCGTCGGCCGGCCGGTCTGAAAATGGACGTTCGTCGACAGGCCGCCGATGTCCCAGCGATCGCACATCGCCCAGAGGGGCAAGAGCGCGATCAGCGCGTGCTCGGCGGCGTGGAGGCTGCCCAGGAGCTTCGGCATCCGGTCGATCTCCGCCAGCATCCACTCCTCGGGGCAGAACCAGATCGCCTCGGTCTCGAAGGTGGTCTCCGGGAGATCGAGGGCGACGAGGTCGAGCGTCTCCTGCGTCGACGCCTTCTTCAGCTGGTAGGCGACGACCTGTTCGGTGACGGAGACGCGGCCCCAGGTCAGCTCGAGCCCGAGCCGCGGCTCGACTCGCTGCGGCTCCTCGATCGCGGTGGTCGTGTCCTTCTTCGCCTGTGTGTAGAGGTCGCCGTCGAATGGCGTGACGAGTGCCTGGCGGACGTCGAGGTCGAGCGCAGTGACGCGGTACGACTGGCCGAGATGGAGATAAACGGCGCCGTCGTGGACGGTCGAGTACGCGCGCTCGCGCTCGACGAGGCCGAGGACCGAGCCGGTCTCGGTGTCGATCACCGAGAACGCGTCCGGGCTGGTTGAGCGGAGGGGGACACGGGCGGCCGGGTAGTCGCGCCCGGCCCAGACGAACCCCGCAGGAGTGGCGCGCAGGTCCGGCAGGAGGGCGGCTCGTTCGAGCGCTTCGTGCCCCAGAACGTCTCGGTCGGCGTCGTCGAGCGGCGCCTCGAACGCGGCCGCGCGGACGTGTCCGTCCAGGACGCGCGGGTTCGTGTGATCGAGGATCGCCGCCTCGACGCGGCGGCCGAGCAGCATCTCGGGCTCGCGCATGAAGTACTGGTCGAGCGCGTCCTCGCTCGCGACCAGGATCGCCAGGCCGTGCCCGCGGCGCCCGGCGCGACCCCATTGCTGACGCAGGCTCGCGACCGTGCCGGGAAAGCCGGTCGAGATCACACAGTCGAGCAGTCCTATGTCGATGCCGAGTTCGAGCGCGTCGGTCGCCGAGACGCCGAGCAGCTCCCCCTCGGCGAGGCGGCGCTCGATCTCGCGCCGCTGCGCGGGCGTGTAGCCGGCGCGATACGGCGAGAGCCGGTCCCGGTACTCGCGCCCAAGGCGGTCGACCGTGAACTTGTGGATCAGCTCTGCCGACTTCCGGCTCTTCGCGAAGCAGAGTGTGCGGAGCTCTCTGGAGACGAGCTCCGCCATGAGCCGCGACGCCTCGCCTAGAGCGCTGGCGCGGATCCCGAGCTCTTCGTCCAGCAGCTCCGGGTTCCAGAGCGCGATCGTCCGTTCGGCGCGGGGGGCGGCGTCGTCGCCGACGACGGTCACGTCGAGTCCGAGCAGCGAGTGGGCGAGACCGCCGGGGTTCGCGATCGTCGCCGAGGCGAGGAGGAACTGCGGGTCGGCACCGTAGACGCGGGCGAGCCGCCGGAGCCGCCGCAGGACGTTCCCGACGTGTGAGCCGAAGACGCCGCGGTAGACGTGCGCCTCGTCGACGACGACGTAGGCGAGGTTCGCCAGGACGTCGCCCCAGCGGTCGTGGTGCGGGAGGACGCCGATGTGAAGCATGTCCGGGTTGGTGAGGATGAGATTCGCCCACTTGCGGATCTGCCAGCGTTGTTCGGCGTCGGTGTCGCCGTCGTAGATCGCCGCCCGGATGCGCGGCACCTTCGATGCCGTCAGCGAGCGGAGCTGGTCCTGCGTCAGCGCCTTCGTCGGGTAGAGGTACAGTGCCCGCCGCTTCGGCTCTCGTGCGAGTGCGTCCAGCACGGGCAGGTTGAAGGCGAGCGACTTGCCGCTGGCGGTGCCGGTGACGACCGCGACGTGCTCGCCTCGCCGCGTTGCCGTCCACGCCTCGAGCTGGTGCTCGTACAGCTCGTGGACGCCGCGCGCCTCGAGCGCGGCGCGAACCTTCGGTGCGAGGTCGTCGGGGAACGGCGCGGTGCGCGCCTGGCGGGCCGGCTCGCTCGCGACGTGTGCCAGCTCCTCACCGTCGAGAATGCCTGCCCAGGGCGCAGTTTCGACCGCCACTCGACGAGCGTAGCGGTCGCACCGCTCAGATCTCGGCGACCTGCTCCAGCGTCGTCGGCTCGAAGTGCTGGACCAGCTCCTGGAGCCGCGCGACGCGCTCGTGGTAGCCGGGGTCCCCCCGCCACCGCCGGACGGAGGCGACCGTCTCCCAGGGTCCGAAGCTGACGAACGTACCCGGGTTCTCGAGATCCTTGAGCAGTCGCGCGCGGGCGCCGAGTCCCTGCCGGTGGCTCCACTCGGCCCACTCGCGCCAGCGCGTCACGAACTCCTCTTCGCGTCCCGGCTTCACCTGCCAGGTCGTGTGCGTGAACGGCGTTCCCATCGCACCTCCACGGACGTCTGCCGCCGTGACACGATGCTAGCTGCGATGCCCGCGGCGCCCGTTCCCCGCTGCCTGACGATCGCCGGCTCGGACTCGGGCGGAGGCGCCGGGATCCAGGCCGACCTGAAGGCCTTCGCAGCGGCGGGCTGCCACGGCATGTCCGCGATCGTCGCGCTGACCGCGCAGAACACGGTCGGCGTCACCGGCGTCTTGGAGGTTCCGCCCGCGTTCGTCCGCGCCCAGCTCGAGGCGGTTTTCTCGGACATCGGAGTGGACGCGGCGAAAACGGGGATGCTGTTCTCGGCGCCGATCGTCGAGACGGTTGCGGCGTTCCTCGCCGAGCATCCTGTGCCGCTGGTGGTCGATCCGGTGATGGTCGCGAGCTCGGGTGCGCGCCTACTCCAGGACGACGCGGTGGAAGCGCTCGTCGGCTCGTTGTTCCCGCTGGCGACAGTGGTGACGCCGAACCTGATGGAGGCCGAGTCGCTTGCAGGGCCGGGGTCTCCGCGAGAGCTTGCGGAGCGGCTGCACGACCTCGGGGCGCCGGCGGTGGTCGTCACGGGCGGACACGGCGAGGCAGCCGTCGACCACCTCTTCGACGGACACGAGCACGTGGAGATCTCCGTCGAGCGCCACGACGTCGCCGCCACCCATGGGGCGGGTTGCACCCAATCGGCCACGCTTGCCGCGGCCTTGGCCGAGGGACTGTCCCTTTCGGACGCGGCCCGGGAGGCAGCTGCCGCTGCTTCGCGCGCCGTCGCGCAGGGTCTCGTCGGCCTCGGCGCCGGCGAAGGACCGGTCGATGTCATCGGGATCGCGGCTCGCTGACGTCGGCGAGCTGGGCCTGCTCGCCGAGCTCGAGCGCCGCGGGCTTGCGCAGCGGATCGAGAACGACGCTGCCGAGCTCGGCGGCGGACGCGTGGTCACGCAGGACGTACTCGTCGAGGGTGTCCACTTCCGGCTGGACAGGATCTCCTGGCGCGATCTTGGATTCCGGGCGGCCGCGGTCAACCTGAGCGACCTCGCGGCGTCGGGCGCGGAGCCGGAGGGGCTTGTCGTCACGCTGGCGGCGCCATCCGACACGGCGGTCGCCGACGTCGTGGAGCTGTATGAGGGGCTGGCGGAGGCAGGCACGCCCGTGATCGGCGGCGACACGAGTGCGGCAGATCGCCTCGTGCTGAGCGTCACCGCACTCGGGATCTCCGAGCGTGTACCGGGACGGGCCGGCGCTCGCCCGGGCGACGTTCTCGTCGTCACCGGCCCGCTGGGAGCGTCGGGAGCCGCCTTCCGCCGAGGGCGCTACGTGCGTCCGCCGCTCCGCCTGGAGGAAGGACGCGAGCTGGCCCGTAGCGCGAGTGCGCTGATCGACCTCTCGGACGGCCTGGCCCGCGACGCCGGCCACATCGCTGCCCGCTCCGGCTGCCGGCTCGTGATCGATCTCGAGCGCGTGCCGCTGGCGAAGGGCGCCGAGGTCGACGATCTCGCCTTCGGCGAGGACTACGAGCTGCTCGCGGCGCTTCCTGCGGCAGGGCGGTTCACCGAGATCGGCCGCTGTGAGGAAGGCGAGGGCGTCGTGCTGCGCCTGAACGGCGAGCCGGTCGAGCTCGGGAGCTTCGAGCACTTCGCCGGCTAGCTCAGCCAGGCAGCGAAGTGCTTCTCGAAGTAGCTGCGCGATCGCGCTCCGACGACGGTCTCCCGCGCGGCGCCGCCTTCGAACAGGATCACCGTCGGCAGCGAGAGCACTCCGAACTCGGCCGCGTTCAATGGGTGATCGTCGATGTTGACCATTGCGAAGCCGATTCGGTCGCCGTGCTCGGCCTCGAGCTGCTCGAGCGCCTGGCCGACCGCCTTGCACGGTCCGCACCACGGCGCCCAGAAGTCGACGACGACCGGCCGGTCCGCCTCCAGGACCTCCGCCGCGAACGCCGCGTCCGTGACCTCGACCATCAGGTCAGCGTAGACGGCCGGTGAGGGCTTGGAACGCGAGGTGGGGAACGCGCCAGACCGCCTCCAGGACGATCGACCGGCTCATCTTCGACGCGCCGGCTTCGCGGTCGCTGAACGTGATCGGCAGCTCGACGACGCGGAACCCGGCACGGAGCGCCCGGTACGTGGTCTCGATCTGGAACGCGTAGCCGCGGGAGGACACGGCGTCCAGATCGATGCGTTGCAGCACCTCCCGGCGATAGCACTTGAAGCCGCCGGTCAGGTCGCGGACGCGGGTCGCGAGAAGTACCTGTGCGTAGAGCGAGCCCGCGCGTGAGACGAATCGTCGTCCACCACCCCAGTTCTCGATCCGGCCGCCCTTCACGTAACGCGAGCCGAGGACGAGATCGGCATCGGTCGCCGCCGCGATCAGTCTGGGGACGTCGTCCGGATCGTGGGAGAAATCGCAGTCCATCTCGAGCACGAGTTGGGCGCCGTCGGCAAGCGCGTGGCGAAAGCCCGCGAGGTAGGCGGGACCCAGCCCCTCCTTCACGGAGCGGTGGACGACGGCGACCCGGCTGTGCTCTCGCGCGAGCCGGTCGGCGATTTCGCCGGTGCCGTCGGGCGATCCGTCGTCGATCACGAGCACGGTGTCATCCTCGCCGAGTCGGGCGAGGAGCGCGGTGACCATCGCTTCGAGGTTCTCGCGCTCGTTGTACGTCGGGAGGCAGACGGTGGCCCTGGGCACCTGCCTATGATCGCGGCAGTGGCGTTGCCCAGGAACGCAGAGGTGATCGAGCAGATCGAGCTGCTCGCGGACATGCTCGAGCTCGAGGGGACCGAGACGTTCCGTGTGCTCGCGTACCGCCGCGCCGCGCAGCGGATCGGCGAGACGGGCGGCTCGATCGCTCAACTCGCGCTCGACGGCAAGGCGAAAGAGCTTCAGGGGATCGGGAAGACGATCGAGGAGAAGATCGTCCAGATCGTCGAGCAGGGCGAGATCGAGGCGCTCGCGAAACGGAAGGGACGCATCCCGCCGGACGTGATTGCCTTCATGCGACTGCCGGGTCTGGGGCCGAAGACTGCCCGCAGGATCTGGAAGGAGCTCGACGTGACCACGCTCGAGGGGCTGCGCGAGGCCGCCGAGCAGCAGCGGCTCCGGACGTTGACCGGGCTTGGACCAAAGG
>JBKPPY010000061.1:0-28242 GCA_046733845.1 Actinomycetota bacterium | reverse complement strand
GAGCCTCAGGAGCACGAGCCGGAGCTGCCGCCCGCGGCCGCTGCGCCCCCGCCCCTCGTCGAGGAGCCGCCGGCAGCGCCTGCGCCTGCCCCGGTCGTGCCGCCTCCGCCTACGCCGGAGCCGGCCGTCGAGGAGCCCGGGGTGCCCGCTGCCCGCTGGGTGGAGCCGCTGCCCGAGCAGCCGCCGCGGCTGTGGCGCGCGCCGCGCCCGGACTCACCGGCTTACCTCGCCGCGATCCGCGTCGTCGGCGTCGGCGGCGCCGGGCTGAATGCGCTCGACCGGATGATCGACGCGGGGATCACCGGCGTCGAGTTCGTCGCGATCAACACCGACATCCAGCAGCTGCAGATGAACGACGCGCCGCTGAAGATCCACATCGGACGCGAGCTGACCGAGGGTCTCGGCTCCGGCGCCGACCCCGAGATCGGTCGTGCGGCCGCCGACGAGGCCCACGACCAGATCAAGCGTGCGCTCCGGGGTTCCGACATGGTCTTCGTCGCCGCCGGCGAGGGCGGCGGCACGGGCTCGGGCGCAGCCCCGGTGGTCGCAAGCATCGCCCGTGAGCTCGGTGCGCTCTCCGTCGGGATCGTCACGACTCCGTTCCGCTTCGAGGGCACCCGCCGGCGGTCGGCCGCCGACGCGGGCGTCGAGGCGCTGCGGGATGCGTGTGACACCGTGATCGTCATCCCAAACGACCGCTTGCTCGAGGTGCTCGAGAAGAACACCGCGATGCTGGACGCGTTCCGGATCGCGGACGACGTCCTCCGCCAGGGCGTGCAGGGGATCACCGACCTGATCACGCAGCCCGGCCTGATCAACCTCGACTTTGCTGACGTTCGCACGGTCATGCAGGACGGCGGGAACGCGCTGATGGGCATCGGCTTCGCAACCGGCGAAAACCGCGCCCGGGAGGCAGCCGAGCGCGCGCTGCGCTCGCCCCTGATCGACACCGAGCTGGGCGGCGCGCGCGGGATCCTGCTCTCGATCGCGGGCGGGGAGGATCTATCGCTGTTCGAGGTGAACGAGGCGGCCGAGGTCGTCCGGCAGGGAGCGGTCGACGACACGAATCTGATCTTCGGCGCGACCATCGACGAACGCCTCAACGGGCAGGTCTGGGTGACCGTCGTCGCCACCGGGCTCGGTGGTGAGCGGCGGGCACGTCGGCCCGTAGTCGTCCATCCGCACGACACGCCGGCCGACGAGCCACTCGAGCCGCCGAGCTTTCTCCGCGACCTCTAGCGGCCTAGGCTTGCCCCATGAGGGGCGCGATCGCTGCGGGCCATCCCTTGACCGCCGAGGCCGGGGCGCGGATCCTGGCCGAGGGCGGGAACGCGGTCGACGCCTGCATTGCCGCGGCGCTCGCGTCGTGGGTGGCGGAGAGCCCGCTCACCGGGCCCGGCGCGGGCGGCTTCATGCTCGTCCACCGCGCCCGCGACCGGTCCGACCATCTGCTCGACTTCTTCGTCGCGGTGCCCGGTCTCGGCCGTCATCGGCGGCCGGCCGAGATGGAGTCGATCGACATCGACTTCGATGGCGGCACCAGCCAGATCTTCCGGATCGGCGCCGGTTCCTGCGCGGTCCCGGGGACTGCGGCGGGACTGGAGGCCGCACACCGTTCCTACGGATCGATGCCTTGGCGACGCCTCTTCGAGCCGGCGATCGAGCTCGCCCGCGGGGGCGTCGAGCTGACACGCCCGCAGGCATACCTGCACGCGATCCTCGACCTCATCCTTCGCCACACTCCCGAGGGCAGGCGGATCTACGGCCGCCGTTCTCGCCTCGTTGCCGGCGACCGGCTCGTTCTCGGCGACCTCGGCACGACGCTGGAGCAGCTCGCCGCCGAAGGCGCCGGGACAATCTACGGCGGTGACCTCGGTCGCAAGATCGTCCGGCACCTCCGCGAGCAGGGGGGCGTGGTTACGGCCGCAGACCTCGCTGCCTACCGGGTCATCCGCCGGCGTCCGGTGCGCGTCCGCTTCCGCGGTGAAGAATTTGTCTCGAATCCGCCACCCTCCTCGGGCGGGGTGCTGATCGGCTACGGGCTGCGACTGCTCGACGCGCTCGGGCCGAGCGCCGCCGCCGGGAGTGCAGACGCGATCGCGACGTTGGCGGAGGTGATGCGCGAGCAGGCCCGGGCGCGCGAGGGAAGGTTCGGGCGCGACCTGTACCGCGGCGGCCTCGCCCGACGGCTCTACTCGACCGAGAACGTCCGCGCTGCGCTAAGGCGCATCCGGGCGGGGGCCGCCGCAGCCGCGGAGACCGCCGACCGCGGCACCACGCACATCGCCGTCGTCGACGCGCGCGGGAACGCGGCGTCGATGACCGCGTCGACGGGCTCGGGCTCGGGCGTGATCGTCCCGCGTACCGGCATCCACCTGAACAACATGCTGGGCGAGTACGACCTCAACCCGGCGAGAGGGGCCGCTCGGCCCGGCGTGCGCCTGACGAGCATGATGGCGCCTTCGATCGTGCTCCGTCGTGGCCAGCCGCAGCTGATCGTCGGTAGCGCCGGCTCGGTTCGTCTCCGCGGGGCGATCCTGCAGACGGTCGTCAACGTCGTCGACCACGGCCTCGGCGCCGGCGAGGCGATCGAGTCGCCGCGCGTCCATCTCGAGGGTGAGCATCTCCACTGCGAGGGCGGGTCCGATCCGGCGGAGCTCGACCTGCTGGACGCGCGGGGCTACGACGTCGTTCGCTGGCGCCGGCGCAACCTGTACTTCGGCGGGGTTGCGGCGGTCGAGGTCGGCGCCGACGGCTCCCTCGCAGCAGCGGGGGATCCCCGGCGTGGCGGGCACGGAATCGTGGTCGAGTGAGAGACGAAGGCGAGCACAAAGCCGACAGCGAAGCTGTCGAGGTCGGTGCGAGGCGAGGTCGTGACGCCGAAGGCGTCAGCTCCTTCGTGGTGCGCAGAGCTCGGCCGGGCGACGCGACCGCGCTCGTCGCCCTCGCCGAGGCCGTGGGCTCAGAGCCCGAGGGCTGGCTGATCTCCGAGAGCCGCTGGCGCTCGGCCGGGAACGAGCGGCGGTACCTGAAGGCGGTACGCCGCCATCCGGACGCGGCGGTGTTCGTCGCCGAGACCGAGAACGAGATCGTCGGCCGCCTCTCGGTTTCACGCGACCCCCATCCGGCGAGCAGGCACGTCGCCGACCTGGGACTGATGGTCGCCGCGTCAGCGCGTCGTCGGGGCATCGGCTGGGCATTGCTCGACCAGGCTGCCACCTGGGCGCGCTCCTCGGGCGTCCGCAAGCTCGAGCTGCACGTCTTCCCGCACAACGAGCCGGCGATCCGCCTGTACGAGAAGTTCGGCTTCGTCCGTGAGGGCTACCGCAAGGAGCACTTCCGGCGGGGCGCGGTGTACGTCGACGCGATCCTGATGGCCTACGAACTCAACTGAGCGTCGGTGCCAGGGACCCGGCCTAGTCGCGCGTGACCTTGCCGTTCCCGGAGGCGCGCTCGCGCACCTCGCGCTCACGCGCCAGCGCGGTCGCAGCCTGGCCGAGGAGCTCCACGAGTCGATCGAGGCGGGCTCGCTCCGACCGCAGCTCGAGGAGGTCCTGCTTCAGGACGGTGCCGAAGTCGACGCGGGCGGCGAGCTGGAAGGAGAGCAGAGTGTCGCCGGAGGCCGGGACATCAACCTCGTCCGCTTCGGCGATACGGGCCAGCTGCCTGAAGGCCTCGAGCGTCTGCTCGGTCTCCGCGTCGGTCGGCAATTCGCCGTCGTCGTCGTCGTCGAACGGCTCCACCTCGGCGGTCCTGTACGCACGCCCGTCGGTCAGCTCCACGACCCGAAACCGGCTGCGGCCTTCGACCAGGACGTTCATCCGTCCGTCGTCGAACTCGTGCACGAGCTCGACGACCGCTGTCCTCGTTCCCACTTCCCGGAGCCCGTCGTCGTCCTCGAGCACGATGCCGAACTCGATCCCGTCGGCGAGGCTCTCGCCGATCAGCTCTCGGTACCGGTCCTCGAAGATGTGAAGCGGCACGCGCTCGCTCGGCAGGAGCACGAGCTCGAGCGGGAAGAGGCCGATCTCGCTCACGTATGAACAGTAAGCGCGGATACAGTCTTCCCGTGGCCGCCTCCGTCAGTGACGTCGCCGAGAGCTTCTTCCGTCCCGCCGTTCAGGGGCTCGTCCCGTACGAGCCGGGCAAGCCGGTCGAGGAGGTCCAGCGCGAGCTCGGACTCGCGCGCTGCGTGAAGTTGGCCTCCAACGAGGGGCCGTTCGGACCGTTCCCGGCCGCTCTCGAAGCCCTGACTCGCTGCGCGACCGAGCTGAATCGCTACCCCGACGGCGGTGCCTGGCGTCTGCGGGCCGCGCTGGCGGAGCGGCTCGGGATCGCATTCGAGGAGGTGGCCGTCGGTGCCGGTGCGGACGGGCTGATCGATTGCCTGTCCCAGGCGTCACTCGATCCCGGCCGGGAGATCGTCTGCGGCTGGCCGTCGTTCGCGAGCTACGTGATCGACGCCGTGAAGCAGGGCGCGGTCGCAGTCAAAGTGCCGCTGCGAGACGACCGCTACGACCTCGATGCAATGCTCGAGGCGATCACGCCCGACACGCGGCTCGTGTTCCTGTGCCTCCCGAACAACCCGACGGGAACGACGAATACCCGCACAGAGGTCGAGGCCTTCCTCGACCGCGTTCCAGATCACGTCCTCGTCGTCGTCGACCAGGCCTACTTCGAGTACATCGACGATCCGGAGTACCCCGACGCGATCGAGGAGTACTTCAAGGCTGGCCGACCGGTGGCCGTGCTCCGCACCTTTTCGAAGATCTACGGCCTGGCGGGTCTGCGGGTCGGCTACATGGTTGCCCCGGCCTCCGTCGTGACGGCTGCCAACAAAGTGAAGCGGGCCTTCGACGTCGCGACCGCAGCCCAGGAAGCGGCGATCGCAAGCCTCGACGACGCGGCCGAGATCGACCGGCGGCGCACGCTGAACGCGGGGTCACGGGAACAGCTCGCCGGCATGCTGACGGACGCGGGACTGCCGCCGGCAGGGCCGGCGGTGGGGAACTTCCTCTATGCAGAGACCGGCGACGACACCCGGGAGCTGTTCGAGGCGCTGCTCGCCGAGGGGGTGATCGTGCGACCGCTCCATGGCTTCGGCGCACCCACCGCCATCCGGGTTACCTGCGGGACGGCGGACGAGAACGCGTTCTTCGCCGAGGCGCTCTCCCGCGTGCCCCGTTCGGCCTGCTGACGCGCTAACGTCGCCCTTCGTGCCGCGTTTTCTCGCCCGTCAGCGGGACGTCCTTCGATCGTCCCCGAGCTTCAGGCTCCTGTTCGGGTCATACCTCGTCTCCGGGCTGGGGACGTTCCTCGCGGTCATCGCGCTGAGCATCGATGTCTATGACCGCACCCACTCGGGCAAGTGGGTGAGCGCGCTCTTGATCGCCGACTTCCTGCCTGCCGTCGCGATCGGGCTGCTGTTCGGATCACTGGTCGATCGGCTCTCGCGCAAGCGCCTGCTCGTCGGTGCGGATCTCCTGCGGCTGTCGGTCTTCGTGCTACTCGCCTTCACCGTCTCCGCGGGCCAGATCGTGGCGCTCGCGCTCATCGCCGGAATCGCGACCGGCTTCGCCCGCCCTGCTGCCTACGCGAGCGTTCCGAATCTCGTCCAAGCGGACGACCTGCCGCGTGCGAACGCGCTGTTACGGCTTGCCGAGCAGCTGACTCTCACCGTCGGAACCTTCCTCGGCGGAATCATCGTCGCCGTCGCCGGTCCGGACCCGGCCTACGTCGTCAACGCAGTCAGCTTTGGGGTTTCGGCGTTGCTGCTCGCCCGGATCCCGGGCAGGCTGCTCCAGCAGGGCCACGCCGAGAGCCACGGCTACTGGGAGGACGTGCGTGAGGGCTTCAGGCTCGTCCTCCGCTCGCGCCCGCTGCTCGCCGTCCTCGTCTCGTGGAATCTGGCGATGATCGCGATCGCGTTCGTAAACGTGTCGGAGGTGGTGCTCGCGAAGGAGTCCTTCGACGCCGGCGACTTCGGCTTCGGACTGCTCTTTGCCGCAAACGGCGTCGGAGCCGTGATCGGAGCCTTGCTGGCCTCCTCGTGGCTCGAGCGCCGCGGGATGACCGTCCTCTACGGCCTCGCGATCGGGGTGATGGCCGTCGCCTACATCGCGGCCGCTTGCTCTCCGAATGTGTGGATCGCAGTCGTCTTTGTCGTCGTCGGCGGCATCGGCAACGCCACCGCGCTGGTCTGCAACACGCTGCTCGTGCAGCGCGGAGCGCCGGACCGGCTGCGCGGGCGCGCCTTCACGCTGATCATGGGTACGAACTTTGCGCTGCTCGGGCTCGGGATGGTGGTGGCCGGCCCGCTGGTCGACGAGCTCGGGGCGCGCTGGGTGTGGGGGATCGCCGGCGGCATCGGGGTCGTCTCCGCCGTTACAGGCTTCGCCATGCTCCGCCGCGAGCCCAGCGCGGCCGTTCCCGAGCCCGTTTCGGCGTGAGAGGCCGACGCGACTGGACGCGCGAGACGCTCGCTGAGGGCGTGCGCTCGGGCGACCGCCGGGCACTCGCCCGTGCGATCACCCTGATCGAGAGCTCCGACCCGCTCGCGCACGAGCTCGTCCGCGACCTCTACCCGGAGACGGGCAACGCCTACGCGGTCGGGGTCACCGGCCCACCGGGCGTCGGGAAGTCGAGCCTGATCGCCGCTCTCCTCCGTCACATTCGGGGGCTCGAACACACCGCCGGCGTCGTCTCGGTCGACCCGTCCAGCCCCTTCTCGCACGGGGCGCTGCTCGGCGACCGGATCCGGCTGTCCGATCACTTCCTCGACCCCGGGGTCTTCATCCGCTCGATGGGGACGCGCGGCCACCTCGGCGGTCTCGCCGAGGCGACGCTCCAGGCGCTCCTCCTCCTCGACGCCTCCGGAAAGGACGTCGTCTTCGTCGAGACGGTCGGGACCGGCCAGAGCGAGATCGAGGTGATCGGAGTCGCCGACACGGTCGTGCTCGTCTTGATGCCCGGATCTGGGGACTCGATCCAGGCGCTCAAGGCGGGGATCATGGAGATCCCGGACGTGATCGCGATCAACAAGAAGGACCACCCGGCGGCGAAGACGATGCTGACCGAGGTCCGTTCGGTCCTCTCGCTCGACCGGGAGCGGCCCTGGAAGGTGCCGATCGTGCTCACCGAGGCGCACCGCGGCGAGAACGTGCCCGAGCTCTGGGCGAAGATCGAGGAGCATCGCGCCTTTCTCGAGCAGGATGGCGGTCTGGAGGAGCGTCGTCGGCGCAACCTCGCCGGCGAGGTGTACGCGGTCGCCGCGGCGCGGGCGGCCGCCCATCTGCGCCGGTCGGTGGAGCACGACCCGGAGCTCCGGCGGTTGCTCGACGACGTGCAGGCCCGCACGCTGGACCCGCTCACGGCTGTTTCCGAGATCATGTCGAGGGTGTTCAGGATCGACGCCGACGGCGATGCCGGCGCCGGCTGAGATCGATCGGGCCCGGCGGCGCCTCCAGGGCGTGGCCCGCATGACGCCCGTGTTCCGGTCGGAGACGTTCTCCCGCCTGGCCGGACGCGAGGTTCACCTCAAGGCAGAGAATCTCCAGCGAACGGGCTCGTTCAAGATCCGGGGCGCGGTCAACAAGCTCGCCGGCCTGGGCGAGGCCGAACGGAGCGCGGGCGTGGTCGCGGCGAGCGCCGGCAACCACGCGCAGGCGGTCGCGTGGGCGGCGCGCGAAGCCGGCGTGCGAGCGACCATCTTCGTCCCGCAGGACGCACCGATGGCGAAGGTGGAGGCGACCAGGGGCTACGGCGCCGAGGTGCGGATGGTCGGCGAGAACCTGGAGGGGGCGTTCGCCGAGGCGCAGCGCCTCGTCGACGAGACCGGGGCGACACTCGTCCATCCGTTCGAGGACGAGGCGATAGTCGCCGGCCAGGGGACGATCGGCCTGGAGGTCGCCGAGCAGGTGCCGGAAGCGGAGACGGTGGTGGTTCCGATCGGGGGTGGCGGCCTCGCGGCGGGGATCGCGACGGCGTTGCGGTCGGCGAAGCCCGATACGAAGGCGATCGGCGTCCGCGCGGCGCCCGATGGGTTCGCGCTGGCGGACGGGATCGCCGTCAAGCAGCCGGGGGCGCTGACCGGCCCCCTGCTGGACGAACTCCTCGACGACGTCGTCGAGGTCTCTGCCGTCGATATCGCCCAGGCGATCGTGCTCCTGCTCGAACGGACGAAGCTCGTAGTCGAGGGGGCCGGCGCCGTCGGGATCGCCGCGCTCCTGGAGGGGAAGATCCCCGGCGACGGGCCCGTGGTGGCCGTCCTTTCCGGCGGGAACATCGACGCGAGCACGCTGATCACCGTCATGCGGTACGGCGTCACCGCGGCGGGCCGCCACTTGGTTGTGCGCACGGCCGTGCCGGACCGCCCCGGCGAGTTGCTTCGCCTGCTCCAACTTGTCGCCGCAGAACGCGTCAACGTCCTATCAGTGGAACACCGACGCGAAGGTGTGGACATTCCGCTCGGCGCGACAGGGATCGAGCTGACGCTGCTCACGCGAGACGAGGAGCACTGCGAGGTGCTGCTCGGACAGATGCGCGGATGGGGCTACGAGGTCGAGCGGCTGCGGTAGCGCTCGTGGCGCTCACCGCGGTCGGCTGCGGGTCCGGCGGGAGCTCAGCTCCCACGGTCACGACCGGTGCGGCTCGGCCGGCTTCGCCGTTCGCCTACCGGTCGTCCGCTCCGCTCGACTACCGCAATGCCGGGCGCGTGAACGCCGCGTACCCGATCGCGGTGGACGACGTCTCGTACGCCGTGCCCGGCGGTCGTGTCGAGGGCTACCTCGCCCGCCCGCCGGGAAAGGCCCGGGTTCCGGCGGTGATCTTCCTCCACGGCTCCGGCGAGAGCCGCGAGCGGTTCCTCCTGCCGGCCGCCTGGGTCGCGGGACGCCGGGCGGTCGGGATGACGCTTACGTTGCCCTCGAGCGAGGCGGGACCGCCGCCTAGCGGCTTGACTCCGGCGGAGTCGCTCGCGCGCGACCGGCGGATCTTCGCCGCAGACGTGATCGCTGTACGCCGGGCGGTCGATCTGCTTGCGTCGCTCCCGCAGGTCGACGCGAAGCGGATCGGGCTGGTCGGCTGGAGCCTCGGCGCGCGGGTCGCTGCGGTGACGGCGGGCGCCGAGCCGCGGATCCACGCGACCGTGCTGATGTCGGGCGGCTCGCTGCCCGTCTCGGCGTACGTCGCGCAGGCACCGGTCGCGCTCCGTGCGCGGGTCAGGCAGTCGCTGACGCAGATCGATCCCCTGCGCTGGATCGCGCGTGCCCGTCCCGGCTCGGTCCTGCTCCAGGATGGACGCCGCGATGAGATCGTCCCGCGGGCGGCGCTGCTCGCGCTCGCAAAGGCCGCGCCGCGCGGCACGACCGTGCGCTGGTACCCGGCCGGCCACGAGCTGAACGCCCGCGCGTACATCGACCAGCTGGCATTCCTCGCGAGCAGGCTCCCCATTTCGGGACCCGCAGTGAAGGGAGCGCGGACCGGCCCGTAGGCTTCAGCTGCCGCACCGGCGGAACTCGACCGTGTGCCCGCCGGCGCGCTGCCAGTCGTTGACCCCACCGTGGATCACCGCCCGCGCGTCCACCCCCGCGGCGGCGAGGACGCTCGCGGCGATCGCCGCCCTCGCGCCGCTCTCGCAGATCGTCACGACCGGCCTCCCGTTCGCGACCGACGCCCCGTAGGCGCGAAGTAGACGGTACGGGATGTGCTTGCTGCCGGGGATGAACCCGGAGTCGCGCTCGTCGAGCTCGCGCACGTCGATGACATCGACGTCGCCAGTCTTGAGCACGCCGGGGAGATCGTCGACCTCGACCGGCTCGAGCGGCTCCAACTCCTGCGGCCCGTCCAGGTAGCCCTCGAGCTCGAGCATGCCGACCGCACGCAGCCTGCGGGCGGCCAGTTCGGCCTCGGCCGGCGATGAGGCGTGGAGGACGACCGGCTCGCCGCGACGGAGGACGAAGCCCGCTCTGGTGCCGAATCCGCGCACCGACACGGGAACGTTCAGGGCTCCGTGAAGGTGGCCCGCGGCGAAGTCATCGGCGGTGCGAACGTCGAGAACCGTCGCGTCGCCGGCGGTCTCGACCGGCGGGGGCGGGGGAGACGCGCCGAGGAAGGGGCCGCGGTTCAGCTCGATGATCCGCTCCATGTTCGGCGGGCGCGGCGTCGAGTCGCCCGACGTCTCGTCGATGAACGCGCCCACGGTGGCGATCGCGAGCAAGGGGTTTCCTCGCCGCTCGGCACCGATCGTGGTCGAAGGGTCGGAGCTCATGCCGGTACCGCACAACGACCCGGCGACGTGACCGGGGAAGACCTTGACGTCGTCCGAGAGCTCGAGCAGCCGCTGCAGGCTGTGGAAGAGCCCTTCAGCGCCCTCCCGCGCCTCGACGGCGAGGTCCGGGCGGGCCGCCGAACCGACGAAGAGCGAGTCGCCGGTGAACAGGGCGCCGTCCGCGAAGAAGCAGCAGTGCTCCGGACGGTGGCCAGGCGTGTGGACGGTGCGGACGGTGAGCGATCCAGCGGCGACCTCGTCACCGTCCGAGAGGGCGTCGTGCGGGTACTCGGCAAGAGCATCCCGGTGCACGGAGACAGGGATCTCGTGCTCGAGCGCCAGCCGGCCGTGCCCGGATACGTGGTCGGCGTGCGTGTGAGTCTCGAGCACGCGGACGATGCGCACCTCGTGTTCCGCGGCGAACGCGAGGTACTGCTCGATCGCGTACGCAGGGTCGATCAGGAGCGCCTCGCGCGTCTCCTCGTCGCCGACGAGGTAGGAAGCGCAGCCCAGGTCCTCGTCCACGAACTGGCGAAGAAGCATCGCCCGCTGACGCTAGCAGTGCCTCTCGCTGTCTTTCCGAAAGTGACCCCGCCGTCCTCAAGATGGGCCGGACGGCCCATGTGGCGGCCGTGCGGCCGCGGTAGACATTGAGTAGGGGAGAGGGTTGGTGCGCCGCTCTAGGGACTGTCCCGAACGCCGGGACAGTCCCTTACGACGTCGGCAGGCCCAGATGCCGCGCGATCACCATCCGCTGCACCTCGTTCGTGCCCTCACCGATCTCGAGGATCTTCTGGTCGCGGTACAGCCGTGAGATCGGGAACTCGTCCATGAACCCGTACCCCCCGTGGATCTGGAGCGCGATGTTCACCGCGCGGTTTGCGAGCAACCCCGTATAGAGCTTCGCTTGAGCCGCTGCGAGGGCGAAGTCCCGCTCCTCGTCCTTCAGCCACGCGGCGCGGTAGACCAGCGCGCGACCGGCCTCGACGTCGGTCGCCAGGTCGGCCAGCTGGAACTGCACGGCCTGGAACGACGCGATCGGCTTGCCGAACTGCTGCCGCTCGAGCGCGTACTCGTACGCGAGGTCGTACGCGCCCTGCGCGAGGCCGACGCCCATCGCCGCGACCGAGATTCGGCCGCCGTCGAGGATCTCCAGGAACTGTTTGAACCCGGCTCCGCGCGGCCCGAGCAGGTTGCCCTCGGGAACCACGCAGCCCTGGAACGAGAGCTCGCGCGTGTCCGACGCTCGCCAGCCGAGCTTCTGCATCGGCGCCGAGATCTCGTAGCCGGGCGTTCCGTTCGGGACGATCAAGTTCGAGATCTCGTCCTCGCCCGTTCGCGCGGTGATCGAAACGCAGGCGGTGATGTCGGTGCCGGCGTTGGTGATGAACATCTTCGCCCCGTCGATCACCCAGCTGCCGTCGCGGAGGACGGCCGTCGTCGCACTGGAGCCGGCGTCCGACCCTGCGCCCGGCTCGGTCAGCCCGAACGCCGCGAGCCGTTTCCCCGACGCCAGATCGGGAAGCCACTCGCGCTTCTGCTCTTCTGAGCCGAACAGGAAAATCGGCATCGTCCCCAGCGAGGTGTGGGCGGCGACGGTGATCGCGACCGACGAGTCGATCCTCGTCAGCTCCTCGACCGCGATCGCGTACGAGAGCGTGTCGCCGCCGCCGCCCCCGTATTCCTCCGGGATCGGGATCCCCATCAGGCCCAGCTCGGCCATTTCCTCGACGAGCTCGTACGGGAAGCGATGCTCGCGGTCGAGCTCCTCGGCGAGCGGCGCGACCTTCTCCTCGGCAAAGGAGCGGACCGTCTGACGAATCAGCTCGTGCTCAGGCGAAAAGTCGAAGTTCACGTCGCCAGCCGCCCGGCAAGCTCGGCGATCAGACGAACGCCGTAGCCGGTTCCCCCGATCTGGGTCAGGTAGTCCTCGCGCGAGTAGCGCAGGAAGGCGGGGCCGGCCATGTCGATGTGAGCCCACGGACCGTCGCCGACGAACTCCTCAAGGAAGGTCGCGGCGTACGCCGGGATCGCCTGCCTTCGGATCGAGGAGTTCTTCAGGTCGGCGAACCGCGAGTCGTGGTAACGCTTGTAGCGGCGGTGGGTCGGCATCGCCCAGGCGTGGTCGCCGCTCGCCTCGCCGGCCGCGACGACTCGATCCCGCCAGGCGTCGTCGTTCCCGAACACCCCGGCGTAGAGATCGCCGAGGGCTCGCTCCATCGCGCCCGTGAGCGTTGCGAAGTCGACCAGGTGCGTTGCTCCCTGCTGTCGCGCATACCAGAGGGCGTCGGCCAGGACGAGGCGGCCCTCGGCGTCGGTGTTCGTGATCTCGATCGTCTTGCCGTTCATCGCCGTGAGGATGTCGCCGGGGCGGAAGGCACCGCCGCCGATCATGTTCTCGGTCGCGCCGACGACGGCGATCACGCGCAGCGGCAGGCCGAGCTCCGCGATCGCGCCCGTTCCCTCGAGCACCGCCGCGCCGCCCGACATGTCGCCCTTCATCTCCTCCATGAAGTCGGCGGGCTTCAGCGAGATCCCGCCGGTGTCGAAGGTGACCGCCTTGCCGACGAGGCCGAGCACGAGGTCGTCACGTGCGCCGGCCGGCTCGTAGCGGAGGACGATCAGCGTTGGCTCGTGGTGCGCGCCCTTGGCGACGCCCGCGAACGAACCCATTCCCATCGCCTCGATCTGGTCGCGGCCGAACGACTCGTACGAGAGCTCCCCACTCTCCTGGGCGATCTCGGCCGCGCGCGCGGCGAGGCGCTCAGGGGTGAGGTCGTTCGGCGGACCGTTCGCGAGATCGCGGGCACGATTGGCCGCCCGGGCAACTGCCTCCGTGCGTTGTGCCACCCGCAGCGCTGCGTCGTCGGCGCCGACCAGGATCAGGCGGTCCGTCTGCCGCCGCAGCGGTGTCTGCGTCTTCCACGCGCCCTGGTCGTAGCCGCCGAGGACCAGCCCGTCCACCACCGCCCGCGCCTGCTCCGCGACCTCCAGTCCGAGCGAGTCGTCCAACAGCCACGCGACGGTTCCAGCCAGTCCGAGCCGCGCGACGGCAGCTGCCGCCGTGCGGATCGCGTCGGCGTCCAGCTCGTCCCGTCTGCCGGTGCCGGCGGCGACGACGCGGCCGCGATCGGTGTGCAGGACGCAGGTCGAGCCGGCGGCCCCGCTGATTTCGCCCGACTTGACCAGGCCGTCGAGCCTAGGGTCGAGATGCGGGAGCGCGGAGACCGGGTCGGAGACCGCGAACGCGGTGACCTCTGCCTCGACGGTGCCGGAGCCGGCGGCGATCTCCATGGCGGCGCGATGCTATCCGGATACGCTGGGCAGGTGCGAGACCGGATCGACCGGCGGGCGATGGCGGTGCTCTCGACCGGCCATGCCTCGGTCGACTTCTCCGGCGGCGCTCTGCCGGCGCTGCTTCCGTTCCTCCGGGCCGAGTTCGACCTCTCGTACACCCTCGTCGCGGTCCTGATGCTGGCGTCCGCGCTGTCGGCGTCGGTCATCCAGCCGGCCTTCGGACTCTGGTCGGACGTCCGCGGTGCGGTCTGGCTCCTGCCCGCGGGCGTGGCGATCGGCGGTGTGGGGATGGCGCTCGCCTCCGATGCGCCGGCGTACGGGCTCGTCGTGCTGTTCGTAATCGTCTCCGGCCTGGGAACGGCCGCCTACCACCCGGAGGGCTCCAAGTTCGCCGCGTACACGAGCGGGCGCAATCGGGCGAGTGGCATGTCGCTCTTCTCGGTCGGCGGCAACATCGGCTACGGCCTCGGCGCCCTGGTGGTGACGCCGATCATCGTCGCGGTCGGCCTCCGCGGAGGTCTCCTGCTCGCCGTTCCCGCCCTCGTCGTCGCGGCGCTCCTGCTGGCCTCGACCCGCTACCTCCTCGGGTTCGTCCCGGCAGAGGAGACGAAGGCCTCCCGTACGGGCGAGAACGACCTGCGCTCGCTCGCCGTCCTGCTCGCGGTGATCACCTTCCGCAGCCTCGCCTGGTTCGGGCTGATCACGTTCGTGCCGCTGTACGAAGTCTCGCTCGGCCATTCCGAGTCGTACGGCAACTACGTCTTCGCCGGGATGCTGCTCGTCGGCGCGCTCGGGACGCTGGCGGCCGGGCCGCTGGCCGACCGCCTCGGGCTCCGCACCGTCCTGCGCGGGAGCCTCGTGGTCAGCACGCCGCTGATGTTCGTCTTCCTGCTCGTCGGCGGGATTCCCGGGGCGATCGCCCTGGCCGGCGTCGGCGCCGCGATCGTCGGCACCTTCGGCGTCACGATGGTGATGGCGCAGGAGTACCTGCCCCGGAACATCGGCATGGCGTCCGGCCTGGCGATCGGCTTCGCGATCGGCCTCGGCGGGGTCGCCGCCGTCATCCTCGGCGCGATCGGCGACGCGGTCGACCTGCGCACGTCGCTCTTCGTCTCGGCGACGGCACCGCTGGTCGCGCTTGCCTTGACGGCGCTCCTGCCCCCGACAGGGGTGCGTCGCCGGCTGGAGCCTGAGGTGGCAGTCCCGTAGCCGATAGGCTCGGTGCGCCAAACGACAAGGAGCACACAAGGTGTCTGTTGTGACCGAGTTCTTCGAAAAGCTTCCGTCCCGCGTCGAGCCGGGCAAGACGGCGGGGATGAACAACTCCTACGTCTTCGCCATCGACGGTGCCGGCACGTGGACGGTCCGGGTCTCCGACAGCGGCGTCACCGTCGAGGACGGCGACACCGGCGGCGACTGCACGATCGCCGCCTCGGCGGAGACGTTCGAGAAGGTAATGAAGGGCGAGCAGAACCCGACCGCGGCCTACATGTCCGGCAAGCTGAAGATCAAGGGCGACATGGGCGCGGCGATGAAGCTCCAGAAGCTCTTCTAGAGCTCCGCCCGGATCAGACGCAGGCCGACGTCCCACTCGGGCGTCGTCCGCAGGTGGCTGTACCGCTCGTCCCAGGCACCCGAGTCGAGGTCGCGGGCCAGCTGATCGAGAGCCCGAGCGGACACTTCCGGCGGCAGCTGGTGCCAGACCGACGTCGCCGCACGGATGCGAGGATCGAGGTATTCCTCGGGTCTCGCCCAGAGGGTCGCGAACATGCGGTCGGTGCAATCCCGCGGGGCCGGCAGTACCTCGGCGGTCGCGCTCGGCAACGCCTCCCGGACGCGCGCGATGGTGGGCTTCCAGTCGGAGGCACGTCGAAGGATCTCCGGGAGATAGTCGCGCACGATCCACTGGTCGCCCCAGGTCGTCGGGTCGAACGTGACGATCACGACCCGCTGCCGCGCCACGCGCACCATCTCCGCCAGACCGGCGTCGACATCGCCCCAGTGGTGGAGCGTGAGGATCGCCATCGCAGCGTCGAACGAGCCGTCCTGGAATGGGAGGGCTTCTGCGCTCGCCTGCACGGCGGGAGCGGCGTCCGGCGCGCGCTGCGCGATCATCACCTCGGACGGCTCGACCGCCGTAACCTGACGGTCGCGCGGTTCGTATGACCCGGTGCCGGCACCGATGTTGACCACGGTCCGCGCCTCGCCCAGCGCCCGCCAGATCCGCTCGGCGAGCCGCGGGTCGGGGCGTCGAATCGCGGCGTACGTCCGGCCGATGCGGTCGTAGAGCGGCTCGCCCACTAGCCCGGCGCGAACGCGATCATCCGCGCTTCGCAGACCCGGACGTACCCGATCCGCTCGTAGATCGCGTTCGACGTCGGGTTGGCGAGGTCGGTAAAGAGGAAGCAGAAGCGGCGGCCCGCGTCGAGCAGCGATTGCGAGAGCTCTGCGACTAGCGTGGTCGCATAGCCGCGGCCCCGCAGATCCGGCGGTGTGTAGACCGGCCCGATCCGAATCCCGTTCGGTGTCGGCCCGCCCCAGCCGGACAACGAGACGACCTCGCCGCCGTCCTCCCAGAGCTCGAACCCACCGGTGCGGTCGCCGCCGAGCCGCTCTGCGACGAAGTTGCGCGCCTCCGTCCGGCCGGGGTCGCTCTCCTCGAGCACCTCCTCGCCGAATGCGATCATCCAGTCCATCACCAGCTCGTGGTCGTCGGGTGTGGCACTGCGCCGAGATCCCGGTGCCGGCGGCAACGGCTGAACCTGCTCGAGTGCGTAGACGCCTTGATTGCGGAGGACGCGAGGCTCGACCGGGTGCGAACGCGACCAGAGACGGACGAAGTCGTCGACCTCCGGGCGTGCGCCGACGACGCCGGGGAGCTCATCCTCGATCGCACCGACGAGCGTCTCGAAGGCGGCGTCGCTCTGCGCAGGCGCGAGCAGGAGGTTGTACGGCGGGGTTCGCATCGCCGCCGCGGCCGGGCCGCCGTCATCGTCGGTCACGACCCAGAAGCGCTTCGCCGCATAGCGATCGGGATTCTCGACCAGGGTGCCTGTGATGCCGAGGATCAGGTTGTTGCGAGCCTCCTCCTGGAGCAGCAGCGACCCGGCGGCGTCGAGGAACGCCGGGGCATCCTCGGTGAGCTGGACCTTCAAGGAGCGGCCTCTCGGCTCTTCGAAGGGTGTCCGACGCCGCAACCGACATTGCGGGCGCGGCCTGCAACCGTCTGCCGCGAGAACAGTGGATTTTGGGAGGGGGGCTCACCGGGGGGAACCGGCCGTTCCCCCGTGCGAGCGAGCTCGCGCGGAGCGCGGCAAGCGTTCATTCTTCGAGCTCCACGATCGCTGTGCCGCCCGCGACGCGGTCGCCCTCCGCGACGTGGACGGCCAGCACGACGCCCTCGTACGGCGACACGAGCGGCGTCTCCATCTTCATCGCCTCGAGGACGACCAGGGGTTGCCGCGACTGCACGCGGTCGCCTTCGCGCACGAGCACACGCAGCACCGTACCCGGCATCGGCGCCGTGATCGTGCTGTGCTCGGCCTGCTCCCCGCTGGGGGCGGCGGCCGTCTCGTCGGGCGGCGAGTGGGGTGGAGGGACCGACAGATTCAGCCGGAAGCTGCCGCGCCAGGGCGCGGGCGCCGGCGGATGCGGCTGCGAGAGCGGGGGATGCTCGACGAGGAACGCGGTCGTCGTGTCGCCTGCCCGTACGGCCGGGTGGCCGACCAGCCAGCGCAGGAACGGAAGGTTCGTGACCACGCCGTCGACCTCGGTCTCGGCCAGGGCCCGCCCAAGCCGGTCGAGCGCCTGCTCGCGGGTCGCCTCATGGGCGATCAGCTTCGCGATCATCGGGTCGTACGCGATTCCGATCTCGTCGCCCTCCTCGACGCCCGCGTCGACGCGGATCCCCTGCGGGAGGCGTAACCGCTCGAGCCGGCCGGTCTGCGGGAGGAAGGTGCGCGGGTCCTCCGCGTAGAGCCGAACCTCAACCGCATGGCCGTCCAGAACCGGCGTGTCGGGCAACATGCCGCCCTCCGCGAGCTCCAGCTGCGCTGCGACCAGGTCCAGTCCCGTGACGAGCTCGGTGACCGGGTGCTCCACCTGGATCCGCCCGTTCAGCTCGAGGAAGAAGAACTCGCGGCCGTCGAGGACGAACTCGGCGGTGCCGGCGCTGCGGTATGAGATCGAGCGCGCGATCGCGACCGCCGCGTCGCTCATCGCCGCACGAAGCGCCTCGTCGAGCGCGGGGGACGGCGATTCCTCGAGCACCTTCTGGTGACGGCGCTGTACCGAGCACTCGCGCTCGCCGAAAGCGACCGCACCGCCGCGGCCGTCGCCGAGCAGCTGGATCTCGACGTGTCGCGGCCGCTCCAGGTAGCGCTCGCAGAAGACGGTGTCGTCTCCGAACGCCGCCTTCGCCTCCCTTCGGGCGGCCTCGAGCGCCGCGTCGAGCTCGGCGGCGGAACGGACGATCCTCATCCCGCGGCCCCCGCCTCCGCCGGCCGCCTTCACGAGCAGCGGAAAGCCGAGGCCCGCCGGGTTCCCTTCATCCAGGACCGGCACGCCGACCTCTCTGGCGACCCGCTTCGCGGCGAGCTTGTCGCCGCCGGCACGGAGCGCCTCCGGCGACGGCCCGACGAAGACGAGCCCGGCCGCTTCGACTGCTTCCGCGAAGTCGGCGTTCTCGGCGAGGAACCCGTAGCCGGGGTGGATCGCGTCGGCGCCGGCTCGTCGCGCAGCTCGGATGTGCTCTTCGGAGTAGAGGTAGGAAGCGATCGCAATCGTCTCGCCGGCCACACGGGTGTGCAGGGCGCCCTCGTCGTCCGGGGCCGCGACCGCCACGGTCGCGATTCCGAGCTCGCGACAGGCGCGGAAGATCCGTACGGCGATCTCGCCGCGGTTCGCTACGAGGAGCTTCCGGATGCCCATCCCGGTGGCCGCTTCTCCAGGAAGGCTCGCAATCCGTCTTGTCCTTCCGGGCTCGTCCGGCGCTCGGCAGCGCGGGCGAGCAGGTCCTCCTCGTCGCCGGGCTCCTGCACGAGCCGCTTCGCTTCCCGCACCGCCGCGGGGCCGCCGGCGAGGATGTCCGCGACCACGCGCTCGACTGCGTCCTTCGGGTCGTCGGCGATCTCGTCCACGAGCCCGATCCGCAGTGCCGTGCCCGCGTCGAACCGCTCCCCCGTGAGGAAGTAGCGGCGCGCGGCCGCGTGACCGATCCTCTCCAGCACGATCGGCGAGATCACCGCGGGAACGATCCCCAGCCGGACCTCCGAGAACCCGAAGGTCGCGTCCTCCGAGGCGACGGCGACGTCTGCGCAGGCGACCAGGCCGGAGCCACCGCCGAGGGCGAACCCCTGGACGCGGACGACGACCGGCGCGGGACAGCGGTCGACCCACTGGAGCATCCGGTACAGCCGCCGATAGTCCTCGACGTTCTCCTCGTAGGTCAGGTCGATCGAGGAGCGCTGCCACTCCACGTCGGCGCCGGCACAGAAGCTCGGACCGTCGCCGGCCAGGACGACGGCGCGGGCATCGCCGACGTCTGCGAACGCGTCGGCGAGCTCTCCGATGAGGGCGGCGTCGAAGGCGTTCCGACGCTCGGGGCGCGCGAGCGTGACGCGGAGGACGTCCCCGTCGCGCTCGACGCGGAGCGCGTTCATTCGCGCCTGAGCTTCTCGATCAGCGCCTTGACTTCCCGGAGGACGTCCGCCTCCTCGTGTCCGAAGTCGTCGAGGTAGGCGTGCAGCGCGTTCTGGAGCAGTCGGAGTTCGTCTTCGGTGAGCTCGATCGTGTGCATGGCCGAACTCTACGTCGCGGCTCAGCCGGAGTTGACGGGGCCCGCCGCGAGGGCGGGCCCCGATCGGTGAATCAGCAGAAGACGGTCAGGAAGAAGGCGGAATCCTGGTCAGCGGTTACCGTGGGGTTGAAGGTACGCACCCGGACTCCGGTGTTCACTGCGGGCAGCTGGGATGTGGAGATCTGGGCTCCAGAAATCCCTGTGGTCGGCCCGCCGACCGTGGCCTGGTAGACACAACCGGTCACGTCCTGGTTGAAGACGACCTGATACGAGCCGGTGCCGTTCTTCTGGGCGGACGCGGCGCCCTTGTTGCGGACGAGCGTGCCGTTCTGGTCGACCGATGCCCAGAGCGCGGTTGCCGCGGCACCGGCGGGCCCGGTGGCGCCTGCGGGGCCGGCTGGACCGGCGGGACCTGCCGGACCGGCCGGGCCTCTAGCTCCCTTGGGCGGCGTCTTGAAGTCGATGGGCAAGAGCGACTTGTTGATCACCTGGGCCGAGCCGACGCTGTTGCGCGGCGCGAGGACCTTGACCGCCGCGACGCTGGTGCCGCCGAGAGCGACGAGCAGCGCGAGGCAGGCGATGATCAGCGCCGGTGAGGGCTTGGGGATCCTGCTGAGCACGAGGTACCTCCTTTACTGGGTCGCGCGGATCGTAATGGTCGTGCCATTCCGGACGAAAGGGGCGATTCCTCTGGAGAAACCATTGGGCGGGGCCTGAACCGACCCCGCCCAATGGGATACCGCTCGATCTACTGCTTGTAGGCGACGACCGAGAGCGCCCAGTCGTCGATTCGGAACTTCACCGAGCTGTTGGAAGCGCGGTACTGAACCTTGATGGTGTGGCTGCCGGCGCCGATGTTGCCCTGGTACCGGACGAGCGCGTGGCCCTGATGCGAGGTCGAGCTCTTGCCCGTGGCCGAGTAGTCGAAGTCGTAGTCGTTACCGGCGTTCGGGTTCATCTCGTTCCCGTCGACGGTGATCTTGACGCCGCAGGTCCCGCTCGCCGCGTTGTAGCAGGCGGACTCGGCGCTGAACGTGGCGACGAGCGTCGCGGTGTTGCCGCTCGGGACGTCGATGGTGGTGGAGGCGAGATCCTCGTATGACGTCGAGCTCGTCGTGTGGTCGACGGTATCGCCGGCGTTCTTGACCGCCAGAGAAACGCCGGCATTCGTCGGGCCCGCCGGACCGGTGGCGCCGGCGGCGCCGGTCGCGCCGGCCGGGCCGGCAGGACCGGGCGGTCCGGCCGGACCGCGGGCGCCCTTCGGGATCGAGCCCGGGCGGAAGTCGGCCCGGACCAGCGACCCGTTCAGGACCTTCGACGAGTTCACGGCGTTCGCCTTCAGCTGAAGGGGACCGACGCTGTTTCTCGGCAGGGCGGTGGCCGCGTAGCCCACGCCCCCGAGTGCAACCGTGAGCGCCGCACAGGCGATCACGAGCGCGGGAGAGGGGCGCGGAACGCGCTTTAGGACACTCTTCAAAGCATTACCTCCTTAGGAGCGATGCGGCCCGATCGTACAAGCGCCCCCGGATAGTCAATGGATGTTTTGCAAGACGCTTACATCCTGAAAACGCCGAAGGTCGTTTCCGGAATCGGCGCGTTCAGGGCTGCGGAAATCCCCAGGGCGAGCACGCGGCGCGTGTCCACCGGATCGATGATCCCGTCGTCCCAGAGCCGCGCAGTCGAGTAGTACGGGTTCCCCTCTTGCTCGTACTTGGCGGTGATCTCGTTGGGGTCGGCGTCGCCGACCATGGTCAGGACGGTGGCCGCCTGCTCGCCGCCCATCACCGAAATTCGTGCGTTTGGCCACATCCACAGCTGCCGCGGCGAGTAGGCGCGTCCGCACATGCCGTAGTTGCCTGCCCCGAACGAGCCCCCGATCACGACCGTGAACTTCGGCACCTCCGCGCAGGCCACTGCCGTGACCAACTTCGCGCCGTCGCGCGCGATGCCGCCGGCCTCGTACTCCTTGCCGACCATGAACCCGGTGATGTTCTGGAGGAACACGAGCGGGATCCTGCGCTTGCACGCGAGTTCGATGAAATGGGCGCCTGTCTGCGCCGACTCGGCGAATAGGACGCCGTTGTTGGCGAGGATCCCGACCGGGAAGCCCTCGACCCGGCCGAAGCCGCAGACGAGGGTCTCCCCGTAGAGCGCCTTGAACTCATGGAAGCGGCTGCCGTCGACCAGCCGGGCAATGATCTCGCGGACGTCGACCTGCTCCCGGAACGTCTCGGGGATCAGTCCGTACAGGTCGCCCGGATCGACCGCTGGCACCTCCGGCTCGGCGACGTGCCAGGGCGCGTCCGGCCTCGCCGTTCCGAGGTTCGCGACGATCGAGCGCGCGATCGCCAGGGCGTGCTCGTCGCTCGTCGCGTAGTGGTCTGCGACCCCGGACTGTCGGGTGTGCACGTCGGCACCGCCGAGCTCTTCGGGGGTCACCTCCTGGCCGGTGGCCGCCTTCACCAGCGGCGGCCCACCGATGAAAATCGTCCCCGTCCCCCGCACGATCACCGTCTCGTCGCACATCGCCGGCACGTAGGCCCCGCCGGCGGTGCATGAGCCCATCACGACTGCGATCTGGGCGATCCCCTTGGCGGACATGCGCGCCTGGTTGAAGAAGATGCGCCCGAAGTGATCGCGGTCGGGGAAGACCTCCGCCTGGAGCGGGAGGAAGGCGCCGCCGGAGTCGACCAGGTAGATGCACGGCAGCCGGTTCTGCTCGGCGATCTCCTGCGCACGGAGGTGCTTCTTCACGGTCAGCGGGAAGTAGGTGCCGCCCTTCACGGTCGCGTCGTTCGCGACGATCACGCACTCGCGGCCCTCGACCACCCCGATCCCGGTGACGATGCCTGCGGACGGCGCCTGACCGTCGTAGACCTCCCAGGCGGCGAGGGCGGAGAGCTCGAGGAAGGCGCTGTCCGGATCGACGAGCAGGTCGACGCGCTCGCGGGCCGGCAGCTTCCCGCGCGAGCGGTGGCGCTCGAGCGACGCCTCGCCTCCGCCCGCGGCGACCCGCGCCGTGTTTTCGCGTAGCTGGGCCACCAGGGCCGTCATCCGCTCGTGCCGGCGCACGTAGAGCTCGCTGTCCCGCTCGACCTGGGAGGTGAGCAGCATCGCGAAGGAGCGTACCGCCGCCGTCCGCCGTCACTCAGCTTTCGGCTGCCGCTGCCGATAGAGACAGTGCCGGTGCGGCCCTGCTGGGAGAGGCAGAAAGCAGAACCGCACCGGCTTGTCTACGTCCGCACACCGACGCGCGCCGGTGCGTCCTCGCGGCCGCAGCACGAGAAAGGGTATCGCGCTCGTCCCGACGTGTGGAACTAGCATCTCCCGGAATGTCGCGCCGCCCACTGGCTGAGCTCACGCGGGAGCTGACCGACGTATGCATGGGGCGGGCGCCTGCCGACCTGGTCGTCCGGGGCGGGCGGCTGGTGAACGTACAGACGCGCGAGGTGCTGGACGGGGTCGACGTCGCGATCGCCCACGGACGGGTCGCGATGTTCGGCGAGGTGTCGCACACCGTCGGTCCGGACACGGAGACGATCGACGCAGAGGGCGCCTACCTCGTACCGGGCCTGATCGACACGCACCTGCACGTGGAGTCGGTGATGGTCACGGTCACGCGGTTCGCCGAGGCGGTGCTGCCGCGGGGGACGACCGCGGCGTTCATCGACAACCACGAGATGGCGAACGTCTTCGGGCTGAAGGGCATGCGCTGGATGCTCGAGGAGGGTAAGCCGCTGCCCCTGAAGGTCTTTCTCGCGGTCCCGTCCTGCGTGCCGGCGCTCCCGGGCATGGAGGACGCCGGCGCCGAGCTCGGCGTCGACGAGATCCGCGAGGCGCTCGGGTGGGAGGGCGTCGCCGGCCTGGGCGAGATGATGAACATGCCGGGAGTGATCGAGGGGGACGAAGGCGTCCACGCCGAGATCGCAGCCACGCTCGAGCGGGGAAAGCCGGTCACCGGTCACTGGAGCCTGGAGGGCGTTCGCGACCACCGGCTGCAGGCCTACATCGCCGCCGGCGTCGACTCCTGCCACGAGACGACCTCACGCGAGGACGCGCTCGCCAAGCTCCGCGCGGGGATGTGGGTGCAGTTCCGCGAGGGATCGACGTTCCGGGACGTCGAGGCGCTCGCCACCGTCCTCACCGAGGACGGTGTCGACCCGCGGCACTGCCTGCTCGTCACCGACGATGTGCTCCCGGAGACGATCGCCCTCGACGGCCACATGGATCGAGTCGTGCGCCGCGCGATTGCCTCGGGGATCGAGCCGCTCGTCGCGATTCAGATGGCGACCGTCAACGGAGCCGAGTACTTCGGGATGCGCCACGACCTCGGCTCGATCGCCCCGGGCCGCCTCGCCGACATTCTGTTCGTGGAAGACCTGGAGGACTTCCGGCCCCATCGGGTGCTTGCAGACGGACGCGGGGTGGGGGAGCTACCCGTCTTCGAGTACCCGCCTGAGGCGTACGAGTCGATCAAACTTGCCCGTCCGCTCTCGGAGGAGGATCTTCGGATCGAGGCGGGCGGCGAGGTAGCCGCCGTCCGCGCGATCGGCATCGCATCCGAGCGTGTTACGACCGAGCACCTCGTGGTCGAGCTGCCGGTCGAAGGCGGCGAGGTGCGAGCGTCGATCGAGGCGGACGTCGCCAAGCTGGCCAGCGTCGAGCGGCACGGCGGCCCCGAGACGATCGGGCTCGGCTTCGTCCACGGGCTCGGCCTGAAGCGGGGGGCGGTGGCGAGCTCGATTGCACACGACAATCACAACCTCCTCGTTGCCGGCATGAGCGACGCGGACATGCTCTTCGCCGTCCAGCGTCTCGTCGAGGCGCGGGGCGGGCTGGTCGCCGTCGCCGACGGGGAGGTGCTCGCCCTAGTCGAGCTTCCGATCGGGGGTCTGATCACCGACCGTCCCGTGGCGGAGCTCGCCGCGCAGACCCTCGCGCTGGGCGAGGCATACCGCAGCCTGGGATCGCCGATCAAGAATCCGGAGATGATCTTCTCGTTCCTCTCGCTGGGCGTGATCCCGGCGCTGCGCCTGACCAACCGAGGCTTGGTCGACGCGGTTACCTTCGAGCTCGTCTCTCCGCTGGTTAGCTGAATCGCCACGCAGGCCGGGCAAAGCCCGGCCTGCGTGCTCGCGCTCCGCGCGGGGAGCAGCCAAGGCCAAGAGTTTCCTTGGTCGAGGTTCGCTGGAGAAGCTGCGTGACCTGGCGACTACTTTGTACGGCGTTTCTGCTGTGGGGCCGGCATCCGGCCCTTCTGCATGCGCTCCATCGCGCGGCGCTGCTGGCGGTTGATCGGCTGCTGATCTCCCGTCGCCCCCTGCTGGCCGGCCGCCTCGATCCATGCCTTGCGCTCGTCGGCGGTCAGCGTGCTGAGCGCGCGCTGCGCCTGGTTGGGATCGCGGTCGGCGCCGGCACGCTTGAGCTTCTTCATGGCCGAGCCGAGCTCGGGGTTGTAGCGGTCGATCGCGGCCTGTGATGCCTTCTCGATCAATCCCTTCAGGATCGGCACCTTCGAGGCCCACACGACGATCGGCCGGAGGTACTTGCCGCCGCGGAAGCGAGACAGCACGACGAGCAGGCCGAAGAAGATGAGCAGCGCCGCGAGGATGAAGACCGGAATGAGGTAGAGGAGCATCGGACGGATGGTATCCAGCGGGTCGGTGCTTCAAGCTGGCCATGTGCGCACGCTCGACCGCAGGGAGCTGCTTGGCGCCGCCGCGGGCGCGGTCGTCGCCGGAACCGCGCTCGGCCGGCTGGCCGACGCGGCGTTCGCCGCCGGGGCCGACGCGCGCGTCGCGGAGCTCTCCCGCCTCGTGTCCGGCCAGGTGATCGCCCCGGGGTCGAGCGCGTACGGGACGGCACGGCTGGTCTACAACGAGCGCTTCGACGGCGTGCGCCCGCTCGCGATCGTGCGGGTGAACGACGTGCGGGACGTCCAGACCGTGGTCGGCTGGGCGCAGCGCCACGGTATCCCGATCGTGCCGCGCTCGGGCGGGCACAGCTACGGCGGCTGGTCGACCGGAACCGGCGTCGTTGTCGACCTCGCGAGGCTGCGGGGGATCCGGGTCGAGGGCGACACCGCTGTGATCGGCGCGGGGCGCAGGCTGATCGACGTCTACGCCGCGCTCGCCGGCCAGGGCGTGACGATCCCGGCCGGCTCGTGCGCGAGCGTCGCGCTCGGCGGGCTCGCCCTCGGTGGGGGCATCGGTCTCGCGTCGCGCAGGCTCGGCACGACCTCGGACAACGTCCAGTCGCTGCGGATCGTGACCGCCGACGGCCGCCTCCTCACCTGCGACGCGAAGCACGACGCCGGCCTCTTCTGGGCGTGTCGCGGCGGCGGCGGCAGGAACTTCGGGATCGTCACCGATGTTCGGCTGCGGACGTCCCCGGTCTCGACCGCCTCGTACTTTTTCGCCACCTGGCCCTGGTCGGCCGGACCGACGATCATCCCCGCCTGGCAGCGCTGGGCGCCGCACGCGACGGACGACCTGATGACGCTCTGTCGACTGTCGACCGGCGTGAGCGGGCCGACGCTCCAGATCTTCGGACAGTACTTCGGCCCGGAGCAGCACCTGCCGAAGCTGCTCGCCCCGCTGACGAAGGCGGCACCGCCGCTCCGCTACAGCAGCGGAACGTCGTCGTACCTCGACCTGATGCTCCGGTGGGCCGGCTGCCTCGGGCAGTCCCAGGCCGCCTGTCACCTCGTCAGCCAGAACGGCACGCTCCAGCGTGCTGCCTTCGCCGGAAAGTCCGACTATGTCCGTACGCCGTTCCCGCCCGCGGCGGTGCGGGCGCTCCAGCGCGCGCTCGAGAACCGCCAGAGCGCAGGACACGGCTCCGGCTCGGCGATCATGGACGCCTACGGCGGCGCGATCGCGCGCGTGGACCCCGACGCCACCGCCTTCGTCCACCGGGCGCCCCTGCACTCCGTGCAGTACCTCGCCTACTGGGGTGCGCCGGTCCACCAGCAGCCGTCGCTGACGTGGCTGCGGGCGTTCCACAACTCGCTGCGTCCGTACGTGACCGGCGGGGCGTACGTCAACTACGCCGACCCGGATCTGCAGCAGTGGCAGCGGGCGTACTACGGCTCGAACTACGCCCGCCTCGCGGCCGTGAAGAATGAGTACGACCCCGACCGGCTGTTCCGCTTTCCCCAGGCCGTCGGCTGAGCCGCTCACGGAAAGGGGCATTGACCCTGTCCGGCCGACCTGGCACACTGCGCGAACTTTTGCGCCTGGGGGGTCGGATCAAAGCGCTGGCGTACCTTGCCGTCCTCGGCTGCTTCGCTGTGCTTGCCGCTGGGTCGATGGCGCAGGGTTCGTCGAGACAGGTGGGGTCTCCTCACATCGGCGGCATCGTCCAGTCGCCGCATAAGCCGGGACGCGCCCCCATCACCCAGGCCAGCGGTTTCCAACCCTGTGACTTCGTGCCGATGTGCGAGCAGCTGAGCTACCACGGCGGGCCCGTGATGCACACGTCGACCACGCACGCGATCTATTGGCTACCGACGGGATACACGTCGGGGGACGGCATGCCGCCGTACGACGCCACGTACCAGTCCCTGATCGCGCAGTACTTCACCGACCTGGCGGTGGCTAGTGGGACGGGTGACAACGTCTACGGGGTCGATAGCCAGTACTACGACGACCCCGACCATGCCCATGCCACGACCAACCAGACCTATGGCGGGTCGTACGTCGATACCACGACAGCGTTTCCCGCCGACGGCTGCTCAGATCCGACCGGCGTGGCCGCCCACTGCCTCACCGACGACCAGCTCCAGACCGAGATCGAGCACGTGATCGGCGTCATGGGCTGGCCGAAGGGGACCTCCAACATCTACTTCCTGCTCACGCCGGAGGGCGTCGAGAGCTGCACCGACTCGAGCGTCTTTGCGGCCTGCTCGAACATCGACTACTGCGCCTATCACGGGTTCTACGACTCTGGCAGCAACACGGTGATCTACGCAAACCAGCCGTACCCGAAGCTCGCCAACGACCCCTCCCTCGAGTGCGGGTTCGGCGAGTACCCGAACGGCGGCGACGCGGACGAGGAGCTCAACGTCCTTTCGCACGAGCACCGCGAGGCAACCAACGACCCGACGCTCGACGCGTGGTACGCCGACGACACGCTCTACGAAGGCTCGGATCAGTGCGCCTGGTACTTCGGTAAGGAGTCGGGCCTCGACGGCGCCCGGTACAACCAGACGATCAACGGCCACCACTACGACCTCCAGCTCGAGTGGAGCAACGACGGGAACAAGTGCGTCGGCTCGTATCCTGCGCCGGCGACACCCAAGATCTCGCCCACCTACGGCGTGGTTGGACAGCCAATCGGGATCAAGACCAAGGGTCCCGAGAAGGTGACGGAGATCACGTTCAACGGTACGACTGCCGACCTCTCGCTCGTCGGGATGAAGCTCACCGCGGTCGTCGCTTCGGGCACGACGACCGGCCCGGTGCAGCTCACCTGGTGCGCCGGAGGGACGGTCGACGGGCCGACGTTCACTGTCGACCCGTCGCCCGCGCCGACGATCAAGTCGTTCAAGCCGATCAGCGTTGCCACCGGCGCCACGGTGACCGTCTCCGGCACCGGCTTCTGGGGCACCTCGGCCGTGAAGGTGAACGGCGCCGACGTCCAATCGTTCGCCGTCAAGTCCGCGTCGAAACTCAGCTTCGTCGTGGGCGGCGGGAACTCCACCGGCCAGGTCTCCGTGACGACGCCGGGCGGAACCGTCGTGAGCGCCGGCACGCTCACGATCACGTAACGGCGACCGCAGCGGGGCTACACTGGCCCTCGAACCGAGGGGCGTAGCTCAGTTGGTAGAGCGGCGGTCTCCAAAACCGTAGGTCGGGGGTTCGAGTCCCTCCGCCCCTGT
>JBKPPY010000060.1:0-27896 GCA_046733845.1 Actinomycetota bacterium | reverse complement strand
GCGCGCCGCCGAGCACATCGAACTGGCGGGCGAGCGCGTGGGTGCGGCAGCCCAGCGCCGCCGGGAAGCGCGGCCTGAGCAGGGAGCCCTCGGGCATGACGACGTGCAGCAGCGGATAGAAGCCGTCGTTGAAGAGGATCTGGGGATCGTTGACCATGATCAGGTAAATCCCGATGAACATCTTGAACATGCCCTCGGAGAGGTAGAAGTTGATCGGGCCGAGGGCCTGGGGATCGGTGCCGGACCAGTCGAAGAACGCATGGTCGCCCTCGCGCCAGATCGTCAACTGCATCTTGTACGGGCCGTTCCCGAGGCCGTCGTCGTCGATCCAGTCCTCGAAGCTCTGCGGCTCCTCCGGGATCGCCAGCTGGATCAAGGTTCGCATCGCTTCGTACGTGCGATCCAAGAGCGCCTGCAGCCCTGCGAGGTAGGTCTCCTTGCCGAAGCGGTCGCAGAGCTCGATCACGCGCTTCTCCCCAGCACGACAACCGGCGACGATCGCGAACAGGTCGGCGCGGTTCATCTCCGGGAGACGGACGTTGTTGAAGATCAGCCGCAGCACGTCCTCCTGCGGCTCCCCCCGCTCGATGATCTTGATCGGCGGGATGATGATCCCCTCCTCGAAGATGGTCTTCGCCCCCGTCGGGAGGGAGCCCGGAAGCGGGCCGCCCGCGTCCATCTGGTGGCCGAACTGCGACGACCAGCCGACGAGCTCGTCCTCGTAGAAGATCGGCACGAGCACGAGCCAGTCGTTGGTGTGCGAGATCGAGGCGGAGCACTTGAACGGGTCGGAGGTGAGGATCACGTCGCCCGGGTACACGCCGCGGTCCCAGGTCTCCATCATCTCGTTGATGTACGCGCCGAACTGGCCGACGACCATCCGCCCGCGCGGGTCGGTGATCATCGGGAACTCGTCGTGCTGCTCACGGATGACCGGGCTCATCGCCGAGCGGAACAGAACGGCATCCATCTCGTAGCGGGCGCTCTTGAGGGCGCCTTCGATGATGTCGAGGGTGACCGGATCGACCTCGACGTCGGGGATCTCGGCGATACGCAGCTCTTCGGTGACTGCCATCTCTCCTCGCTCAGTCGTTGGGGGTGATGAGGATGTTGAAGTTCACGTCCACCGCGGCCCGGTAGCCGGGCAGGACGACGGTCGTCGAATCGAACTCGGTGACGATCGCCGGGCCCGCGAGCGTCGCTCCGGGCTCGAGCGTCGAGCGGTCGTAGATCTTCGTCGGCAGACGCCGGCCGTCGAACACGACGTCCTGCTCGTCGACGACCGCGGTCGAGGCATCGGCCGAACCGGTCTCGCCGACCGGCAGCTCGAGCTTCGGCACCGCGCCGTAGCCGACTGCGCGCAAATTCACGATCTCGCAGGCGGTGCCGGGCATCCGGAACCCGTACAGCTGCTCGTGCAAACCGTTGAATCGCTCCTCCAGATCGGCGAGTCCATCAGAGCGGACTTCGTTCGGCTCGAGCGCGACCGGGATCTCGTATCCCTGGCGGTGGTAGCGCATGTCGGCGCTATAGAGGACTCGCTGCGCGTCCGCCGCGATTCCCTCGCCCTCCAGCCACTCGGTCGCCCTTGCTCCGAGGCCGTCCAGGATGTCCGCTACCTCTACTCCACTCGCGTCGGCGAGCAGGCGGATGTAGGTCTGCGCGAACTCGTCGCGGAAGTCAGCGACCAGGTCGCCGATCGCGCAGAGCAGACCGGGGGCCGGCGGGACGATCACCGGGAACGAACCCATCAGCTGTGCGAGCGCGTTGGCGTGCAGCGGGCCCGCGCCGCCGTAGGCGACAAGGGCGAAGTCACGGGGATCGTGGCCGCGCTGCACGGAGACAAGGCGCAGGGCGCCGGCCATGTTCTCGTTGACGATTGCGATGATCCCTTCCGCTGCCTGCTCGACCGAGTCGAGTCCCATTGCGTCGGCGACCGTCTGCACGGCGGCGCGCGCGGCCTCGACGTCGAGCTCCATCTCGCCGCCGAGCAGTCGCGGCGGGAGGTGCCCGAGCACGACGTTCGCGTCGGTGACCGTCGGCTCGCTGCCGCCCTTTCCGTACGCCGCCGGCCCCGGCTCGGCACCCGCCGACTGCGGGCCGACTCGCAATGCCTTCGTCAGCTCCGGGACGTGGGCAATCGAGCCGCCGCCGGCGCCGACGGTGTGCACGTTCACGGACGGCACCTTGATCCGGAAGTGCCCGATCGCGGTCTCGCGTCCGATCGTCGGCTGGCCGTTCTGGCAGAGCGCGACGTCGGTCGACGTCCCGCCCATGTCGAACGTCAGGATGTCGTCGAACCCGGCCTTGCGCGCGACGTAGAGCGCCCCGGCGACGCCGCCGGACGGGCCCGAGAGCACGCCGTAGATCGGGTTGCGCGCTGCCTCCCGCGTGGTCATCAGGCCGGCGTCCGAGCGCAGGATGTTCACGTCGGCCTTCGCGCCGATCCCGCCCAGCTGTTCCTGGAGCCGGTTGACGTAGTCGGCGACCTTCGGCCGGACGTACGAGTTCATGCATGCGGTCAGGGCGCGCTCGTACTCGCGGAACTCGGGCAGGACCTCCGAGGAGAGGGTGATCGGGAAGCCCGGGTAGAGGCGCTCGACGATCTCGCCGATCTTGCGCTCGTGCGCGCCGTTCACGTACGAGTTGATCAACGCGACGGTCAACGTCTCGACGCCCGATTCGACGAGGTCGCGGACGATCCCCTCGACCTGGTCCTCGACCACCTCGACGATCGTGTTCCCGCGCGCGTCCATCCGCTCGACCGCCTCCCGCGTGTCGGCGAGGGAGGCAGGCGGGTCGGGCTTGATCATGATGATCCACCCGGCGAGCGGGCCGGGCGTCTGAGACCTGGCCAGGTGCAGGATCTGCTGGAAGCCGGCGGTGGTGATCAACCCAACGCGCGCACCCTTCGACTCGAGCACCGCATTCGTGGCGACGGTCGTGCCGTGGAGGATGTTCCTGATCGCGGAGACATCGATCCCAGCCTCCTCGCAAATGCGGCGGACGCCGGTGAGGACACCTTCGGAGGGATCCGCGGGCGTTGACGGCGTCTTCACCCGGTACCGCCCACCTCCGTCGCCGTTGCCGTCACCGACCAGGAAGAGGTCGGTGAAGGTTCCACCGACATCGACCCCGAGCCTGTACGCCATCCGTTCCCCTTTCTCAGCCGGCGACCGGCGCAAAGGTGCCGGCGCGATAAACCTGTCCCGGTAGCTGCCGCCCGAGCTGGCCTTCCAGCCATTCCGCGACCGTGATCAGAGCGTCGAGATCGATCCCGGTCTCGACACCCTCGCCGTGGAGCAAGTAGACGAGATCCTCGGTGCAGATGTTCCCCGTCGCCCGGGGCGCGAACGGGCAGCCGCCGAGGCCTCCGACCGACGCATCGAGCACGGTCGCGCCGGCCGCCAACGCCGCGTAAGCGTTCGCGAAGCCGGTGTTGCGGGTGTTGTGCAGATGGACTCCCACCGTCGGAGCGAGCTTCGCAGCCTCGGCGACGAGGTGCTTGACCTGGCGGGGCACCCCCACCCCGACGGTGTCTGCGAGGACGACCTCGTCCGCGCCGGCCTCGGCGATCTGCTCGACGAAGCGGAGCACGACGTCGGGATCGACCGCGCCTTCGAACGGGCACCCGAAGGCGACGCCGACGGTGACCGTCGCTCGAATGCCGTCGGTGTGGGCGCGGCCCACGATCGCGCCGGCGGCGGCGAGCGATTCCTCCGGCGAGGCGTTCTGGTTGCGCCGGTTGAAGCTCTCGGTCGCAGCGAAGGCGACGTGCACCTCGTCCAGGCCCGTTGCGGCGAGGCGATCGTAGCCGCGTTCGTTGAGGACGAGGCCCGCGTAGACGACCCCGGGCTGCCGGTCGATCGCGGCGACGACCTCCTCGGCGCCTGCCATCTGCGGTACGCGTTCGGGATTCACGAAACTGACTGCCTCGATCCGCGGCACGCCTGCGGCAGCCAGCCTGTTGACGAGCTCGGCGCGCGTCTCGGGGTCGAGGTGCTTCTCCTCGTTCTGGAGTCCGTCGCGCGGGCCGACGTCGCAGATGGTGACAGCGTCGCTCAAAGAATCCCGTCCTCTTTCAGTTGCGCGAGCTCGTCGTCGGCGAGCCCGAGCAGACCGCCGTAGACGTCCCCGTTGTGGCTGCCCTCGGCCCAGGTGGCCGACCAGCGCACCTCACCGGGCGTTTCCGAGAACTTCGGGACGATCCCAGGGCCGATGTACGGGCCGAACTCGGGGTCCTCGTGCTCGACCAGCATCTCGCGCGCCCGGTATTGCTCATCCTCGAAGATGTCGGCGATCGAGTAGATCGGGCCGCAGATCACGCCTGCCTCGTTCAGGACGGTGTCGATCTGAGCCGCCGTGTGGCGCCCGGCCCACTCGGCGACGATTGCCTCGAGCTCTTCCTGATGCTCGCCCCGGGCCCCGTGAGTGACGTACTTGGGATCCTGCGCCAGCTCGGGCTGTCCCATGGCCTCGCACAGTCGTCCGAAGACTTTGTCGGCGTTCGCGGCGATCACCATCCAGGTCCCGTCGCTCGACTTGAAGATGTTGGAGGGGGCGACCCCTTTCAAGCCGGTCCCGCCCGGTCCGCGGACGATGCCCAACCGGTCGTACTCGGGCACCATGCTCTCGAGGAGCGCGAAGCACGCCTCCATCAGCGAGACGTCGACGACCTGGCCCCGCTGCCCGCCCAGCGCGTCGCGGCGGTAGAGGGCGGCGAGGATCCCCTGCGCAGCGAACATCCCGGCGAGGGAATCGCCGAGCGAGATGTGGATGCGCGGCGGTGCCTCCCCCGGGAAGCCGTTGATGTACCGGATCCCGCCCATCGCCTCGGACACGGAGGCGAACCCGGCGCGCGGGGCGTACGGCCCCGTCTGGCCGTAGCCCGAGACACGCGCGATCACGAGGCCGGGGTTGGCGACCCAAAGACGCTCCGGTGCAAGGTTCCATCGCTCGAGCGTCCCAGGTCTGAAGTTCTCGACGAGGACGTCGCTGTGCTCCACGAGACCGAGCAGGAGCTCCTGGCCGCGCTCCTCGCGCAGGTTCAGGGTGACGCATTTCTTGTTCCGCGACTGGACCGGCCACCAGAGCGAACGGCCCTCGTAACGCGCGTGACCCCACTCGCGCAGCGGATCCGGCTGCCCGGGCGGCTCCACCTTGATGATCTCGGCGCCCATGTCGCCGAGCAGTCGACCGGTGAACGGCCCGGCCAGCAGCATCCCGAGCTCGACGACCCGCACACCGGCCAACGGGCCGGGACCGTCGGTCTGACGCACCCGGCGGTCCTCCGCCGCCACGGTGTCGGTCACGCGGGTTCCTCTGCCTCCGCCCGTTCCTCGTCCCTGAGCCGCCCGACCAGGATGTCCCGGGCCTCGAAGACGTGCTCCTTCATCACCAGCTCGGCACGTTCTGCGTCCCCGGTCGCCAGCGCGTTGACGATCTGACGGTGGTAATGGGACGAGATCCGCTTCTGGTCGGGTGAGTACCAGATGTACGACTTGTAGACGAGCGGCAGCTCGATCACCCGGCGGACCATGCTCGCCAGCCGCGCACTGCCGGCGATGTCGAGGATCGTGCTGTGGAAGAAGAGGTTCTCGCGAACGAGCTCGCGGAGCTCCTCGTGAGGGCTGAGTTCTTCGAACCGATCGCAGCTCTCCCGCAGCTGGACGACCTGTTCCTCGCTGATCCGCGGGCCTGCCCGACGGGCTGCGTGGCCCTCCAGCAGCGCACGCAGCGCGTAGAGGTCCTCGAGATCCTCAGGCGTGTGAACGCGGACGGTCGCGCCTCGATTGGGCGTCGCGACGATCAGGCCCTCCACCTGGAGCATCAGGAGAGCCTCCCGGATCGGTGTGCGGCTGATCCCGAGCTGCCTGGCGAGATCCTCCTCCTTCAGGCGCTGCCCGGGCTTCAGGCGGCCGTCGATGATCGCTTCCCTGATCAGCTCGGTGGCCGCGACGCTCGCGTTGCGTACGAGTCCTTCGCCCTTCTCCAGCATCCCAGGCACCGCGGCAAAAATACAGTATGCAATCCGGCCCGCCAACCGGACCGGCGGCTCTGCCGACGCAGTCGCCACGGCCCGGCGCAATTATCGTTTGCCGTCCATGGACCGCCTCGCGATCGTACGCGCCGAACGCCGCCGGCAGGCGGCCGACGAGCTGGAGGCGGAGCGCGACCGGGCGACGACGCTCCGTGACGAGATCGCCAGGCTCGTCGCCGACCTCGAGGGCCCCCGCCTCGACGAGGAGACATTTGCCCACCTGGCGCCCGAGGACGTCGAGCTGATCCGGTCGGCCCTGCAGGGCGAGCCGGAGATCGAGGACACGGATGCGGAGTGGCTCGACTCGGACCAGCCCTGGCGGGACGAGGAGGCGGAGCGCGCCGACGTCGAGGCCGAGATCGTCCGGCTCGAGCAGGAGATCGCAGCGAGCAAACGCCGCCAGCAGGCGTTCGAGCGCTACCTGGCGGCCCTGGACGAGTAGCGGGCGCCGGCCGGTCCGTGTCTGCCCGTAGGATTTGGGCAGCGATGTCGACGGCACAGGAATTCGAGACGGGCTGGGCGGCCGTGGAGCCGGGCCCACTCGGCAGAGGAACAGTGCGCGGGATCTGCGTCCGCGTCGAGGAAGGCGTCCACGAGACCCCCGAGCGCGCGGAGGTGACGGTCGAGGATGGACTCGTCGGCGACCGTTGGGCGCACGGAGGGCGCGACGCCGACGCTCAGATCACGCTGATGAACGTCCGCGTCGCGGAGCTGATCGGCGGGCCGCTCGACCTCGCCGGCGACAACTTCCAGGTCGAGCTGGACCTATCGGAAGATGCGCTACCGGTGGGCACGCGGCTCCGCATCGGATCGGCCCTGCTCGAGGTCTCGCCGGCGCCGCACACGGGGTGCAAGAAGTTCCGCGAGCGCTTCGGGCTGGATGCGCTGAAGTGGGTGAACGACAACCGAGAGCAGCGGCTCCGAGGAATGAATTGCCGGGTTCTCGAGTCCGGCACGGTCACGGTCGGCGACGCGGTCGAAGTCGCGACCTGACTCCTTCGGTCATGTCCGGGGTCTGACCCCGGCCATGACCCGAAACGCCGTGCCCACTCTGCGAACAGCGCATCGCTGCGCGGCGGGTGGTACAGAACGGACATGTCAGGGGTCTGACCCCTGACATGTCCGTTCTTGCCGATTACGCCGCCGACTCCTGGTACATCAGCGAGCCGGGCGTCGTCAGGTTCTCGCCCGTCTCGACGAGCGTCTTCAGGCCGGAGAGGATCATCGGCCAGCCGCCGTAGAGCTCGTCGTTCGCACCCTCCCGCAGCTGATCGTGCGTGACGACCAGGCGGCACGAGTCGCCGACGGGCTCGATCTCCCACGTCACGCGTGAGGTCCCTTCCGCCTTCACGTCGTCGCTCCAGAGGGCGTTGAAGCTCTGGACGAGCCGCCGTGGCGGATCGACCTCGAGGTTCTCGCCGGCAGCGACCTCGACACTCCCGTCGCCGGCCGTCGCGCGGTAGGACGAGCCGGCCGTGTAGTCCGACTCGGTGCGGACGCCGAACGAGTACCGGCTGCGCAACTCCGGGTCGGTGATCGCCTCCCAGAGCTTCTCGGGCGTGGTCTTGATGTAGATCTCGAACACCTTCTCCATCTGGTCTCCCCCCTCCAGGGTTCGCTTCAGGGCGGTGAGCGTCGCCGCCCAGGGCTCTGCGTACTTGCTCACCCACCGGTCGTGGACGAGCCTGATCGGAACCGGGTTCAAGAAGTGGAGCTTCTCGCGGCCGCGACGTTTGGTCGTGACGAGGTGGGCGTGCTCGAGCACCTTGAGATGCTTCATCACGCCGAAGCGGCTCATCGGGAGGCGTTCCTCCAGCTCGGTCAGCGTCTGGCCGTCCTGCCGGTAGAGGTCGTCGAGCAGATGCCGCCGCGTCGGATCGGCAAGCGCCTTGAACACCAGGTCCATGTCCGCAATATATGTGACTGTTTGGTCACATGTCAACCACGGCAAAGCAAGCCTTCTGACGACGCGGCTCTACCGCGTCTGCGGGAAGCCCAGGTCGACCTTGCTGGTCGCGGGGTCGGGCCAGCGCGAGGTGACCACCTTGCCGCGCGTGTAGAAGTCGATCCCCTCCGGCCCGTAAATGTGCCGGTCGCCGAAGAGGCTCGCTTTCCAGCCGCCGAACGAGTAGTACGCGACCGGGACCGGGATCGGCACGTTGACACCGACCATGCCCGCCTGGGCGTCGAACTGGAACTGGCGCGCGACGCCGCCGTCGCGGGTGAAGATCGCGGTCCCGTTCCCCCACGGATTCTCGTTCACGAGCTTGACCGCGTCGTCGTAGGTACCTGCACGAACGACGGACAGCACGGGCCCGAAGATTTCGTCGCGATAGGCATCCATCTCCGGCGTGACCGCGTCGATCAGCGAGACGCCGAGGAAGAAGCCGTCGCCGTCGATCTCGAGCTCGCGGCCGTCCGCGACCACAGTCGCGCCCTGATCGGACGCCGTGTCGAGGTAGGAGGCGACCTTGTCGCGGTGCTCGCGCGTGATCAGCGGTCCCATCTCGTTGCCGGGCTCGAGCCCCGGGCCGACCTTCACTTTGGGCAAGCGTTCCTTGATCGCGCCGATCAGCGGGTCGGCGACGTCACCGCCCGCGACGACCACTGACACGGCCATGCAGCGCTCGCCGGCCGAGCCGTAGGCAGCCGAGACCGCGGCGTCGGCGGCCATGTCGATGTCGGCGTCGGGAAGGACGATCATGTGGTTCTTCGCCCCGCCGAGCGCCTGCACGCGCTTCCCGTTCTTCGTCCCCGTCTCGTAGACGTAGCGGGCGATCGGGGTGGAGCCGACGAACGAGACCGAAGCGATGTCGGGGTGCTCGAGGATCGCGTCGACCGCGACCTTGTCGCCGTGGACGACGTTGAAGACACCGTCCGGGAGTCCAGCCTCCTTGAGCAGCTCGGCCACGAAGATCGACGCCGAGGGATCCTTCTCGGAGGGCTTGAGTATGAATGTGTTGCCGCAGGCGATCGCCGGCGCCCACATCCACATGGGCACCATCGCCGGGAAGTTGAACGGCGTGATCCCGGCGACGGCGCCGAGCGGCTGGCGGATCGAATAGACGTCGATCCCCGTCGAGGCCTGCTCCGAGTACTCGCCCTTGAGCAGCGTCGGGATGCCGCACGCGTACTCGACCACCTCGAGCCCGCGGGCAACCTCGCCCATCGCGTCGGACAGCACCTTGCCGTGCTCCGCAGTCAGGATCCGGGCGATGTCCTCACGGTGTCGGTGGAGGAGCTCACGGATGACGAAGAACAGCTCGGCTCGCCGCGCGAGCGAGACCGACCGCCAGGTCGTAAAGGCTTCCCTCGCGGTCTGGACGGCGGCGTCGATCTCCTCGACGGTCGCGAAGTCGACCGCGCCCGTCTGCTCGCCGGTGGCCGGGTTCCAAACGGCGCCGCTGCGCCCCGACGTCCCGGGCACGCTCGTGCCTCCGATCCAGTGGTGAATGGGCTTCGCCTGCGGCGGAGCGATCGTCTCCGTCATCGCGCTCTCCTTTGGGAAGCGGACTCGGGGACAGGCCCGTGGGGCCAGTCCCTCTCGGCTCTGCTTTCCCGCAGCGTAGCGCGTAGGATTCGCCCGATGGTCGTCACGGAATCGAGGGAGGCAGAGGGCCAGCGCGTCGTCGCCGAGGACCGGCAGTACCTGATCCATTCGTGGTCGGTGCAGTCGGCGCTCGCACCGATCCCGGTCGCAGGCGGCGAGGGCCGCTACTTCTGGGACTACTCGGGGAAGCGGTACCTCGACTTCGCCGCCCAGCTCGTCAACCTCGCGCTCGGTCACCAACACCCGAAGCTGATCGCCGCGATCAAGGAGCAGGCCGACCGGCTCTGCACGATCGCCCCCGGAGTTGCGAACGACAAGCGCTCCGAGCTGGCCCGCCTGGTCGCCGAGTGCATGCCAAGCGACCTGAACCACACCTTCTTCGCCAACGGCGGCGCGGAGGCGAACGAAAACGCGATCAAGCTCGCGCGCTGGGTGACCGGTCGGCACAAGATCGTCGTCCGCTACCGCGCCTACCACGGCGCCACCGCCGGCGCGATCACGGCGACGGGCGACCCGCGGCGCTGGTTCGCCGAGCCGGGTCTCCCCGGCTTCGTGCGGATGTTCGACCCGTACACGTACCGCTGTTCGGCCGGCCACCCCGATCCGTGCCCGGTCTGCACGGGTGGGCCGCACCTCGAAGAGATCCTGATGTACGAGGGGCCGCAGAACGTCGCCGCAGTGATGCTCGAGACGGTGACCGGCACGAACGGGATCATCGTCCCGCCTGACGGCTACCTCCAGTCGATCCGGGAGACCTGCGATCGCCACGGGATCCTGTTGATCCTCGACGAGGTGATGGCGGGCTGGGGCCGCACCGGCCGGTGGTTCGGCTGTGACAACTGGGACGTCGTTCCCGACATCATCACGACCGCCAAGGGGATCAATTCGGGCTACGTCCCGCTCGGCGCGATGACCGTCCGCGACCACGTCTACGAGGCGATCAAGGACCGGTTCTTCGCGGGCGGCCTGACCTACTCCGGGCATCCCCTCGCCTGCGCGGTCGGCGTCGCCTCCATCGAGACGTTCCGCGAGGAGGGCATCGTCGAGAACTCGGCTGCGATGGGCGAACATCTGCGCGAGAAGCTGATGCTGCTCGCGCAGGACCACCCCAGCATCGGCGAGGTGCGGGGCCTGGGGCTCTTCTGGGGCCTCGAGCTCGTCCGAAATCGGGAGACGCGCGAGCCGCTCGTCCCGTTCAACGCCGGCGGCGAGGCAGCCGAGCCGATGACGCGGATCACGAAGGCGTGCCTGGAGCGCGGCCTGTACCCGTTCGTGCACTGGAACGTCTTCGCGATCACGCCACCGCTGAACATCACGCGCGAGGAGCTCGACGAGGGCATCGAGATCCTCGACGACGTGCTCGCGATCGCGGACGAGTACTCGACCGAGTAGCGGCAGGGCCGCTCGGTTAGCCTCCCCCGGGTGAGTCCCCCGCGGCCACGCCTGGAGGCGCTTGCGCGGCCGTGGCTGGGGGTCACAGCGATCGTCGTCGGCTCCTCGGCGCTCCTGGCAGTCGGCACCACGCGCGTGCACGAGTGGGTCGTGCAGACCGACGAGATGCTGTACGCGAAGCTCGCCTGGCACATCGGGCACACGGGCTCGCTCGTCCCGACACTCCACGACCACCGGGTGGGCTTCGTCGGCGTCGTCTACCCGATTCTGCTGTCCCCGTTCTACGCCGGACTCGACGCCGTGTCTGCATTCGACGCCGCCCACGCCGTCAACGCGGTCCTCTTCGCGAGCACGGCAATTCCCGTCTACCTGCTCGGGCGTCGGGTGGTCGCACCCGGCTGCGCCCTCGTCGTCTCCCTGCTGGCGGTGACGGTGCCATGGACGCTGAATGCGGCATTCGTGATGTCCGAGCCGGCCGCGTACCCGGCGTTCGTCTGGGCCGTTCTTGCCTGCCACGTCGCCGTCGCGGAGCCGTCGGACCGCGCGGACGTGGTGGCCGTGGTCGCCCTTGCCCTCGCCTACCTCACCAGGCCGCAGTTCGTCTTCCTCGTCGCCGTGCTGCCGCTCGCCGCACTCGTGACCGGAGGGCCACGACGCGCCTTCCGTGAGCACCGGGTGCTGGCAGGCGTCTACGCCGTCGGGATCTGGATCGTCGTGATCTTCGCAATCTTCGGTCAGGCGGACCGCCTGCTCGGCGACTACGGGGTGACGGCGACGCAGGGATCGCTGCTCCCGGCGATCGCGTGGAAGTCCGCCGCGCTCCATATCGACGTGCTGGCAGTCGGCCTCGGGATCGTGCCGCTGCTGCTCGGCGGCGGCTGGTCCTATTCCGCACTCGGTCACGGGCCGGTCCGACTCCGGGCTTTCGCCGCCCTGACAGCCTTGTCATTGCCGATCCTCGCGCTCGAGACGGCCTCGTACGATGTCCGGTTCGGCGGCCCGGACGTGATCCGCGACCGATACCTCTTCTACCTCGCCCCCCTGCTCCTGCTCGCCTCCGCCGTCGCGCTGTTCCAGGAGCGGCTTCCGCTGACCGGCATCGCGGCGGTGACGGTCTTCTTCGCCGCCACGGCCGTCTTCGCCGACTTTGCCCCGCGTCCGGGGATCTGGGTGGATTCGCCGCAGTCGGTCCTGAACGGGCTGATCCACGACAACTCGGGAGGACTCCCGGCCGGCGTCTTCGTCGCCCTGTGTGGTGCGGCCCTGGGCGCAATCTGCCTGGCGCTCGCCCTGGTACCACGGCCCTTCGCGGTGCTCGGCGTGACCGTCGCCTTGTTTTGCTTCGGCGGCGCCGTCGCCGGCTACGCCTTCCACCGGCTCCTGACCAGCAACACGCCGCTGGGCGTGCCGGTCACCGGACAGGCGCGCGTCCGCGACTGGGTCGACCGGAGCGTGCCCGCCGGCAAGCGGGTTGCCGTCCTCGCCTACCCGATCTCGCGGGACTGGGGCCAGAGCGCGATCCAGTGGTGGGACGCCGAGTTCTGGAACAACCGCGTCCAAAGCGCACTGGTCTCGCCGGACGGCCGCTGGACGTACACGCCGTTTCCGAGCACGGATCTCCACCTGGACTTCGTCACCGGCCGACTCGTGGGGACGGATTCCGCCCCGCCGTACGTCGTCGCCGCTCCGAACGACTCCCGTTTCGGCCTCGTCGGTTCGCAGACGGCGGCGAACGCCGGCCTCGTCGTCCAGGCGGTCGACCGCCCCTACCGGGCGCGGTGGGCGACGCGCGGCCTGTTCGTCGACGGGTGGACGCTCGAGGGCCTGCCGGCGACCGTCCGCGTATACGCAGCCCCCGGGAAGCCGTCCCGAGCTGCCCAGGTGACGGCCGTGCTCGACGCGCCGCCAGAAGCGACGAGTCCCGTCCCGTATCGCTTCGGAGGCGCACGCGGAACGATCGCCCCCGGCCAGCGGGCCCAGGCGACCGCATCCGTCTGCCTGCCGGCAGCCGGCTACGCCGATCTGAAGCTCGAGGCGGCAAAGTCGGCGACGATCGCGGGCCCACCAGTTGGGCCGGAGTCAGGGCCACCGCGGAACGTCGGCGTCGCGCTGTCCGGCGTACAAGTGGCAGAGACCGACCAGCCGTGCTAGAGACTCCGAGGATGGCGCGCTACCACGACGCCAGCCGGGACTTACAGGACCGCTTCGACACGCGGAGGCTGGCCGACCGGATCGACGAGCGGATCGTCCGTGCAACGATCGACGACGACGACCGCGCCTTCATCGAGGGCGCCGACATGTTCTTCATCGCGACCGCCGATACAGAGGGGCGGCCGCAATGCTCGTACAAGGGCGGCGACCCGGGCTTCGTCCGCGTTCTCGACGAGCGGACGATCGCGTTCCCGCTCTACGACGGAAACGGGATGTACCTAAGCGCCGGCAACGCCCTCGTCAACCCGCACGTCGGCCTCCTCTTCATCGACTTCGAGGCGCGGCGGCGGGTGCGGCTGAACGGCGTGGCGTCGGTCAGCGTCGACGATCCCCTGCTGGCGGAGTACCCGGAGGCGCAGCTCCTCGTCCGCGTCGAGGCGACCGAGGTCTTCCCGAACTGCCCGCGCTATATCCACCAGTACCGGCTCGTCCAGCGGTCGCGCTTTGTCCCGCGCGAGGATTGTCCGACACCGGTGCCCGCGTGGAAGACGCGCGACTGGTCGCACGACGTGCTGCCGGCCGGCGATCCGGCAACCGATCCGGACGCCGACGTGCTCGAACGTTGAGTCCCCGGCCGCGCGTTTTCGGCTCGCGCCGCTTTCCGGACCGGGTGCGCGCCGAGCTCGAGCGCTCGTTCGAGCTCGACCTCCACGATTCGCTCTCGCCCCCGTCGCGCGCCGAGCTGCTCGCGCGGGCCGCCGGGAAGGACGGCCTGATGCTGATGCTCACCGACCGCGTCGACGACGAGCTCCTCGACGCGGCCGGGCCCCAGCTCCGGATCGTCGCCGACTACGCGGTCGGCATCGACAACATCGACCTGGACGCGTGCCGGCGGCGCGGTGTCGTCGTCTCCAACACGCCTGACGTCCTCACCGAGACCACCGCCGAGCTGACGATCGCGATCCTGCTCGCGCTGCTCCGCCGCGTCGCCGAGGGCGACCGGCTGATCCGGCGCGGCGAAGAGTGGATCTGGGCGCCGAACCTGATGCTCGGGCGCGGGCTGCCCGGCCTCCTCCTCGGCCTGGTCGGTCACGGCCAGATCGGACAGGCGGTCGAGCGGCTGGGCCGCGCACACGGGATGGAGGTCGTCCACCACAGCCGCACGAGCGGCGTCCCGCTCGAGGAGCTGCTGACATCGGCGGACGTGGTCTCGCTCCACCTGCCGCTGACCGAGGAGAGCCGCCACCTGATCGACGCCGCCGCGCTCGCGCGGATGAAAACGACGGCCGTGCTCGTGAACGTCAGCCGTGGCCCGATCGTCGACGAGGAGGCACTGGTCGCCGCGCTCGCCGAGGGAGGGATCGCCGGCGCCGCGCTCGATGTCTTCGAGCGGGAGCCGGAGGTGCATCCGGGCCTCCTCGGGCTCGAGAACGTCGTCCTCGTCCCCCACCTCGGCTCGGCCACACTGGAGACCCGGGAGGCGATGGGGATGCTCTGCGTCGAGGCGCTGCGGGCGGTGCTCCTCGAAGGACGCGTACCGCCGAACGTCGTGCTCTGACGGCGTTTGTGGATGCGTCGGGCTGCCGCGGCGCCGGTAGACTTCACATCACGGGTCTGACGGCGGATACTGACCGCGTGGCGGTGAAGGTCTCCCGCACAGAGCTGAATCCGGTCGACCTGCTCGAACGCGCCGCCTTCGTCTATCCCGAAAAGGTTGCGCTCGTGCACGGCGAGCGTCGCTACACGTACGCGGCGCTCGGCGAGCGGGCGTGGCGCCTCGCCAATGCGCTCCGCGGCGCCGGTCTGGAGAAGGGCGACCGAGTCGCGACGCTGCTCCCGAACTCACCGGCCATGCTGGAGGCGCACTTCGGCGTGCCCGCCGCCGGAGGCATCCTCGTCACCGTCAACACCCGGCTGTCTCGCGACGAGATCGCCTACATCCTCGAGCACTCGGGCACCCGCTTTCTGCTGCTCGACGCCGCGTTCGCAGAGCTGGTCGAGCCGGACCTCAACGGCGTTCACGTGATCCGCGTGGACGACATCGGCACCGCCGATGATCCGTACGAGGAGTTCCTCGCGCGCGGGTCGGCCGAGCGTCCGGTGAGCCGGCTCGAAGACGAGGAGGAGACGATCTCGGTCAACTACACCTCGGGTACCACCGGCCGTCCGAAAGGCGTGCAGTACACCTACCGCGGCGCGTACCTCAACGCCCTCAACGAGGCAATCGTCGCCGGTCTCTCCCCGGAGTCGGTCTTCCTCTGGCTTCAGCCGATGTTTCACTGCAACGGCTGGTGCTTCACGTGGGCCGTGACCGCCGTCGGCGGGCGACACGTGACCGTTCGCACGATCGACTCGGACGTGATCTGGGATCTGATCGACGCCGAGGGCGTGACCAACTTCAACGGCGCGCCGACCGTGCAGCTCATGGTGATCAACCACGCCAAGGCACACCGCGTGGAGCGTCAGGTGACGGTCGTCGTGGCCGCCGCGCCGCCGTCGCCGACGCTCTTCGCGCGGATGGACGAGCTGAACTTCCGCGTCGTCCACGTGTACGGCCTGACGGAGACCTACGGCCCGATCACGATGTGCCCCGAGCAGGAGCACTGGCACGAGCTACCCGCAGCCGAGCGGGCTGTCCTCCTCGCCCGCCAGGGTCAGGCATACCCCTCGGCCGACCTCGTGCGGGTCGTGGACGAGAGCATGAACGACGTTCCGCACGACGGCGAGACGATGGGCGAGGTCGTCATGCGAGGCAACAATGTGATGGCCGGCTACTTCGACGACCCGGCGGCCACCGAGCAAGCCTTCCGCGGCGGCTGGTTCCACTCCGGCGACCTTGCAGTCTGGCACCCGGATGGCAACGTCGAGCTCCGCGACCGCGGCAAGGACATCATCATCTCCGGCGGCGAGAACATCTCCTCGATCGAGGTCGAGCAGACGATCGTCGCCCACCCGGCCGTGCTCGAGTGCGCCGTGGTCGCGATCCCCCATCCGCACTGGGGTGAGCGGCCCAAGGCCTTCGTGATGCTCAAGGAGGGCACGAGTGCGACCGCCGACGAGATCATCGCGTTCGCACGCGACCGGCTCGCGCACTACAAGTGCCCGGACGCGGTCGAGTTCGGGCCGCTCCCGAAGACGTCGACCGGGAAAGTCCAGAAGTACGTCCTGCGCGAGAAGGAGTGGGCAGGACACGAGACTCGCATCGGCGCGGCGTAGAGGAGTACCGTTCAGGCAATGGCGACCGCGACCCGCGAGCACCTGTTGGTCCGCGTCGAGCCGCCGTCGGCGCGGATCACGCTGAATCGGCCGGAGAAGCGCAACGCGCTCTCGCTCGCGCTGATGGAGGAGCTGATCGCGGCTCTCGAGGAGGTCGCCGCCAACCCGGAGGTCCGGGCGATCGTGATCGAAGGCGCGGGACCGGCGTTCTCAGCGGGTCACGACCTCGGCGAGATGGTCGGCCGGGACGCCGCCTTCTACGAGCAGCTGTTCGACGTCTGCACGGTGATGATGGAGACGATCCACCGGCTACCGCAGCCGGTCATCGCCAAGGTGCACGGCATCGCGACGGCGGCCGGTTGCCAGCTCGTGGCGGCCTGCGATCTCGCCGTCGCCGCCGAGGGGACGCGGTTCGCGACGCCCGGCGTCAAGATCGGGCTGTTCTGCTCGACACCGATGGTTCCCGTCTCGCGGGCGGTCGGGCGCAAGCGTGCGCTCGAGCTGCTGCTCACCGGCGAGCCGATCGACGCCCACACCGCGCGTGAGTGGGGACTCGTCAACCGCGTGGTGCCCACCGAGGAGCTCGAGGACGCGGTCGCCGAGCTGGTCGCGAAGGTCGCCCGTTCGAGCCCGCTCACTGTGCGGATCGGCAAGCAGGCGTTCTACGACCAGATCGAGCTCGACGAGCACGGCGCCTACGAGTTCACCCGTGGCGTGATGGCGGCAAACGCCCAGACCGGCGACGCGCAGGAAGGCATGGGCGCGTTCCTCGAGAAGCGCTCACCGACCTGGTCCGGGCAGTAGTCCGGCTGCCGCCGTTCAGCTGACCGGAGGCCGGCGATCGTGCCAGGGGCAAGCTTCCTCGAGCTGGGCGGAGACCCGGATCAGTGCCGCCTCGTCCGCCGGGCGGCCGACGAGCTGGATGCCGATCGGCAGACCCTCCTTCGTCCAGGACAGCGGCACCGAGACCGCCGGCAGGCCGGTGATGTTTGCCACCTGGGTGAAGGGCGTGAAGCGGCCGACGTTGGCGAACTGCACCCAGGGGTCCTCGTCCTCGAGCGCGCCGATCGGGACGGGCGGTTGGGCAAGCGTCGGCGTCAGGAGAAGGTCGTAGTCGTCGAAGAAGGCGACGATCCGCCGCGAAACGTCACGGAGCCGGGCCGTGGCCGCCACGTAGTCGACCGCGTTGAGGTAGGACGCCGCCTCGATCAGCGCGCGCGTCTCGGGCTCGAATAGCTCGGCCGGCCGGTTGTAGAGCGCCGGGATCACCGCCCAGACCTTCATGAACAGGCCCATCAGCTCGGCGTCCTGCCACGGGGGCGTCGCCTCCGTCACGGAGTGGGCGAGCTCCTCCAGGACGCGCGCCGCGTCGCCGGCCGCAGACGCACACTCGGCCGCGACCGGTGCCTCGATCGGCGGCGTCGTCGTGAGCGCAACCCTGAGGCGGCCCGGATCGGCGCCGACTTCCTCCGCGTACGGCCGCTCGGGAGGTGGCGCCCAGTACGGGTCGCCGGTCTCGTAGCCGGCAAGGACGTCGAGCATGGCGGCCGCGTCGAGCACGGTGCGCGCGATCGGCCCGCTCGTGGAGAACCCCTCAAGCCCGCCGTAGGGAGCCTGCGAGACCCGCCCGCGCGCCGGCTTGATCCCGAACAGCCCACAGCACGAGGCCGGGATCCGGATCGATCCCCCGCCGTCGCTCCCCTGTGCGGCCGGCGCAAGCCCAGCGGCAACTGCCGCGGCCGCGCCGCCGCTCGACCCGCCCGGCGTCCGGGTCGTGTCCCAGGGGTTCCGGCACGGGCCGTTCAGCTCGGACTCGGTCACGGCCGTCAACCCGAGCTCCGGCGTGTTCGTCTTGCCGAGGACGATGAACCCTGCCCCCTTCAGCCGCCTGACGACGGAGTGATCGAACGCGGGCACGTAGTCCTCGAACGCCCGCGAGGAGAAGGTCGTGCGGACGCCGGCCGTCTCGTTCAGGTCTTTGATCGGCAGCGGCACGCCCCGGAATGGACCGTCCGGCAGCGAGCCGGTTGCCGCAGCGCGCGCCTCGTCCGCACACAGGGTGACGTAGGCGTTCAGCTCTGGGTCGAGCTGCTCGATCCGCCCGAGATAGGTGTCGACGAGCTCGAGCGGCGTGACCTCGCCGCGCCGGACGAGGTCGGCCTGCTCGGTCGCGGTCAGGAAGGCGAGGCCGTCCACTCGCTCCGTTTCTCGATCGTGACCGCGATCACCGGCCCGGCGGGCGGGTGCTCCCGGTACTGCGCGTACTTGGCGACGAGCAGCTCCACGGCGTGCCGATCCTCCGCGATCCGCGCCGTTCCACGCAGCCGTACCCACCAGAGGCGCGACCAGTCCTCCTCGTAGTGGTCGATCAGCACCTCGACGATCGGGTTCGCCTCGATGTTCGCGAGGCGCTGCAGCCGTCGCGTCCGCTTCGGTTTCTCGTCGATCGCCGTGTACAGGGTGTCACCCTCGATCGCGAAGCAGATCGGGACGACGTGCGGACGTCCGCTCGCGTCGACGGTGGCAAGTCGTGCGACGCGCGCCTGCTCAGGCGACGGCAAGGCCGGGCCGGACGAGCACCTTCGGACGCCGCAGGCGCGAGGTGTCGACCGGCGGGTTGACCGGATCTGTGAGCGGCGCGGCACCGAACGAGGCCGCCGTGCGCTCGGCCGGCGGCGTGCCGTAGAGCGTCGTCCGCTGCCGCGGCACGCGGCCGGCAGAGCGAATCGCGTCCTCCATCAGCTCGGGCGGCATCTCCTGCCCGTGGCTCGCTCCCGCCGCCCGCGAGATCGACTCGTTCATCAGCGTGCCGCCCAGGTCGTTCACGCCTGCGCTCAGGCACGCCTGCGCGCCGTCGAGGCCGAGCTTCACCCACGAGGCCTGGATGTTGGTGATGTGGGGGTGGAGGGCCAATCGCCCGACGGCGTGCATCAAAAGGGCTTCGCGGTAGGTCGGCCCCCGGCGGGCCTGTCCCTTCAGGTAGATGGGCGCCTCCATGTGCACGAACGGGAGCGGCACGAGCTCGGTGAATCCGCCCGTGCGTGACTGCAGCTCACGGATCCGAAGGAGGTGCCGTGCCCAGCTCCGAGGGGTGTCGACGTGGCCGAACATGATCGTGGCGGTGGAGCGCAGGCCGAGCCGGTGTGCGGTCTCGTGGACCTGCAGCCACTGCGCCGTGTTGACCTTGTCCGGACAGAGGACCGCCCGGACCTCGTCGTCGAGGATCTCGGCCGCCGTTCCCGGCAGCGAGGCGAGGCCGAGGTCTCTGAGCCGGGCAAGATAGGCGTCGAGCGGCTCGCCCAGGGTCGCTGCGCCCTGCCAGATCTCGAGCGCGGAGAACGCGTGCAGGTGCAGGTCGGGCAGCTCGCCCTTGATCGCCGCGCAGATCCCGGCGTAGTAGTCGCCGTCGAAGCCGGGATGGATCCCGCCCTGAAGGCAGATCTCGACCGCGCCGCGGTCCCACGCCTCGTGCGCGCGGCGGACGATCTCATCGGTCGGCACCACGTAGGCCGGTCCGCGCAGGTCCTCCGCGAGCTTCCCCTTCGAAAACGCGCAAAAACCGCACCGGAAGTAGCAGACGTTCGTGTAGTTGACGTTCCGCGTGACGACGTAGCTGACCTCGTCGCCGTTCGTCTCGCGTCGGAGGCGGTCGGCGGCGGCGAGCACACGGTGGAGCTCCTCGCCGCGCGCGGCGAACAACCGCACGATGTCGTCCTCGTCGAGCTCGTCGGTGGTGAGCGGAAGGGCGTCACGCGGCGTGAAGGGCGCTGAGCCCGGGCTGCCTGCGCACCACCGGTCTTCGCGGCCGAGGCCCTCCGCGTCGGACGCACGCAGCGCCTGCTTCAGGACCCTCGGTTCGAGCCACAGGCCGCTGAGGAATTCGGGGTAGACGGACAGACGTGGGGCGAGCGCCAGTCCTCGGGCCTCGGTCGCGACGCGAAGCCGCTCGATCGCCGGCCAGGGCGCCTCAGGGTTGACGTGATCGATGGTGACGGGTGAGACGCCGCCCCAGTCGTCGATCCCCGCATCGAGCAGGCGCGGGAAGTCGTCGTAGCTGAGGTTCGGCGGGCACTGGACGTGGACGTCCTCCGGGAGGACGAGTCGCGCGACGGCGGCCGTCCAGAGCAGGTCGTCGAGCGACGGCTCGGGATGCTCCGCCATCTTCGTCCCCGGCTTCGCCCGGAAATTCTGGACGATCACCTCCTGGACGTGGCCGTGGTCACGGTGGAGGGCCGCGATCGCCTCCAGCGCCTCGACGCGCTCCTCGCGCGTCTCGCCGATCCCGATCAGGATCCCGGTTGTGAACGGGACGCGGAGCTCGCCGGCGAGGCGGAGGGTCTCGAGTCGTGCCGCCGGCCGCTTGTCCGGCGAGCCGAAGTGCGGCCCGGCCCGCTCGGAGAGCCGATCGGCGACCGTCTCGAGCATCAGTCCCTGGGACGCGGTCACCTCCCGCAGGGCGGCGAGCTCGTCCGCGGCCAGCACGCCCGGGTTGGCGTGCGGGAGCAGTCCCGTCTCCTCGAGCACGAGTTCGCACATCCGGACGAGGTACTCGACCGTCGTCTCGCAGCCGAGCGCTGCAAGCTCCTCCCGGGCGACGCGGTAGCGACGCTCTGGCTTGTCGCCGAGCGTGAACAGGGCCTCCGTGCACCCAGCGGCGGCGCCTGCACGGGCAACGTCGAGGACCTCGTCCGGGGTCATGTACGCACGCTCACCGCGGCGCGGCGGATGCGCGAACGTGCAGTAGTGACAGACGTCCCGGCAGAGCTTCGTCAGTGGAATGAAGACCTTCGGCGAGTACGTGACCACGGGCCTCGAACGCAGGCTCCGCGCCTCGGAGAGAAGCTCTTCGAGGGGCTGGTCGAGCACGCGATGAGCATACGTGGCGGAGATAGGCTGGCGACGTGGACGTCCACGTGCTGGTCCCGCTGAAGCGAATCGACCCGAAGAGCCGGCTGGCGGACGCCCTTCCGCTGGAGGAACGGGTGCGGCTGATGCGCGGCCTACTCGCCGGTGTCGTCTCGGCCGCACGAGAGGCGGGCGTCGAGCGGGTCACGGTCGTAACCGGCCTGTCGTTGAAGGGGTACGAAGTCTGGGACGACCGAGGACTCGCCTGGAACGATGCGCTGGCCGCGGCAATGACCGAGGTGGTGACGGCGCCGCTCGTCGCGGTGATTTCCGCTGATCTCCCGCTCATCCGACCGGGCGACGTCGAGGAGCTGCTCGGGGCGACGCCGGAGCGCGGGATCGCGATCGCGCGCGCGCTGGACGGCGGAACGAACGCCGTGGCGATGAGGCCGCCAGGCGTTGTCCGGACTCACTTCGGCGAGCCGGGAAGCGCGGCCGTCCACGCCTCGCTGGGCGTCCCCCACGCGGTCGTCGACCTACCGGGTCTCGCTTTCGACGTCGACACCCCGGACGACCTCGCGCGGATGCAGGCGGCATGCCTTTGAGGCTCGGCTACAAGGCGTCGGCTGAGCAGTTCCCGCCTCGCCGCCTCCTCGACCTCTCGGTCGAGGCGGAGCGGCTCGGGCTCGACCTGATCGGCGTCTCCGACCACTTCCAGCCCTTCCGCCACACCGGAGGCCATGCGCCGGCCTGCCTTCCTTGGCTCGGCGCTCTCGGCGAGCGCACGGAGCGGGCGCTGCTCGGTACGAGCGTGCTCACGCCGACGCTGCGGTACGAGCCGGCGGTCGTCGCCCAGGCGTTCGCGACACTTGCGTGTCTTAACCCGGGCCGCATCTGGCTGGGCGTCGGTACCGGCGAGTCGCTGAACGAGACGCCCGCGACAGGCGCCGAGTGGCCGGGAGCGAAGGAGCGCCGGCTGCGGCTCGCCGAGGCGATCGACCTGATGCGGCGCCTCTGGACGCAGGAGCGCGTGACGTTCGAGGGCGAGTACTATCGCACCGCGAGCGCGACGATCTACGACCGGCCCGACGAGCCGGTCCCGATCTACATCGCCGCTTCGGGCCCGCTGGCCGCGAAGCTGGCAGGACGCACGGGCGACGGCTTCGTCGTCACCAGCGGCAAGGCTCCCGAGCTGTACGAGGAGCTGAACGCGGCGATGGCCGAAGGCGCGGCGGCAGCCGGACGGGACCCCGCCGCAATCGTCAAGCTGATCGAGATCAAGGTCTCGTACGACCACGATCTGGAGTACGCGCGCGAGGCGTGCGAGTACTGGGCTCCGCTCGCGCTCACCCCGGAGCAGAAGCTGGATGTCGAGGATCCGATCGAGCTCGAGCGGCTCGCGTACGAGAACCCAGGGATCGCACAGCGCCGCTTCATCGTCTCTAACGACGCCGATGAAGTGGTCGAGCGAATCGAGCCGTACGTCGCGCTCGGATTCGACCACCTCCTTTTCCACGCGCCCGGCGATGACCAGCTGCGCTTCCTCGACCAGTTTTGCCGGGACGTCGTCCCGAAGCTCAGAGCGCGGTTCTCATAGCGCCGACCGGAAGGCCGTCTCCGCCTCTGTTCCGTAGACGGCGAAAACGACGCGGCGGAGCGTTCGTGCCTCGTACGACCGCACGGCCTCGACCATCAGCCGTGCGCACACGTCGAGCGGGAAGCCGCCAACGCCGGTGCCGAACGCGGGCAGCGCGAGCGACTCGGCTCCGAGCTCGTCCGCGACCTCGAGCGTGCGCCGGGTTGCGGCTGCGATCGCATCTGCATTCGTCCGCAAGTCCTGGCCCATCACGGCGGCGTGGATCACCCAGCGCGCCGGGAGCCGGCCGGCGCCGGTTGCGACCGCGTCGCCGACCGCGATCGGGCCTTTCGCGACCGCCTCGCGCTCGATCTCCTCGCCGCCGGCCCGCTTGATCGCCCCCGCGACCCCGGCGCCCATCCAGAGGTGGTCGTTGGCCGCGTTTGCGATCGCGTCGACAGCGAGCGCGGCGATGTCGCCTTCCACAACGTCCACATCCATGTGCGTGAACTTTTCCAGTTTCGTTTCACCCCCGGTCTCAGAGACCGGGGTGGAAACGCTGGAACCAAGCGGACGGCTCGGTTCCCTGTGGACGAGCTGTCGCAGAATCGTTTCACCCCCGGTCTCAGAGACCGGGTGTGAAACGCCACGAGGCTCGCCCCGGCCGACGAGGTCGGGGCGGCGGATCCTGGCCGAACCACAATCTCGGTCGGTTTTGGTTTGGCAGCTCCCCGGCGCGGGGCGCGAGCGAGCGGCGGGGCTTTGCCCGGCCCGCGAAGCAATCTAGGTTGAGATGTGGAGCGCGAGACTCGCCTGGTTCGCGATGCCGGCGAGCAGGCGAAGCTTGCGTTCGGGGAACTCACCCGGAACGGACGCGGCGACGCATCCGATCCGACCTGACGGCAGCACGACCGGGGCAACCGCAAGCGGATCTTCACCCACCGGGACCATGTTCATCGTCCCCGGCTGGAGCACGAAGGGCTCGCCTGCCTCGAGGGCCTGCCGTGCCCCTGCGAAGTCGACCACGCTGCCGATCGGGACGATCGGCACGGCGCCGTCCTCGCGCCAGGCTGCCTCGATTGCGAACGAACCGGGCCGCCCGCGCTCGAGCCAGAGCCACGTCCGCGGCGAGCCGAGCATCTCGCCGGTCAGCTCGACGATCCGGCGACGAAGGTCGTCAGCGGTGGTGCCGGCAAGACGCCGCGAGAACTCGAGCAGTGCGCCCGTCACCTCGGCGCTCTCCTGCTCGGACTGGAGCAGGACCGTCTTCTGGAGCGCGACCGAAGCGCGGTAGGCGAGACCCTCGAGCAGGCGCAGACGCTCGCCGGTGAAGTGCCCCAGGTCGTCCCCCGGCGCCCGCACGGTGATCCAGCCGCGGATGCCGTAACCGGCGTTCAACGGCGCGATCGCGGCAGACCTGATCGCAGCGTCGCCGGCGTCGTCGCCGAGCAGCGCGCGAAACTCGTCGCCCCCGAGCGTGAAGGGCGTCTTCCGGCCGTCGAGCAGCCGCGTCCCGGTCGCTCGGCTGGTACGCAGAACGGGGACGATCGCCGCGCGCGGATCCGCCTCGTAGCCGAGAGACGCCAGGCAGCGGAAGTTGGCCACGTGCGCGTCCTCGATCCAGAGGGAGGCTTGCTCGACCTCCATCACCCGACCGATGGTTCGGATGGCCTCGTCACCGACCGCCTCCACGGAGCGCGCCTCGGAGAGCGCATCGGCGAACTCGAGCCAGACGGTCGCGTTCTCCGCCTCGCGGCGGGCCGAGGCGTAGAGACGCGCGTTCTCGAGCGCGACCGACGCATGGCCGGCGACGACCTCGAGCAAGCGCAGGTCGTCCTCGTCGAACTGCTCGACACCGAGTTTCGCCATCGTGATCGCTCCGATCACGCGCTGGTCGTGACGAAGCGGCACCGAGGCGAGCGACTCGTTCGCAGCACTGTCATCGAGCCGCTTGCAGAGCTCGGACTCCTGGACATTGGCGATCAACATCGGCTTCCCGGTCTCGGCGACGCGACCCGTGAGGCCTTCGCCGAGCCGGAACTCGAGTTGCTCTTGCGGCATGGTCTCGAGCACGCCGCGGACCGCGACGGCACGCAACCGCTCGCCCTCGAGCAGGTAGACGATGCAGTTGTTGTAGTCGACCAGCACCCGCAGCTCGTCGACGATCGCCTCGCCGATCTCTGTCACATCGTTCGACCGGTTCAGCTTCCGCGCCAGGCTCTGGAGCAGCTTCAGGTGCGCGATCGACCGGACGTCGCGTCCGCCGTCGGCGTCCTGCGGCCGCTCGCCACCGAACTCGTCGAAGACGACGACCTGATCCTTCCCCTGCGTCTTCGCGGTCATCATCGCCGCCTCCGCGCAGGCGAGGAGCTCGCGGGCATTCATGGCGTGCTCCGGCCCGAGCGCCACACCGATCGAGAGCGTGATCTGACCGGCCGCATCGGTCGCGACCTCGGCGAGACCGGCCTTCAGGCGCGCCGCCATCGCGACCGCGTCGACGGCGCCGCACGACGGCAGGATCGCCGCGAACTCCTCGCCGCCCACCCGGCAGACCACGTCCGAGGCGCGGACGGTCGCGCGCAGCACCGCCGCGATCGTCTGGAGCACCTCGTCACCCTCACCGTGGCCGCAGACGTCGTTGACGCGCTTGAAGTCGTCGATGTCGAGCATCATCAGCGCGAGCGAGTCGTGTGCCCGGCCCGCACGGCCCAGCTCGGCACGCAGCCGCTCGTGGAAGTACCGGTGGTTGTAGAGGCCGGTGAGCGAGTCGGTGTGGGCGAGGTGCTCCAGCCGCGCGCGGATCTGTGCGTTGTCGAGCGCCAGCGCGGCGGCGTCCGCGAACCAGCGGGCGAGCTCGAACTCGTCGTCGTCGAACGACGCGTCCTCACCGATGCGGTAGATGTTCAACGCGCCCTTCAGTGACCCACGCGCGATCAGCGGGACGCTGATCAGCGCCTCCGGGTCGGGAGGCGTTCCTGGGACGAACTCCACCCGCGGATCGAGGTGCGCCTCGTTCGCGAGCACCGGGCTGCGATGGGACACCGACCAGCCGGTGATCCCCTGGCCGTACGGGATCGTGCTCGCCATGACCTCCTCCTCCCAGGGGCCTTTCGCGAACACCGGCACCAGCTGACGACGCTTCTCGTCCGCCTCGTAGATGTGCAGATCCTGATGCGGCACGAGCTCGCTGAGCGTGTCGGCGATCCGGTCGAGGAGCGCCTCCGGCCGCTGCTCCGACAGCACCTCGTGGAACACCGCCGCGAGCCGCCGGTACGACTCGACGAGCGCGGCGTCGCGTGCAGCATCTGCCCTTCTGGGTTCGGGATCGGGAACGAGCGCAGCGTTCACTGCCACAGTGCTTTTGGTATCGGCATTTCGAAAGTCCGCACGGTGACCCGTTTGGGGGGCTACCGAGCCGGCAGACCGCTTGGATTCAGCGAAAAAGGTCGTGGCCGCGCGGCATGACCAGCTCAGCGGCCGTACCCGATCCGGCGACCTCGAGACCGCGCACGACCGCGGCCGGGATCCTCGCCGTCTTGCCCATCACGAGCTCCGCCGCCGCGGCGATCTCGTCGGCGAGCGCAATCACGGTCGAATGCAGCTCGTAGCCGGTCGGATCGTGGACGCCGCGCAGGTCGCGGAGCACCTCCGTTCCGGCCGCTCCGATCGCGACATTCGTGATTCCGATCCGCCAGGAGCGACCGAACGTGTCGGTGACGATCACGCCCAGTGTGCGACCGGTGAGCTTTTCGAGAGCCGCGCGAAGCCGAGCGGCAGATGCGTCCGGATCCTCGGGGAGCAGGACGACCGTGTCCGGGGCAGGTGCGTTCGAGGCGTCGACCCCGGCCGACGCGCAAACGAAGCCGTGCTTGGTCTCGGCGATCACGAGCGGCGGGCGGCTGCGGACGATCCGCACCGCCTCGCGCAGGATGACCTCCAGGCGGCGCGGATCGCCGTCCTGCCCGGCAAGCCGATGCGCCTCCTCGGAGGGCTCCACCTCGTCGAGACGTACGACGCGCCCCTCGGCCTTCGACACGACCTTCTGCGCCACGCAGACCACGTCACCGTCTCGGAGCTCGACCGCCGCCGCGATCAGCGACGAAAGATCGTCGCCCTCGACGATTTCCGGAAGCCCCTCGACCGGCAGCACCTGAATCACCGGCCCGCCTCCAGCACAGTCAGCGCCAGCCGGCGCGTGGCCCGCCGGTCCCGCATCAGCGTCCGCGTCACGTAGGGCCGGACGCCCTCGGCCTCGAGACCCTTCACGCCGGCCCGGTCGGCCTCGTCGATGACCAGGGCGTCGAGCAAACCGGGGTAGCAGCCCGCGACCTGCGCCGGCGAGGTGCCGCCCGCGAGCCGACGAAGCATCCTGTCGGCAGGTCCCTTCACCGCCTTCCCGCCGACCAGCGGACTCACGCCGATCACCGGCCGCGACGTCGCCCGAACGGCCTCGCCGATACCGCGGACGGCGAGAATCGGCCAGATGCTGATGTACGGATTGCTCGGCGCGACCACGACGAGCGAGGCCTGCTCGATCGCCTCCACCACGCCCGGAGCCGGCGTCGCGAAGGCCGCCCCTTCGAAGCGGACGCCGTCGACCTCATCGCGGCCGCGATGCTGCACGAACCACTCCTGGAGCGACTGATCCCCGCCGGGAGTCTCGAGGATCGTCCGCAGCCGATGGTCGGTCGCGGGAACGACGCGGGCGTCCACGCCGAACGCCTTCGCGATCCGAGCCGTCACCGCCGATAGCGGCTCGCCTGCACGCAGCGCCTTCGTGCGCACCAAGTGGAGACCGAGGTCGCGATCGCCAAGCTGGAACCAGGTCTCGTCGTCGCCGAGCGCCTCGGCCGTCTCGAGCGCGTGCCAGGTCTCGCGGCGCCGACCCCAGCCCCGTTGCGTGTCGTGGAGATCGGCGAGCGCGTAGACGATGCTGTCCAGATCGGGCGACACGTGGAGGCCGAAAAACTCGTCGTCGTCCCCGACGTTGCCGATGACGGTCACGTTCTCGGGTCCGGCGACATCCACGAGTCCGCGCACGAAGCGCGCGCCACCGACGCCGCCCGAGAGCACGACGACCTTTGCCATGAGCTGACCCTACCCTTCGGAATGGAACCGGTTTACGC